>JAISFR010000110.1 GCA_031263565.1 Candidatus Adiutrix sp. | reverse complement strand
ACTCTGGCCACGGTGGTGGCTGAAGAGCCGGACACCATTTTGGAGGTCTATGAACCTTTCCTCATTCAGGAGGGTTTCATCCACCGTACCCCCCGGGGCCGGGTGGCCACGGCCCGGGCTTACCGTCATCTGGCGCTGACCCCGCCCGAGACCCTGCCGTCCTCTTCCGCCGGCGAAAACGAAAAGGAAAAGCTCCCGGGCCTCTTCGATTGATTTTTACCTGAAAAAACAATGGGCCAGCCGCCCTGAAGCACGGCCTGCCCACCTTTCACCCGTTCCGACATTGGCTTCAACCGGCGCACCGAATGAACGAAGCGCCACAGCGACTGTTCAAAGAGCTTGGCGAGCAGGCCCTGCCTAAAGGCGTGGCCATATTCTGTTTCCGCGCTCAGTTTCAACTTTTCTTCCCTATTCAGGCCGCCAAAACAGCAGCCCTCAAAATTTCAAAATTTGCGGCCGCCCACTGCATCCGCATCTGTCTGAGCATCTCTCACGAATCACTTCAGGTCTCGAAACAAGGCATAGACGGCGCCCGCGCCTTCATGGATACTGTCCATGATCGAGCGAGGTTTTACGGCATCGCCCACAGTCTGGAATTTGATCGTCGGCGGGATTGTTTCAATTCCCACCGGATTGGCCCTGTAGCCTAAAGCCAGGACGACGCTGTCGGCCGTAAGGTATTCGCTGTCGCCCAATCGTTCGACCATGACGCCGGATTCTTTTATTTCCAGGAGCTTGGACTCGATGAACAGCCTGACGCCTTTGGCGGAGAGACGCTGCAAGGTCAGTTTTTTAATGCCGAAACCGGCTTCCGGCAGTACATCGCCGGCCATCTCCACCACCGTGACCTGTTTGTTCTGATCAGCAAGGTATTCGGCGATTTCGATACCGACAAGGCCACCGCCGATGACGACGATTCGGTCGCCGGGCACGTTGCGGCCAAGGAAAATGTCCGCAGCCAGGAGCACCTGCGGCAGATCGACGCCGGGCAAGCGAGGAATGACGGGGCTGGCGCCGACCGCGGCGATTAGCGCGTCCGGCCGCAGCTCTTCAAGCAGAGCGGGGGTGAGCGTCTGGTTCAACAGGACTTTAACGCCTGAGGAACGCAGTTTGTTTTCCAGAAAAGAGATCAGTGCTTTAAGCTCTTTCTTGTGCGGCGGGACGGAAGCTGGTTTCAACTGCCCGCCCAGAGTCTGTCCGGCTTCGGCCAAAGTGACTGACAGACCCTGTTCCGCTCCGACAATGGCCGCGCTCAGGCCGGCCGGCCCGCCGCCAGCCACAAGGAGCTTATAGTCAGTAGCGGCGGGTGCGGCCGGCAGCGTCCCTTCCCGGCCGACTTCATAATTCACGGTGCACATGATCTCCTCGCCGATCAGCATGCGATCAAAGCAGCCGCGGTTGCAGTAAATGCACTCGCGGATCTGTTGCCCGGTTCGGGCTTTACCGGGCCAGTCCGGATCCGCGATCATCTCCCGGCCCAGATATATTATATCCGCTTTATTAAGCCGCAGGATTTCTTCCGCTAAGCGCGGGGTCCTGATCCGGCCGGCGACGCCGACGGGAATGGAGGCGGAAGCTTTTATTTTCTCCGCATAGTCAACATAGCAGCCTTCGGGAAAAGGCGGAAGAGGCGCGATCTTCTCGATCTCTTCGTAATTGCCGGCGGAGAGGTTTACTTCGTCGATGCCGTGATTTTCCAATTCCCGCACGACATCCCGGATGAAATCTATCTTATAGCCGCCATCTATCTGCTCTTCCGAAGACATGCGGACAGTGAGCGGGAAACCCGCGCCGACTATACGGCGAACCTCGTCGACGATCTCCAGCAGAAAGTTCATGCGCCTGTCCGGGCTGCCTCCATAATGGTCGTCGCGCCGGTTGCTGTGCGGCGACAGGAATTGGTTGATCAGATAGCCGTGGGCCGCGTGAATCTGGATGGCGTCAAAACCCGCCGCCACCGCCCGCCGCGCCGCCTGGCCATAAGCTAGGACCAGTTCTTCTATTTCGCCCGTGGTCAGGGTGCGGGGAATGACGCCGACGAAGGGCTGGCCTTTGCTCGTAAGAGTGACGGATGAACAGGAAACAGGATATTCGCCGATCGATGAGGCCGGCGCGGTGGCTCCGGCGTGGTGCAACTGGGCGCAAATATAAGTTCCTTCACGCTGTACCGCTTCGATAAGTTGGCGATGCAAGGCGATTTCGTCGTCCGAGGTCAGCCCCAGGCGTTTACGTGAGCCGCGCCCTTGGCGAACCACGTAATTGCTCTCGGCGATGATCATGCCGACGCCGCTTCGGGCCCGGCGTACATAATATTCGATCTGCTTCTGAGTGACATTGCCGGTCAAGGTGGAATAATTCGTGGCCATCGGCGCCATGACGAGACGGTTGGGTAAAGTGAGTGAGCCGATCCTAATCGGAGTGAAAAGCTTCATCGCCCCTGATGCTTCATTCACGGCAAGTCCCCTTCGTTAAAGTCGAATCTTTTCCTGACCAGCGACAAAAACACGGTGATCCCCAGCAAATCGGCGCTCCCGCCCGGGCTGATGTTCCTGGCCACAAACTCAGCCTGCAAAGCTTCGACCCCGGCCCGGCCGGCCGCGCTCCGCATGCCGCCGGCCTTCAGGACGGCGACGGCTTTGGCTTGAACCTCAGCCAGAGTTTCGGGAGAATGCCGATGCACGATGTTCGTATCCGCGCAGTTCTGCATGATTGTCAAAAGCGTATGAACCAGCCGGTCATTCGCGGTCAAATCGGCACACGCCTCATAGGCCGGCAGCGCGTGCGCGAACACCGTGGGGAGGCCGGCTTCCACTTCGGCCCGTACACCGGGCAGATTATGGCGCAGATATATTTTTTCGCCATGCGTCAGATGCGCCTTGCCCGCCAGCGGCGCTCGCTCAAGCTCAGCGGCCACCAGCCCGGAAGTCATGGAGCGGATGGTCTCGGCGATGGAATCGAAACTTCCGCAGCCATAAAGCGTTTTGCCGACGGCGGCGCAGCAGATGCCCAGGACGAAGAGCATTCCTTTATGGGTGTTGACGCCGTTGGTTTTCTGAAACATTTTCCGCTCAGCTTCTTGCCCCATCACGCGTATCTGAGCGAAGAGCTGTTTGTCTGGCCGGCCGGAGAGGCCGGCCGCGGCGAAGAAAACAAAGAATCTGCCGAGGGCGCAGGCGCTGTCGATGAAGGTGTGGTAATTCATGTCCTGATGCGCCCCATTGGAAACCGGCGAGACGAGTCCAGGCGCCGGAAAACAGGACGCTTCGTAGATCATGGCTTGCGTGGCCAGACTGCCGATGGCATAGGCCGCGTCCATATTCTCAACCGTGATCAGGGTATGATATTGAGGACCGGTAATGTCGTTGGCCATGGGTCTTCTCGTCAGGGCCTGGGGTGACTTCCCCGATTACGCCGGCGCTTGGAAGTAAGTGCTGACAATCTCCTCCAGGCGCCGCAGCACAACTTCCGTCGTATGCTGGCCGCCGCGGCGGCACAAGGCGGTCTGGCCGCCGCAGATGACACAGGCCCTTTTGCTCTCCCCGTATGACTCCCGACTCAGCGGCCAGGCCCGTTCGTCCAGGACATCGAGATCGAACAGGCGGCCCAGGGGATGGTCGCGCTCGATGGCCATGGCCAATTCCTTCAGCCCAGCCGCGTCCGCCTCCACGACCAGGAAAGCCTCGAGACCGGCGGCCGTGCGGCCGCTTTCCCGATGCCGGATGGCCAGGCTGCGCTCCCGCATCTGCTGCTCAATGGCTTCCAGGCCGACCGCCATAACCCTGGCCCACGGGCCGGAGAGTTTGTCCGGTCCGGGAATGTTCAGCGAAAAAGAAATGAGCGGCCGGCCGAAGCGACTGATCAACTTCCGCTGGCGCTCGGCCCGCTTTTCCCGACCCGCTAAAATAGCGTCAAATTGTTCGTTTCCCTGGAAGATGGGTCAACCTATCCTTTTATCTGAGGTGTCGGGCCGTCAAACTGTTTCCCGGTTTTGCAGGTAGGCCAGGGTATGCTCCGGCGCCATAGCGGCCACTTTCGCCCAATCCCTGGCCAGCCAGGCTTTTCTTACCGCCGAAGCGCTGATAAAATCGCCGTCGGCCCGGATGCGCCGCATCACCCTGACTTCCACGCCGTGCCCCGGGAGGATCGCCAGCAGGGCTTCGTTGTAAGCCCGGGTCACCGGACAGGACGGCTCTTCACCCACATAGCGGCTGACAATATTCAGGGAGGGCGCTATTTTTTCGGCGAATAAAGTGATGTCCAATAAGGCCTGGGCGACGATCCGGTCGCCCCCCCTGAGGAAATAGGCCGGAAAAGTCGCTTCGGAGATCATGTATTTTCCTGACGGCATGACCCGGACATTAGGCAGGTCTTTCACGCCTTCCCGCACCAGGCGGAGACGATCGATAAACGGAAATACCGAACGGTCCTCGCTGACGACAAAAACGACGACCGCTTCATTTTCAGCCGCCGACCGGCGAATCAAGGCCTCATGACCTTTGGTGAAGGGGTTGCAGTTCATAACCAGCGCGGCGCGGCGCGGCGCAAGGTCCGTCAGTAGGCGGCCGACTTCCCCGCACCAGCCCCCGAGGCCGCCCAGGCCGGTTTCCAGGAGGGCGACATAGGGCTCGACCCGGGCGACTTCCGTAAAACCCAGGCCGGCAAACAGAAGCGCTTTGTCCGGCTTGGTGAAAATAAAGTAATGGACGATGCCCCGGCGGGTCTGTTCCCGCATCAGGGCGGCAACCACTGCGGCCGTCAGGCCTTGGCCCTGTAAATCCTCGTTGACCGCTATATTTCTGAGAACTTCACCTTTGAAAGAACCAGTGGCCACGATTTTCCCGCCCTGCCGCAGGGCGACGGTATAGTCGAGGTCGCCCCCGTACTCTAAATTAAAAGCGGCCAGAAATTTTGAAATCTCTCGAATTTCTCGTCCGCTTTCCCGGTCGATGACCTCTGGTTCCAGGGTGTCCAACAAGGGTTTCTACCGCACCGCCTTCTCGACCGCCGCCGTCAGGTCGCTGATCAAGGTCAGGGTCTCCAGGCGCGTCAATAGATCAATGATCGGCCCCGTCTTGGCCGGGTCCAGGGTTACGGCCAGGCAGTCGCTGAACTTTTCCAGGACTTCGTCGGTCGTCAGCGGGTTGGCCGATTCGCCCCGGGAATAGGGCACGGCTTCCTTTAAGATCCGTCCGTCGTTCAGCTCGATCGTCACCTTGGCTTCCCAGCCGCCGTTGGCGTAAGCGCCGTTGGCGATGCTGTGGTCCACGACCATCTCCACTTTTTTCATGAAGTCGAGGACCGCCTGATCCGTTATGAACGGGGTGTCGCCTTCGAAATTTTTGATCCCGGGCCGCTTGTCGTTCAGGATGGACAAAGCCGCATTATAGCTCATACTGAACTTGCCTTCCAGATAGGTCGTGGCCTCTGGGTATCGCAAATTTACCTGGGTAAAAGG
Organism: Candidatus Adiutrix sp.; assembly: GCA_031263565.1. GTDB lineage: Bacteria > Desulfobacterota > Desulfarculia > Adiutricales > Adiutricaceae > Adiutrix. The sequence goes on along the minus strand of JAISFR010000110.1, from coordinate 35,491 downwards.
CTGAACGCCGCAGACGACCTTCTTGACCTCTTGCGGCTTGAAATTGTATTTCTCCTTCAGGTTATAAATCGCGTCAATGCCGTTATGGTTGCACTTGCAGCAGGGGTAGGGCTTCATGGTCAGGCCGGGCGAGATAAAGACGGATTCGCCGCTGTCCATCCTGGCGATCATGGCCTCGGCGCCCAACTCGCCGTTGGTCGTGGCAAAAGCGAAACCCTCCACCATCTCGATAATATTGGGGTTGGCCCCGTAACCGAGCTGCCCGAGCTTGGCGGCCATGATCCCTTTGGCGGCGGCCCGGCCGGCGTGGAAGGCTTTGGTCATGGTCCCGAAATTGCCCTTCAGGCCTGAAGCCTCGCTGGCGGCGATGCTGAAAGCCATGACCAACTGCTCACGGGTGAGCCGGCGCAGCATGGCCGCCGCGGCGGTCGCGCCGAAGATTCCCAAGGTGCTGGTCGTATGCCAGCCCCTCTGGTAATGCCTGTGATCTTCCTGGTTCAAGCCCCGCGACATTATATCGCAAACTTCCACCCCGGCGACATAGGCGATCAAAGCCTCTTCGCCGGAGGCGCCGCTTTCTTCGGCCGCGGCCAGAACCGCCGGCAGAACCGCCGCGCTGGGGTGTCCGTTCATGGTGGGCATGACGTCGTCAAAATCGTGAAAGTGGGAAGATATGCCGTTAATCATGGCCGCGTTGTAGGCGTCCAGCTTCAGGCCGCCGGAAGCGAGCACGGTGGCCACTGCTTTGGGGCCGAAATTCTCGGAACAGTATTGCCGGGCAATCAGCGTGGGCTTTCCCTGCCCGCCGGCGATGATGCAGCCCAGGCAGTCGATGAAGAAGGTTTTGGCCAGTTCCACGACCTTCGGCGGCACGCTGCCGGGGGTGACGGACAATGTATATTTCGCTAAACGCTCGGTCAGAGTCATGGTGTTCATCCCTTCTTCTCAATTCACCGACCATGAATCCCGGACGACATGCCTGGTGCGGCGGTACAGCCGGAAAAAGGCCTTGCGCCCGAAATGGTAGACGAAGCTGACATCTATAAAGTAGGCGCAGAAAACATGGATTGTCCGGATGACATCAAGAACATCCGGATCTATGGACGGGCCGGCGATCCAGCGCCAGAGACCGGTCACGCCCATGATGAGCATCGCGCCGAACAGCAGGTAGTACCAGGTTTTCTGTCCGGAATTGTATTCGCCCTCGAAATTGCGCTGACCGCCGCCGAACCAGAATTTAAAACGGTCTTTCCACCAGGCGAAATCCTTCGAGCCAAACGAGGATATCCCCCGGATCGTGCGGATGAAATGACCGCGGTCAATGAAAAAGAAGAGGAAAGGCGTGGCCAGCCACATGATGGCTCCCGTCCTGTGCGACCAGATGACCAGAAAGCTGAACAAGCCGGCCGGATCCCACTCCCCGCGAAAATGATACAGCAGGATGCCCGTGGTCGCGGTCAGGATATAGGCGGCGGCCATCCACCAGTGCAGCACAGTCTCAGTCAGACGATTCCGGACGGCCATCATCTTTATCGGCCGGTCCACCTGGGGGCAGGCTTTGACGCAGTTATAGCACCTGATGCAGCTATCGCCGACGACTTCCTCCAGATGCAGCGAGTTCCGGTCAGCTTGAAAATCTATTTTGTCGGCTTCGCGCAAAACCACGGGGCAGGCGTCGATGCAGTTGCCGCAGGCCAGACAGGATTTCTGCCCGGCGATCGCCTCTCCGTTGTCCAGGAGATTGTTGGGCGCGACCCCGGTGGAGTACAACCGCATCTTGGCCACCGGGGAGTTCGCCGTGTCCAAGATTTCTTTGACAATCTTGCCGTTGTTAGGCATCGGATTATATCCTGGCATAAAATCTCCTCATAACAGTCAATCTCATTTACCGGCCGACGCTTCTGGCCCTGACTTCCTTGCGCATATAGTCCGGGAAAAGCAACGGCGAACTGATGTCGCTGCGCAGATTCATTTCCTCGAGTTGTTTATTGTAAGCGTCGACATGCCGCAAAGACGGCGCGCCGGTGGCGGCTTTTTTGATATAGTCGACGGCGTGCCTGGCGCTGCGCTGGCCGAAAACGAAAATGTCGGTCATGGAGTTGGAGCCCAAGCGGTTGCGGCCCTGGACGCCGCCGGAGACTTCGCCCGCGGCGTACAGCCCTTCGATGGCCGTACAGCCGTCCGGATCAATCTCGACGCCGCCGTTCTGGTAATGCTGGGTCGGATAAATGAGAATGGGCTCCGCATTGACGTCGATGCCGTACAAATTGAAGCGGTGGACTATCCCGGCGAAGTGGGTGGCGACCTTATCGGGTATGCCGGTCAGGATATTGATCATCGGCGTATCCAGCCAGATGCCGTAGGTGTTGTCGGGGGTCGGAATGCCGTTGCCCCGGCCCTGCACCTCGCGGATGAGGGAGGCGGCTTCCGTGTCGCGGGTTTCCAGTTCGTGAATGAACCGGTCGCCGTTCTTGTTGACCATATGGGCGCCCCAGGCCCGCATGGTCTCCGTAATCAAAAGGCCCAGGGATTGCGGCGGCCAGAAGGTGCCTGTGGGGTGAAATTGGACCGAATCCATGTGCAGGAGGTTCGCTCCGGCGCGATAAGCGACCACCAGGCCGTCGGCGGTGGCCCCGTAATGGTTGGTGGTGGGGAAATTGCTGGGGTGCAGACGCCCCATCCCGCCCGTGGCCAGAATCACGGCCTTGGCCTTGACCACCAGGAGTTCGTTCGTATCCAGATTCAACAAGAGCGCGCCCGCGCATCGGCCCTGGTCGTCCAGCAGCAATTCGACGACCGGCGAAAATTCGATGAGATCGATCTGTTGATTGACGAACTCATCGCGCAGCACGCGCATGAATTCCATGCCGCTCAGGTCTTTACAGGAATGGGTGCGCCGGATTTGGTGCCCGCCGGCAAAGGTCATCATCAGGTCGCCGTTCGGCTGGACATCGAACATGCAGCCCAGATCCCGCAGCCATTCGACGATTAAAGGCGCGTCATTGACCAGGGCGCTGATCACATCCACCTTATTGGAGAAGCGTCCGCCGCCATAGGTGTCCAGGAAATGCTTCTCTGGAGAGTCCTCGGGCCGGGTCGCGGCGGCGATGCCGCCTTCGGCCATGATCGTATTGGCGTCTCCGATGCGCAGTTTGGTGGCCAAAAGCACCTTGGCTCCGTTTTCATGGGCGATAAGCGAGGCCGTGACCCCGGCGCCGCCGGCGCCGGCCACGAGGATATCCACATCGTAATCCACTCTGTCCAGGTTGACCTTGGCCGGATCGACAATGCCCCTGGTCTCCAGGAGGTCGACCAGACGGTTGGCCAGGCGCTGTCCCTTGTTGGGACCGATCTTCACTTCGCGGTTACTCTCTTCCCGATAGTCGGGGTGCCATTCCCTGAGCAATTCCTCACGCTCCGCCAGAGTCATCCGCGGCATGATCTGGGTCGCCCTGAAGGCCCGCGTTTGCTCCAACATTCTCAAGGATTCCTGCATAATCGGCGGATAGCCAGACACAGCCATGTCCTCACTCCTTATTATTAATGCTTGTTGCCGTCAACGTTTTCGAAGCTGCGCGCATCGTACAGTCGTCTCAGTTCCTCAAGGCTCGTCGTCGCCAACTGCTTCACTCCGGGGACGAATTTGCCGCTCTTGATTTCGTTTGACCGATCGACCAGATACTGCGGCTTTATGCGCACCAGCTTGGCATAGTAGCGGCGGACGAACATGGCTATGCTGTGCGGCACCAGTTCGCCGGTGCACCTGGCCGCGCAGAGACCGCACATGAGGCAGTCAAAGGACAGGTCGGCCGCGGCCTGCCATTGGCCGCGCAAAGCCGCCGCCACATAGTCGATCGGCCGGAGATTCTGGGGGCAGGCCCGGGCGCAGGCGCCGCAGCCCACGCATTTCTGGATCGCGGGGAAGAGGCGCAACAGCACTTGCGAAGGATCCGTGATCTTCTCATCAATGCTGTACTTCGTCACCGGCCTTGGATAATAGGGAATCTGCACGAGAGTCATGCCGGGGACCACCATCGTCTGACAGGCCAAGCCGGCGTGCAGTTTGTAATCGCCACCGACCCGGTACATGGTCGAGCAGGCGCCGCAGGCGCCGCCGCGGCAGCCGCAGCCGTGCGTGTACACATAGCCCAGCCATTCCAGCGCCGTCATGATCGTCAGGCCGGCCGGCACGTCATAGCGCTGGCCCAAATAGTAGATTGGTATTAACTTTTCCTCCACGTTCATCTCACTTTCTTCTTGACCGCCGTGCGGTCACTTCTTATCCCGCGACCTGGCCATGACCCGTTTGGGCAGATAGGTGTAGGTGTAATCGGGCGAGATATGGCTGTCCGCATAGACCCGCTGGAGGTTCTCCCGACAGACGGCGCCCACTTCGTCAAACAAAGAGTTCCGGTGGCTGTCGATGCCGACGATGAACGGCCCCATCTCTTCCACCCGCAAAACCCAGAGCGCTTCCGGCAGGCCCAGTTCGAGCCAGAACGCGTCGACGACTTCCTTTATCTGGCAGGCGTACATGGCCGCCGCGCCGCCGGTGGCGTTCAGGAACACCGCGCCGACTTCTTCCATCGCGTCCACGGCCGGCGGAAACATCGTGCCTTTGCCGATGGTGCAGCGGATCTGGAGTTTCCGGATCAGCTCCGCACCCAGCTTGGAAAATTTAGAGCTGGTGGTGGAGCCGGCGGCCACGGCTTCCCATTGGCCTTCTCCTTTCTGACGGACGATCGGGGCGCAGTGCCACAGGGCGCCATTGGTGAAATCCACGGGCAGGCTCTCGTCGGCTCCCAGCATGTCCACCGCCTTGCGATGACTGATGTCGCGCATGGTGATGACGATGCCGGAGAGATAGACCAGGTCGCCGATTTGCAATTCCCGCATCTGCTCTTCATTGACCGGCAGCTGAAAATGATATTCCCTGGCCATTAGTGCGCCCCTCCTTCCGGGTGGGTGATGTATTCCACGCGCCCGTCATTGTAAATCCGGGCCTTGGAGTAACGGCAGACCCAGCACTGGAAGATGACCGACACCGGCGCGACCGCCGTGTGGGCCCCGCTCATTTCTATGTGCACGCCCAGGGCGTAGGTTTTGCCGCCGAAGCCCATGGGCCCGATGCCGAGCGAATTGACGGCCTCATGGATTTCCGTCTCCAGGGCCGCGACCAAGGGGTCCTGGTTCCTGGCGCCGATGGGGCGAAAAAGGGCTTTCTTGGCCATGGTCATGGAAGAGTCGGCGAAGCCGCCGATGCCCACGCCGATGATCACCGGCGGGCAGGCTTCGCCCATAGCGTCCTCGACCACGTCCAGCACCGCTTTTACCGTGCCCCGGGCGATGTTCTCACTGGTCAGGATGAAAACCTGCGAGGCCCGCATCTCGGAGCCGAAACCTTTGGGCACGGCCATGAGTTCCAAATAGTCGGCCTGGGGCACGACGTGCCAGTGGACGCAGGGGATACCCCAGCCGGTGTTGGTGCCCGGATTTTCCAGAGTCAGAGGATTGATCACGTTTTGTCGCAGCGGCACTTCTTTGGTGGCCCGGGCCACCGCACGGGTCATGGCCGCTTCCGGCTCGCCTTCCAACCGGCAATTCAGGCCCAGATCGGCATAAATGATCGGCATGCCCGTATCCTGGCACAGGCCGACCTGCTTGTCGTGGGCGATCCGGATATTCTCCATAAAAGCCTTGAACTGCCCTTGGGCCGTCGGATTCTCCTCTTGTTCATAAGCTCTTTCCAGGGCGTTCACCACATCCCGGGGCAGTTCGATCGCCGCTTTCTTCATGAGCCGGAAAACTGTTTGTTCGATAATTTGCTCACTGATTGCCATGCTGTATCTCCTTGAAAAAAAGGCTTTACGATCGCCATGAACCAGTTGTCGGCAGCGATAGGAAAGAAAGCCGGCGGTTAACGGCTTTCGGCTCTCACCACATCAATAATCGTTCCATCACGATATTCCACCAGAGCCACGATACGCCCGCCAGGCTCGATTTTGGCGGGCCGACCGGCCATATTCCGGGCCAAGCGCTTCAGCTCGTGGATGTCTCTGACATTTAAGCCGGCATCCGCGAACCGCTCTTTGAGGTCCGGCCGGGCCGGATTGACCGCCAGGCCATATTCGGTGACCAGCACGTCGACCGTCTCCCCTGGGGTGGTCGCCGTGATCACCCGGTCGACGACGATGGATTGCCGGCTGCGCAGGAGATTGGTCACGATGACGGTCATCTTGGCGCCGGCCGCCGTATCGGGATGGCCTCCGGAAGCGCCCATGATCACGCCGTCGGAACCGGTGATGACGTTGACGTTGAAGTCGGTGTCGATCTCGGTCGCGCCGAGGATGACGACATCCAGATTGTTGACCAGGCTGCCGGCATTGAAGGGGTTGGCATAGAGATCGGCGCTGACCTCGATGTGATTCTGATTGCGCCCCAGTGACTGGACAGATTCCAGATCGAAGCTCTGGACGTCATAGAGCGCTTTGAACAAGCCTTTTTCCAGCATGTCGACCAGGTAGCCGGTGACGCCGCCCAGGGCGAAGCTGCCGGCGATCTTATTTTTTTCCATCATCCGGCTGACATAGTGGGCGGTGGCCAGGGAGGCGCCGCCGGCCCCGGTCTGAAAAGAGAAGCCGTCTTTCAGCAAACCCGAGGCCTCGATCACCCGGGCCGCGGTTTCGGCGATATTCAGCCCCACCGGATCCTTGGTGATGCGGGTTGTTCCCGAAACAATGCCTTTAGGATCGCCGATACTGTCAACCCGGACGACATAGTCGACTTTGTTCTGGGTGATCGAAGCGGGTATCAAGGGGTAGTCGACCAGATTGTCCGTGACCGCGACCACGGCCTTCGCGCGGTCGGCGTCACTGAAAGCATAGCCCAGGGAGCCGCAGGCGGCCGGCCCCACGAGGCCGCTGATATTGCCGGAGCTGTCGGCGGCCGGGGCGGCGATGAAGGCGATGTCGACTTTCAGTTCGCCGCTTTTGAGCGCGCGCGGCCGCCCGCCATGGGAGTGCAGGAGCACGGGTTTGGCCAACAGCCCACCTGAAACGGCCGCGGCCAGCGGCCCGTACAATCCGCTGGAGCGTAGCGAGGTCACGACTCCGTTTTTGATGTGTTCGATCAGGGGCGCGTGAACGGCGAATACGCCCGTCAAAGAGATGCTCAGATCTCTCAGCCCCAGTTTCGCTGCAGTGTCCAACACCAGATTGGGCACCGCATCGCCGTTGCGCAGGTGGTGGTGAAAAGACAGGGTCATGCCGCTCTCGATCCGAAGATGCTTGAAGAGGTCTTCCAGAGTCGAAACCAGTTTGCGGTGGCCGGGCTTTGTCGCTTTCAGCGGCGGCGCGTAGGCGGCCGGATCGGGAACGGCCGCGAAAGCGCCCCGAAACGGCCTGACCGGGCCGAAGCCGTCGATGTATTCCGGGATATCTCGGCCGATGGCGTTGATCATTCCTCTTCCCCTTTCACCAGGCCCAGCGTCTTGGCCAGATGAAGGATTCGCCCGGCACGCCTGGCCACCGGAGCGTCGATCATCTTGCCGCTGATGGAGGCCACCCCCGAGCCTTCCTTCTCCGCCTGGCGCAGTGCCTTGAGCACACGCTGGGCGAAAGCTATCTCTTCGGCGCTCGGGTTGAACAGTTCATTGATCGTTTTAACCTGGCGAGGGTTGACGGCGGCCTTGCCCGAAAAGCCCAGGTGCTTGGACAAGAGCGTGTCCTTGCTCAGGCCGTCCTCATCGTTGGCGTCGGTAAACACGGCATCGAAGGATTGAAGGCCGGCGGCGGCGGCGGCGTTGGTCAACAGCGATCTGGCCACCGCAATCTCACCCCCGGCTTTGGTGCGCAGCGAACCGACCATGGCCGTATAGTCTTCCGCGCCCAGAAGCAGGCCGGCCAGACGCTTGTGCGATCTGGCGATATCGTAGACTTCGGCCAAACCCTGTGGGCTTTCGATAATGGCCATAATGCCGATCGGCTTCTGGTCGGGCTCTTCCAGGCGGTCCAGCAGTTGGGCCAGCCTCCGGATATCAGCGGCGCAGTTAGCTTTGGGCAGGATGACCAGATCCGGGCGACAGGGCACGATGGCGGGGAGATCCTGCCCGGCGTAAGTATCCAGTGAATTGATGCGCACACAGGTCTCCGCCCGGCCATAGTCGACCACGCGAAGCGCCCGGGAAACCAGGTCGCGGGCCGCGTCCTTCTCCGGCGGCGCGACCGCGTCCTCCAGGTCCAGGACAACGACATCGGCGCCGAACAGCCCGCCGGTCTGCAGCATGCCGGGATTGTTGCCGGGAACGTATAACATAGAGCGGCGAATGTCCATCAGCAAACCTTTCCGGTAGGGGCGGCGCCGGCCCGGGACAACGCCGTGGCCAGTCTGGCCTGAATCGTATAATCAAGGGCTCCCTTGTCGATGGCCTTGATGTTTATGTCCGTAATCCCCCGTCCCATGACGGCTTCAACAATGGTCCGGCTGATGGCCGCGCCGAACTGCTTCTTGACTATGCTCTCCAGGTCCAGGGCTATGCCGTTGGCGCCAGGCTCGACGATGATCATGATGTCGTTGGATTCCAGAGTGCCAGCCTGAGCGGCTTTTAAAACGCTGACCAATGGCCTCACCTCACTGATATGATATATTATGTGGCAGAGCATTTTATGTGCCAAACGTTGACGGCCCCGGTTGCGTCCGGTTTGATCCGCCATACAAGCTCTTTCGCCATATTGCGGCTTGGTCGGGTGAAAACATTTGTTATAAAAATCGTGTTCCTTGTTAGATTGTTTCGTCGATAGTTTTAATCTGTGATATAATCCTGATACAGTTTCCAGGATAAATAGCCGTGCGGGTAGCTCGTCATCGCTGATGATGGATGGCCGCAATATCAATATCCCCGACAATCGCCGGGGCGGCCATAAAAAAGCGGCCCTCCCCCAAATGGCGCTTAGGCAAGATGCGACAACAAAGCATAACAACAAAATGCGACAACCAACCGGCCTCCTTCTTTTTGCTATGATTGCGGTTTTTTTGAAATCAAACAGGGAGACAGATGCATGGTGCCCGAAGAAAATTGCCGCCACGAACTCTTTCAGACGATTCTGAACGAGATGAGCGAAGGCGTCACCATTGTTGATGAGCACGGCATTATAACGTTCTGTAACAGCCATTCCGCCCGCTATGTCCAGCAGCAGCCGGAAAACATGATCGGCCGGCATGTGAGGCATTTCTATCCTTACTCCGCCTTGCTCCGGCTCCTAGAAACCCGTCAGGTCATCCCCTCGCACACCATGAATTTTCAGGGACGTTTCTATTTTGTGCGGGGATATCCCGTGTTCACCTCCGGCGTGTTCAAGGGAGGCTTCTCTATTTTTCAGGAGACGACGGAAGTCATGCAATTGACCAAACGCATCTCCGCCATGCGCAGCCAGATTGACAGCATGCGGATGGACTTGAATATCAGCCGTCACATGGATGTGTTCGACTCTTTTATCGGTGCGCACGGCAGCCTGAAAGAGATGGTGGGGAAATCGCAGCGCTGCATAGCTTCTCTGGGCGGCCCCAGGCATTGCGTCATCACCGGCGAGACCGGCACGGGCAAAACCACGCTGGCCAAAGCGATGTATGATTTCGCCAGGGAGATCAAAGTTATCGGCCCCAACGCTCCGTTCATAGAGGTTAACTGCGCCCAGTTTACCAACAACGATATAGCCGCCATGGAGATTTTCGGTTCGGACAAAGGCAGTTTCACCGGGGCTGTGGATAAGCAGGGATTGATCGAACTGGCCGACGACGGGGTTCTCTTCCTTGATGAGGCGCACGCGCTGGGTTCCTACCAGACCATGCTGCTCAGGGTGATAGAGAGTGGCATCAGCCGCCGAATCGGCGGACGAAACGACAAAAAGCTGAACGTCATCGTCATCGCCGCCAGCAGCCTCGATCTTTCTTCCGTTCTGATCCCCGAACTGTATCAGCGTCTGGCCCAGTACCATATTCATCTCACCCCGCTGCGCCTGCGGCCGGACGATGAAAAGAAAACGATGCTCGAAAATTTCTGCCGTCACTACGAGCAATCGGCGGATAAACGCTATGGGATCAAGCTCAAGGTTATCCTGACGCCGCAAGCGGAATGTGCTCTCTTGAACGCCTATTATCCACGTAATATCCGTGAATTCCGCGATATGATCAATGCCGCCATTGACGCCGCCGTGCCCCTGGTCTCCACGGCGCGCGACCAGAAGGAAATGGTTTGCGGAGTCGTCGAGGAAGAACATCTGCCCCCCGACTTATCACAACATGACGAGACCCCCGCCTACCAGCCACCCATGCCGGCCAACCTGAGAAACAAACGCCGGGTCGCCGAGCGGATCTCCGAGTTGAACCAGCAGGGCCTGGGGCCGCGTAAAATAGCCAAAGTCATGAAGGCTGAAGGCTTTGCCATAGAATATTACCAGGTCGCCTATCGCCTGAAGAACCTGGAAATGTAAATATCGCGCAAAAAAACACCGCGTGGGAACGCGGCGTCAGGATGTGTGAGGCAGGCTGGCTGATAAGCAACGGTATCAATAGGGATAGGCTTTGTGCTCGAATACTTTCATGTCGTGTCCCGGCAGAACCCGGTCAGCCACGGCCAACTGTTCCATTTTGCTCAGAGACGCCCAGTACTCCCCTAAATCGTTATAAAGGCCCGATATTGAGTGCTTATGATTGCCGGACGAGTCCCAGCACTCGAACAGGGCTACGTTGTCGCCCGCGATCAGGTATTTGCCTTTGGCCGTATCAACCAAAACGCCTTGGAAGCCCGGGGTATGCCCGGGCAGAAATACCAGATCGATGCCCGGCAGGAGGCTGACGTCGCCGTCGACCACCTGAAACTGGGTCATGGCCTTGATCCAGGGCGGCACCAGCCCGACCTGGAACGATTCATACTGGGCGCAATGGTGGGGCAAGGGACATATGGCGTATTGCAGTTCCCGCTTCTGGACATAGATTTTGGCGTTGGGGAATTGATAGTTGTTAAAGCAATGGTCCCAATGCAGATGTGTATTCACGACATACTTAACATCCGCCGGGTTGATCCCTAGGCCCTTGAGGGCCCTGTCCGGTATCTGGTGATCCTGGCGAATTACCGGGTAGCCGTGATGCCGCATCGACCATTCCGGATCGCTGCAGCCCGTATCGACCACCACGCAGACGTCTTCATTCCGGACCACATACATGATGAAAGGCGCGTGCAGCTTAACCCCGTAATCTTTCCGATAGACAAACATCGATTTTTCGAAGGCGGTAAATTCGCCAACATTGACAGGAATGATTTCATAAGTTGGCATAATGTCCCCCGGACGCCGCATCAGTTAAATTGTAACGGCTTTACGGCCGCGGTCGGGCTGCGGCATGCTTGCTTGATTGATTGATTGATTCTAAATAAGGGCGAAGCCAGCATTTAGAATATCGAAGTCCTGTATGGTTTTATTTGTGTTTGTTCAATCCGATTTCGGCGGTCACTGTTTCGCGGGTTAAGGACACTGCGGTAAAGCCTATGCAGGCAATGATAACCATGTAGATCGCAAATGGAGTCGGGCTCCCAAAATGAGCCATAAGGGCTGTGGCCACTAAAGGAGCGGTTCCACCAAAGAGCGCCGTGGCGATATTCGTACCCAGAGACGCGCCGGTATAACGCACCTGAGGATTGAACAGTTCAGAGAAGAAGGCTGCCTGCGGCCCGTATGACGCTGTCTGGGCGAACAACATGCCGATCATCGCGAACATGATGTAGGTCAAATTTTCTGTATGGATAATCTGAAAATAGAATATTGCCCCTATTGCCGTACCGACCATACTCAACTTGACCAATGGACGACGGCCAACATGGTCGGATACAAATCCCCAAAAGAGCATGGCGAAAAAGAAGAAAACAGATGCGATCATAATGTTTGTGAGCATGGGTTGCCTGTCCATGCCCAACTGCGTGGTGGTATAAGCAATCGTGAACGTCGCGACGGTATAGAAGGTAATATTATTCATAGCGCCAATCCCGGCGGCTATAAAAATATTCTTGGGCTGGGTGCGGAATAATTCTATGATCGGAACCTTAACGATGGCTTCCTCTTTTTTCATATCCTGGAACACATGGGATTCCACTAGCTTAAGACGTATAATCAAACCAAAACCAAACAGAACGACGCTGCCTAAAAACGGGAGACGCCAGCCCCAGGAAAGGAATTGTTCATCCGGTAATGTGGAAACAAGACCGATAACGAACGTAGAAAGAAGAAGCCCGGCGGCTGAACCCATCTGACAGGTGCTGCCGTACCGGCCCCTTTTTCCAGCCGGAGCATGTTCGACTGCCATGAGAGCTGCGCCGCCCCATTCTCCGCCGAGAGCCAAACCTTGCACCAAACGAAGGACAATCAGGATAATCGGGGCCCATATACCAATCTGTTGATACGTGGGGATCAGGCCCATAGCGAAGGTTGAGATGCCCATCATCATCAACGTAATGACCAGCATCGTTTTCCGGCCTACTTTATCTCCGTAATGACCGAAAATGACGCCACCGATCGGCCGGGCCAGGAACCCTACAGCTAAGCCGGCAAATGAAGCCAGAGTGCCGGCGGTGGGGTCGAGTGAAGGGAAAAAGAGCTTGGGGAACACTAAGGCGGCCATGGTGCCATAGACTAAAAAATCAAACCATTCAAGCGTTGTTCCCACAAGGCTGGCAATAGCGACTTGTAAGGGTGACTGGCTTTTTTGTCGCTCATTGGTTGTCGAGCTCATTTTAAACCCTCTCTTTGTACCTAAATTCAAACGACAGTTTTTAACTACAACCTCGAGATGCAATCAGGAGGGGCCAATAAGAAATGAATATTGCTTTCACCAGACAATAAAGCGCTATAGAGCGATCCCCGGAAACCTCCAGGGCTTCGCTCTGGGCGTTATCCTTAGACAAGCGGCATGACCCAAGTCAGAGCAATTTGTGCGCCAAGGATACAAGGCTGGTAGATGAGAAACCGTGACCGGCCCGGGGTGAAAAGTAACCCGAATGTAAAATCACGCTTTTACGGCCGAAAATACTGGCGTTGAGCGTCAATTCAACAGCGCGGGATAAAATATCGTTCGCTGTTCTCAGTTTTATTTCCCATTTAAAATTGTCATAATCGTTAGAGTCGATAGTGGCCGACTGTTTTAATTAGAACGGTTAAACAGTCACCAAATACTTGCGTGTTTGACTGAAACATGCTACAAGATACAGTCGTTTATGATTTATCTTCCCCGCCGGAGGCCGAGTTTCAAAGGGCCCGGCCAAAGGTTATGACGATGAAAAAAATGGGCTGCCTCTTGGTTCTGTCGCTGCTGTTTTCCGCTCCCGCCTGGACCGGGGATCTCCGGGCCGACGAGCCCGCCCCGGGCGCGGCGGCGGCCCCTGAGGCTCAAAAGGCTTCGGAGGGTCCGGACCTGAAGGCCGGGGCCCCGGAGGGCGACTCCAACTTCCAGCTCGTTTTAGTGGCTCAAAACGGTTCCCAGGACGGCTACAGCTACAGCACCTGGACTTACCAGTCCAGGCCGCCGGCTGATCAGATCCCGCCCCCCAAACGCCCGGAAGCGGCCGGGCCGGCCCTCGAAGCCCAGCCGGGCACACCTCCGGAGGAGCAGAAAAGCCGTTCCCGGCGGCGGCGCCCGGTTCCGGAAGAACCCAAGGTCACGGTGTTCCAGTTGCCGGAGAGCAAAGCCGCCCCGGCCGGCCGGACCCGGACGGCGGAGGCTGGGCCGGGCCCCCGGACATCCCTGGTCGAAATGTATCACCCGGAATTGAACGCCGCCAAGTCCGCTCCGGCCGGGCCGGAGGCGGAAGCCCGGCCGGAGCGGCGAAGCCCGGCCCAGAGCGAAACCCCCAAAACCACCCTGACTTATCGCCGCACCAACAATGTCCTGCCCCAGCGGCCGACGTCCGCCCCGGCGGAGATCGAAGCGGCCCCGGCGCCTCAGGAGCCGGCCCGGGCCCGGGAGCCCGGGAAAGCCGCCCAGCCGCCTCAGGCCGCCGCCGCCCCGCCGGCGGCGGCGACGGCGGCTCCGGTTCAACCGGGCCTGCCTCCGGAGCAGGACCTGGCCCAGGCCTATCGGGTCTTCGACCAGAAATACCTGGGCTCTTTAGGCAAAAACCGCAAAGAGCTGAAGGAATGGTGGGGTTTTCCGCTGGCCAGGCTCGGGGAAAATGAGAATGAAGTGGCCTACGGCTTCCGGCAGCGCGGCCTCATAAATGTGCCCCCGCCGCCGCCGGGCAAGGCTAAGGGCAAGAAAAGCGCCCAGATTCGGCCGACGGCCTATTACGCTTCCGGCGACCTGATGCCTGAGAGCCCTGATCAACGCGGTTTCGCCTGCCTCGTGGTCCTCTGGGTGGACGACCGGGGTAAAGGCGTGGTGGTGGACGGCGACGCGGTCGGGGACTGCTTTTCCGTCGAAGCCCTGACCCACAAGCCCGTCAAGTTTGAACGCTGACCCGCTCCGGGCGCGCGTTTTTACCAGTCCCGGCCGCCAGGGACCGGGACTTTTTTCCGCCCTGGATGTGGTTTACATTCGGCCGCGGCTGCGGTAAAATGCGGCCATGTCCCTGACGCATTTTCATCAGCCGGAAATAATGATCAAAGTGGGCCCCAGGCTGGTCGGCCCCGGGGCTCCGGCCCTCCTGGTGGCCGAAATCGGCGGCAATCACGGCGGCGACCCGCTCCTGGCCGGGGAAATGGTCAAAGCGGCCGCCGAAGCCGGCGCCGGTGCGGTCAAGTTCCAGGCCTACCAAACGGAGCACTTTCTGAGCCGCTTGAGCCCCTGCTACCAGGAACTGGCCGGGGAAGAACTGCCCTTTCCGGCCCTGGCCCGGCTTTTGGGTCAGGCCCGCCGGCTGGGGCTGGCCGCCGGCCTGACCGTCTTCGACCAGGCCGGCCTCCATCTGGCCCGGGAAGCCGGGGCGGATTTCATCAAGATATCTTCCGGGGACTTGAGCAATCATCCCCTGCTGGAACTGGCCGCCGGACTGGACAAAGCCCTTTTCATCTCCACCGGAGCTTCCGACGAGGCCGAGGTGGAAGCGGTTCTGGAGCTTCTGGCGCCGACGCGGGAACGCCTGGTTCTGATGCAGTGCGCCTCCCTTTATCCGGCCCCCCCGGAGGCGGCCAACCTCGCGGTCATCGGCCGCTGGCTGGCCCGGGGGCTTGCGGCCGGCTATTCCGACCATGTGTCTGGCCTGAGGGCGGCCCAGGTGGCGGCGGCCCTGGGGGCGGTGGTGCTGGAGAAACACTTTACCATCGACCGTGACCTCCCCGGGGGCGACAACCTGATTTCCGCCCTGCCTGAGGAACTGGCCGAACTGTCGGCCTGGATCGCGGAGGCGGCCCTCCTGCGCGGCTCGGGCCTGAAGTCCCCCCACCCCGACGAACTTTTGGTGCGGCCCCTTATCCGCCGGGCCTGGTCGGCCGCCCGGCCCTTGCCGGCCGGCCGCCGCCTGGAGAAAGACGACCTCGTTTTGCTGCGGCCCCCCGCGGTCTGCGAGGGCCCGGTTCCGGCCGACGGCCCCCGGCTGCCGGGCCGGGTCCTGGTCAGGGAACTGGCCGAAGGGGCTCCGTTGAGCTGGAACGACCTGGAAGGCGGACGACTTGGCTGAAGCCGGCCTGGTCATCTCCCAGCTCTGCCGGCGGCCCGGCCCCCGGCTGGAACGCTTGCTGGAGGCGTGCGGCCCCTGGTCTCTGGGGCGGGTCCCGGAGCCGGACTGGCTGGCCGGCCGCAGACACCGCCGCTCCTTTCACTGGGGCCTGGGGCCGGCGGAAATTGATTTTAAGAAGGCTTTTTGCCGCGAGGGGCTGGACTGGCGGCTGAAGGAGCTGGAAGTCGAACTTTTCAGTTTTGACCTGGGCCCGGCCGCCCGGCGGCATCTGCTGGGCCTGCCTCTGTCCCGGCCTCTGGGGCCGTCGGCCATCCTCAGGCGGAGCCGGGCGGCTTTGGCCATGGTGCGGCGTTTTTACCGGGGCCCGATGGCCGCTGAAAACTACAATTTCTACCCCACCGGCTTCTACGATCATATCACCGAGCCGGACTTCATAGACCAGTATCTGACTGAATTGGATCTGGGCCTGGTGCTGGATCTGGCCCACGCCCAGATTTCCGCCCACAATCTGGGCCGCCCGATCTGGGACTACCTTCAGGCCCTGCCCCTGGAGAAGGTCAGGGAGCTTCATCTCTCCCGCCCCTGGCTGCCCGGCAGGCCCGGCCTTTTGGCCGTGGACGAACACCAGGCCCCTGGAGAGAGGGAGTGGACTTTACTGGAAAAGCTGCTCAAGAGCGGGCGCCTGCCCCAAGCGACCGTGGTTTTGCTTGAATATTATCGTGATTTGGGTAAACTGGTCAAGGCCCAGGCTCGCCTGGTCGAGATTCTGACCGGGCCCTGAGGTGGAAAATGAACGAAAAGGAGAAAGGCCCTTCGGCTTTCGACCCGGTCGGGAAGGCGAAAGCAGAGCCGCCCGGCGGCGCCGCCTGGCTGAGTGATCCGGCCGCCCGGCTGGAACGCAAAAACGCCTTTGACGCCTCCCTGGTGATGGGCACTTCCCGTTTCAATCAGGATACCGGCCGGCTGACGGTCAAGTCCCGCCCCTTTTTATGGGCCGTCGACCCGGAAACCGGCCTGGTCCGTTCCGACCTGGTGCGGGCCAGGCGCTGCCCGGTCTGCGACGAGCCGCCGGAAAAAGGTCTCTTCATCAAAGACGGCTTCCGCCACGTCAAGTGCGCCGGCTGCGGCCTGATCTACGTCAGCCTCATCCTCCGGGAAGATGTGCTGGACAGGTACTGGCGGGAGGAACTGGCCTGGACGGGGGTCCTGAATTCCGGCCCGCAGATGGAACTGGACCGCCGGAAATATCTCTACGGCCTGGAACTGGCCGAGGCCCGCCTCGGCGGGCGCCGCCTTCTGGACATCGGCAGCGGGCCGGGCGGCTTCGTCAAAGTGGCCGAAGAGCGGGGCTGGGAGAGCAGCGCCCTGGAATTCAACCAGGAAAGCTCGCGCAAGCTGGCCGAGGCCGGCTTTAAGGTCATCGTCAAAAACCTGGAGTTGAGCGACCTGCCCGACCAGTCCTTTGACCTCATCAGCCTCTGGGAAGTCCTGGAACACCTGCCCGAACCCCGGGCCACCCTGGCCGAGGCCCGACGCCTCCTGGCCCCGGGGGGGCTGATCCTGATTCTGGTGCCCAACGCCCGCTCCCTGGTGACCCGTCTGCTGCATGAAAAGAGCAACACTTTCGGCGGACATTCCCATCTCAACCATTTCCACCCGGCGTCGCTCCGCCGGCTCCTGGAAAGCCTGGGCCTGGCCATTGTGGAAATGGAGACGGTCATCACCGAACTGGGCAGCATCAACAACCATCTGGATTTTGAAGACCCTTACAACGGCCGGGCCGAAGCCTTCTGCCCGGAACTGAGCCCGGAACTGATTCATGAAAATCTGTGGGGCAGCCGGATCCTGACCCTGGCCGCCTGGAAGTGAGGCTGTGTTGAGCGACGATTTCAATCCCTTAGCGGACGGGAAGCGGCCCCGGCCGGCCGGTCCGGACGGCGCAAAGCCCCCGCGGGCTGTGGAGTACCTGGGAATCATACCGGCCCGGGGCGGCTCCCGGGGCGTGCCCCGCAAGAATATCAAAAGCCTCTGCGGGCACCCCCTGATCGCCTGGACCATCCGGGCCGCGGCCGAGGCCCGCCTTCTGGACGACTTTGTGGTTTCGACCGAAGACGAGGAAATCGCCGCCGTCAGCCGCGATTACGGCGCCCGGGTCCTGAGGCGCCCCCAGGAGCTGGCGGCCGACGAGACCATCAGCCGGGACGTTATCGCCCATGTTCTCGAGGCCACCGGCGCCAGGCGGGCGGTTCTTCTGCAGCCCACTTCCCCGGTCCGCTCGCCGGGTCTCCCGGACCGGGTCATCGGGGCCTTTAAAGCCGGCCCCTGGGATTCCATGGCCACCGGCTTTGAACAGCTCGTTTACCCGCCCCACGGCGTGGAGCATCGCCGGCAGGACATCAAAAGCGTTTTCGTCAACGACGGCAGCGTCATCGTCAGCACCCGGGAAACCGTGCTGGGCGGCAGCCTCTTCGGCCGGAGGGCCGGGACCCTGGTCGTCAGCCGGGAAGAAAATGTGGACATCGACGATGAATTCGATTTCTGGCTGGCCGAAAAGGTGCTCGAAAGAGCGCTGGCCCTGGGCTGGGACATCGAACCCCGGCGAGCGGGCCGATGAAAGGCCTGGCGACGGCCCTGGCCCTGGCCCTGGCGCTGACCCTGTTCCCCGGAACCGGCGGCGCCCAGCTTAGCCCGGTCACGGTCTCCGAACTTTTTCAGCGCCTGCCGGACAGCGAATGCGGCGGCTACGGTCCCCTGGAACGCCAGAGGATGCTGGAGGAGGCCGTCCCCGCCCCGGGCAATGCCGGCCGCACGCCCGGCGGGGCGGTCGAACCCCTTCAGCCCTGGGTGGAAGTGCTTTCACCCAACTATCTGGTCCTGCACCGCCCCGGTTTCAGCGAGATCACCTACAAACTTTTCGACGGCCGGGGCTTCCAACTGCTGGCCGTCTGCCGCAGCCGCCAGCACAGTTCGGCCATCGACCGCGACTGCCGTTTCGGCCTCTGCCTCTACCGCCAGGACCGCCTGGGCCTGAGCAGGGTGGAGCCGCGGGAATATTTTCCCGGCATCTCCATTCTGGATTTCGTCACCGTTGATACCCTGGCCGATCCCCGGGCGGTGGAGGACATCGCCCGCCGGGCGCCCGCTTACGGCCAGTGCCTGGTCTGCAATTTAAGCTCCAGCGACTCGCTGACCCTGGATCTGGTGACCGTGACCACGGTCAACGCCGCCGCCTGCCTCAATTTTCTGCCGCCCTTCGGCCTTCTGCCCCTGACCTGGAACGGCCTGAACTTCACCAAGCCATATGACCGGGCCTCAGCCAGGCCGCAATGACGCCATGCTTCAGGAAACGCCCCTGGATAAGCGGGCCACGCCCGGCTGCTCCCCGGAGAGCTACTGGGCCGAGATTGAAGACCTGGGGCGGGCTCTTTTGTCTCAACTGGAGTATTTTGAAGCTCTGGGGCTGACGGCCCTGCCCCGGCAACTGGCGCCGCCCACCCCCGGCCCGCCCCGCCAGGAGCGGGAATCGGCCGGCCCGGCCCAAGTTCAAAAATCTTCGCCGAAGCCCGCGGCGGCCGAAGAGGCCGCCGACCTGGCCGGCTTGAAGGCCCTGACGGCCGCTTGCCAGGCCTGCCCCCTGGGCGCCGGGCGGCGGGAACCGCCGGCCGCCGGCCGGGGCGGGGCCAGGCCGCTCATCTGGCTGGTGGGGCCGGATCCTTCCATTTATGCCCCCGGGGCCTGGGATCTGCTGACGGCCATGATGGAGAAAGGTTTGGAACTGGCGCCGGAGGATTATTACGTCAGCACCCTGGTTCGCTGCCGGCCCTCTCCGGGCGGCCGCCCGGGGCCGGAGAACGACCGCCTCTGCCGCCCGTTTCTGGACCGCGAACTGACCCTCCTGCGGCCCGGCCTGATCCTGGCCCTGGGGCGCATACCCGCCCAACGCCTCAGCGGCAGCCGGGACCAGTTGCGTCTCTTGCGGACCCGGAGCTTCCCCTTGCCCGGCCCGGAAAAAATATGGCTGCGGGCCACTTACGGTCTGGAAGATATTTTAGAGTCCCAAGCCCTGAAGCTTGAAGCCTGGAAAGATCTCCAGCGGATCAAACCGGGTCTTTGGAAGTTGAAAGCGGAAAGGCGGGGCGCCGCCTCCTGAAATTTTCCGCCGAGCACGGTCAATACAAGGCCATTTTTGAGCAGGTCTATGGTAAAAAATATAGCTGTCCTTATTTTCGCGGTCTTTCTGGGCGCCTGTTCAGGCGCCGAAAGGCCTGAAGAAAACAGCGCCCAAAGCGCTGAAATAGAAAAATGGAATCTTTACGTAGATTTCGGCAATCATCTGGAAACCGGTTTTAACCTGGCCCTGTCGGAATATTTCAAGGCTTTCGGCAACCGGCCCGACTACCGGCCGGCCGAACGGGTCGAATATGTCAGCGACTTCATTGCCGCCATGGGCGCGGAACAGTCCCTGAGCCGGGATATCGAAAAAACCCTGGCCGCCGCCGAAGGTTCCGACAAGGAGCTGGACCAGGCCACCTATGAGATGAGCCTGCAGTTGCAAGCCCTGTGGGCCAATCTGCGCCGGGCCCGGGATTTCCATGATGCCGGCGGCTACCCTCAGGACAACCCGGGCCTGGCCAGGGAGACCCACAGCCGGATCTACGAATCCTATCTGGGGCTGGAGGCCAGCTACAGCCGCTTCCGGGATCTTCTGAATAAAGAGGACTCTGAACGGCGCAGGCAGGATCTCCGGGAGATGACCGAAAGCGGTCTGGTTCTGCGGCCGGCCATGCTGAGACTCATTGACGACGCCCAGGCCCTCCAGGATCACCTCCTGAGCCGGGGGCTCCAGGCGGCCAATCTGGCCGAGCTGGACCTGGAGGCGCTTCGTCCGTATTACGAAAGCTATATCCGCAGTTTTGACGACTTTGAGAAGGCCAATGAAAGCGTCAAAGCGGCCCGCGAAGGCCTGGCGGGCCAGGTTCTGCCCCGGTTCCGGTCTCAGGCGGCCGCGCTCACCGTTTCCATTCGGCGGCTGATTGAGCTGCGCCGGCGGGGCCTGGACCTGGACGGCGACCCTGAAAACACGCCCGGCGGGCCGGAAAATATCGGCCTGGAGCTGGGGCGGCTGGTGGATCTCTATAATGAAGCCATCCATTAGGGGCGGCCGTCGGCCGCCGCGGTGAAGGGGCCGGTAAAACTAAATAAAATTATAAATAGTTAAAAGCTTATCAGGCCCGCCCAAAAAGAGCCTGAGTTCAAGCGCGGAAACCCTGATTAAGGCGCCGGCTGCCATCTTTTTTGGAAAACAGGAGTGATATATCTGGGAGTCAGCAGCATTTGATTTTGGTTTTACTATTTAAATTGACCTGTTAAGCCCTATATTTTTTTCTTGTCCGATATGTTTTTTCCCCTTGCTATTTTAAATCAAAGCTGCTATTGTATCCGGGTAGCAAGCATTCCTGTTCTTTGACTAGGGTTTCATCTTGCTGAAATCATGACGGAATTTCGATTCCCGCCCGCTTTTCTTTTTGACAGGTAGACGACTTTTGCTTATTTTCACGTGCTCGCCAAAGGGCCCCAGGGCCTCATCTTCCAAAAGCAATTTAGACCAATATTACTCTCTCTTTGTTTCTGGTCGAACTTCCTTTGACGGTCTGAAATTAATTTCTGAAATGATTTCAGGCTGGAAGGCGTTCGGCCTGGGGATAAAATGAATCTGCCCGAGCCAGGCGAAACCGCCTTTTTGCCTGGCGATCCGGCGCTTTAAATTCCGCGGCTTTGAGCGAAATTTAAAGCGGGATAAGATACTAGACAATTTCGGCCATTGACCGGAAACTAGAAAGCCCCTTCCTGATGTCGGGGCCATATCGCGCGACGGAGATGATCTCATGGTGAAAACGATTTATGTTGGAAATCTGCCTTTCAGTTCAACTACTGCCGACATTGGCGACATGTTCGCCAACTACGGTCCGGTTCACTCGGTGAACCTCATCAATGACCGTGAAACCGGCCGTCCCCGGGGCTTTGGCTTTGTGGAAATGGACGACGAACCCGCTCTGGCGGCCATCGAGGCCTTGAACGGCACCGAGCTGCACGGTCGCAACCTGCGCATCAACGAAGCCCGCGGCCGTGAAGACCGCGGCGGCCGTGAAGACCGCGGCGACCGCCGGCCCCGCCGCAGCGACTATTGAGCCGCCGGCTGGCTGGTGTCCTAAAAGTTATTGAAATAACTTTTATAATTGCCCAAACAACTAGTGCTTCATAACGCTTGAAGGTCCTCTTTAAGTTTTATGAAGCACTATATTTTCAGCGCATAAAATGCTATAATATTCCGTTAAGACGTTCAGGCATTTGTCTAAAATGCTGAAATATAAGCGACTGCCGGAGATTCCGGCGTCGCCGGAGTTGAATTTGAATCTGGAAGAGAACGCGAACCCCGAGCCTGAAAAATATTATCTCGGCCTGGATGTCGGTTCGGTCAGCATAAAAGCCGCTCTGCTGGATCAGGCCGGGACTTTGCTTCACCAGCGCTGGCTTCGGCATTTCGGCCGCCCCTTCGCCGCCGTGGCCCAGGCTCTGGCCGAAGTGGCCGGGAAATATCCCCTTAAGAGCGTCCAGCGCCCGGCGGTCACCGGCGCGGCGGCCGGCCAACTGGCCGCCCTTCTGGGCGGGGAAGCCGTCGGCGAAATCATGGCCCTGACCCTGGCCGCCGGCCGGCGGGAACCGCGGCCGGCCAGTTTGGTGGATATCGGCGGCGAAGACACCAAAGTGCTGTGGTTTCGGGCCGAGGACGGCCAACCGGCCCTGGACGATTTCGCCATGAACGCCATGTGCGCCGCCGGCACCGGTTCTTTTCTGGATCAGCAGGCCCATCGCCTGGGCTACGGCATCGAGGAATTCGGCCGTCTGGCTCTCCAAAGCCAGGTCCCGCCCCGGGTGGCCGGCCGCTGCAGCGTTTTCGCCAAAAGCGACATGATCCACCTTCAGCAGTCGGCCACCCCGGATTACGAAATCATTTACGGCCTCTGCCTGGCCATGGCCCGCAGCCTTAAAAGCGGCCTGGCCCGGGGCCGGGCCCTGCCGGGGCCGGTGCTCTTCACCGGCGGCGTGGCCGCCAACCCGGGGCTCATCCGGGCCCTGAAAGAAGTCATGGGGCTGGACGACGAAAGCCTGGTCATACCCGAAACCCATTTTGTCTTCGGCGCCCTCGGCGCGGCCCGGCAGGCCCTCTCGGCGGCCGCTGAAAATTGGCCGGGCCTGGATCCGGAACCTCTGGAGGCCTTTCTGGAACAGGGGCACCGGCCGCCCGAGCGCCTGGCCCCCTTAAGGCGCCGGCCCCAGAAACCGGCCGAGACCGAATTCAACTGGCGGCTGCTGCTGGGCAAACTCCCGGTCTACATCGGAGTGGACGTGGGTTCGGTCAGCACCAATGTGGCCCTGGTGGACGAGGGCGGGCAACTGGTCTCCCGGCAATACCTGCCCACGGCCGGGCGGCCCCTGGAGGCCATGGCCAGGGCTTTTTCGGCCATTCCCCAGGTGGTCCGGGACAAGGTGGAAGTGCTGGGGGTCTGCACCACCGGATCGGGCCGCTATCTTTCAGCCGACTATCTGGGGGCCGATATGACCGTCAATGAAATCACCGCCCAGGCCACGGCCGCGGTGGCCATCGACCCCCGGGTGGACACCATCTTCGAAATCGGCGGCCAGGATTCCAAGTACATCTCGATTGCCGACGGAGTCATCGTCGACTTCATGATGAACAAGGCCTGCGCCGCGGGCACCGGCTCCTTTCTGGAGGAGCAGGCTGAAAAGCTGGGCCTTAAGATCAAGGGGGAATTCGGCGAAAAGGCCCTCGCCAGCCAAAGCCCGGTTTCCTTGGGCGAGCGCTGCACGGTTTTCATGGAATCCGATCTGGTGCATCACCAGCAAAAAGGCGTGGGTCTGGAAGACCTGACCGCCGGCCTTTGCTACGGCATTGTCTCCAACTATCTGGGCCGGGTGGTGGAGACCCGGCCGGTGGGCCGGCACATTTTCTTTCAGGGCGGCACCTCCTTCAACGAGGGCGTGGCCGCGGCTTTTGAAAGCCATCTGGGCCGGCCCATCACCGTGCCGGACAACGCCGACGTCACCGGGGCCGTGGGCGCGGCCCTCATCGCCCGTGACCGCCGCCATTGGGAAAAAACCGCGTTCGCCGGCTTCGACCTTTCCAGCCGGCCCTATGAAATTAAAAGCTTTGAGTGCCGCGACTGCCCCAACCGCTGCGAAATACGCCAGGTCACCGTGGCCGGAGGTCACCCCTTTTTTTACGGCAGCCGCTGCGGCAAGTTTGAGGAAGATTCCGGGCGGCCCAAAAAGGCGCCCCGCTGGCCGGACCTTTTCGAATGCCGCTCCGAGCTGGCCTTCAACCCCCCCGAGGCCCGGGAGATTCTGGACGGCCGCCCGGACCGGCCCCGCCCCAAAGTGGGTATGATCCGGTCCATGTTCTTCGGCGAGATGGGGCCGTTCTGGGCCGTCTTCTGGGCCGCCCTGGGTTTTGAGCCGGTCTGGAGCAACCCCACCAACAAGAGCATCATCCATCAAGGCTGCGAGAGGGTCGGCAGCGAATTCTGCTTTCCCATCAAGGCCGCCCACGGGCACCTTTTGGATCTGGCCGACCGGAAGCCCGACTATATATTCCTGCCCTCCCTGGTCAACCTGCCCTCCGGCGGCATCGGCGACGGGGAGGAAGCGCGCACCCCCGACAGCGCCGCCTGTCCCTATGTCCAGTCCCTGGCCTATACCGCCCCGGCCGCCCTCGGCCGGCCGGCCGGCGTCTTCATCTCCGGCCCGGTCTTTTTCGGCGAGGGCGAAAAAGTGCTTCAGGATTCTCTGACCGATATCGTCAAGTCCCTGGGCCTCCCGAAAAACCAGGTCAGGGAGGCCATGCTGCAAGCCCTGGCCGCCCAGAGCGCCTTCAGCCGCCGTCTGGTCGACCGGGGGCGGGAAATGCTGGCCCAATTGGGCCCCGAAGACAAGGCCCTGGTGGTGGTGGCCCGGCCCTACAACGGTTTCGATCCGGGGCTCAACCTCCGGCTCAACCAGAAGCTGGCCGATCTGGGGGTCCTGGGCCTGCCGATGGATTTTCTGCCGCTGAACACCAACGAGGGCGAGGCCGCCTCCCACTACTGGCGCTACGGCCAGAAAATCACCGCCGCGGCCGACCTCATCGCCGGGGATCCGCGCCTGGAAGCCCTCTACATCTCCAATTTCGGCTGCGGCCCGGATTCCTTCATCATTCATTTTTTCAAACACCAGTTGAGGGGCAAGCCCTTTCTGGAGATCGAAATTGACGAGCATTCCTCCGATGTGGGGGCCGTGACCCGGCTGGAGGCCTTTCTGGATTCCCTGGCCGCCCGGCGGGCCCGGGGCCGGGAAGGCCCCCCTCAAAAAGAGATCGCCTCCCTTTCGCTGACCAGAGCTCCTCAGTTCGACAAGACGGTCTACATCCCGCCCATGTGCGACCATGTGCCGGCCGCGGCCGCGGCCCTGCGCAGCGTGGGGCTCAAGGCCGTGGCCCTGCCGCCCTCGGACCGGGAGACCGTCCGGCTGGGCCGGGCCCAGACCTCGGGCAAGGAATGTTATCCCCTGATCCTGACGGTGGGCGATTTCATCAAACTGACCCGCCGCCCCGGCTTTGACCCGGCCCGCAGTTCGATCTTCATGCCCTCTTCCAACGGTCCCTGCCGCTTCGGCCAATACGGCCGCTATATCACCCTGGTGATGAAGCGCCTGGGTCTTGAGGAACTGGAGGTGGTGGCCCTCGATCAGACCGGGGGCATGTACCGGGCCCTGGACAGCGCGGGCCGGCCCAACGGCGGCGAAAGCCTCTCCCGCCGCTTTTGGCGGGCTCTGGTGGGCATCGACCTCCTGCAGAAGGCCCTGTGGCAGACCCGGCCGAGAGAACTGAGCCCCGGCGCGGCCGGGGCGGCCTACCAGACCGCCCTGGCCGACCTGAACGCGGCCGTCGAAGCGGGGGAGGATCTGGGCCGGGTGATGAAGATGGCCCGGGAACGCTTTGAGGTGGCCGCCGACCGGAGCGTTCTGCCGGGGGCCAAGCCCCGGGTGGGCCTGGTCGGCGAAATTTACGTGCGGCACAATTCTTTCGCCAACGAGGAAGTCATCCGCCGCCTGGAAGAACTGGGGGCCGAAGTGGTCGCCCCGCCTTTCTCCGAATGGATTTTTTACGTGGGCTTCGTCAACGCCATGCGGGCCGGCCGGGGCGGCAATTGGCGGGGCCGGATGAAGAGCGCGCTCATCAGTTGGTTCCAGACCTGCGACCTGAAAACCCTGGCCAAGCCCTGGCACGGCTTCTTCCACCAGGGGGCGGTGGATCCGCCGGTCAGGGGAGTCATCAAGCTGGGCGAAAAGTTTCTGCACCGCAGCTTCCAGGGCGAGGCCATTCTCTCTTTGGGCAAGGGGATGGAATTCTATCACCATCAAGCCTGCGGCCTGGTCAATATCATGCCTTTCACCTGCATGCCCGGCATGGTGGTGGGGGGCTTGACCCAGAATTTCCGGGATGCCTGCGACGGCATGCCGTCTTTAAATTTGTCCTACGACGGTCAAAGCCAGACCAACACCCAGGCCCGCCTGGAGGCCTTCATGTATCAGGTGAAGGTCTTCCATCAGCGGCGTTTCAAGCTGGGCCGGGCTGGGTGGAAGTCGGGCGGCCGAACGGGCGCGGGACATTGAATCAAAAGGGAGCCGCGAGCCTTCCCTGAATAAATCAAGGAGTTTATGTGAAAATTCTGATCAACGCCATCGACCCGGAGGAATGCCGGGTCGCCATGCTCGACGACAGCGGACACCTGGCCGAGTACTACACCGACTCAAGTCTTCGCGAACTGAGCCTGGGCAACATCTACAAGGGCGTCATCCAGAACATCGAACCGAGCCTGCAGGCCGTCTTCGTCAACTACGGCAACGACCGCAACGGCTTTCTCCAGATCGGCGACATCCACCCCGAGTATTTCCAGGAAGAGCCGGGCTCCCGCAACAGCCTGGATCTGAAGAAGCTTCTGAAAAAAGGGCAGCCGGTTCTGGTCCAGGTGCTGAAGGAGCCCTCGGAGATCAAGGGGGCGGCCCTGAGCACCTATATTTCCCTGGCCGGGCGCTTTGTGGTGCTGACCCCGGGCCGTGACCATGTCGGGGTCAGCCGCAAGATTGAAAACGACAAGGAACGCGGCCGTCTGCGCAAGATCGCCGACGAACTGCCGGTGCCCGAGGGTTGCGGCTACATCATCCGCACCGTGGCCGAGGGCCACAGCCATAGGGAACTGGCCGCCGATCTCCACCAGGTCTTCAACCTCTGGGAGGACATCCGTTCCCAGGGCCGGGAAGCGCCGACCCCGGCCCTGATCTACCGGGAGTATGACCTGGCCGTCAAGATTCTGCGGGATCACCTGACCCCGGCCGTCCGGGAAATTCTGGTGGACGACCCGGCCATCTGCCAGAAAGTGCGGGAATATGTGCGGACCATCGCCCCGGAGCAGGCCAAGGTCGTGCGGCTGCACAAGGAAAAGCGGCCCATCTTCGCCCGGCATCAGCTGGAGGAACAGTTGGAGACCATCTTCCATGAGCGGGTCAAGCTCAAGGGCGGCGGCTCCATCGTCATCACCCCGACCGAGGCCCTGGTTTCCATTGACGTCAACTCCGGCCGGGGGGCCAAAGACGGCAACCTGGAGGACACGGCCCTCCAGACCAACCTGGAGGCGGCCGACGAAGTGGCCCGCCAACTGAGGCTTCGGGACCTCGGCGGCCTGGTGGTGGTTGACTTCATTGATATGCGTGAGGAAAAGCACCGCGGCGAGGTGGAAAAGCGCATCCGGGAAGCCACCAGGAACGACAAGGCCAAGACCGATTTCGGGCATATTTCCAAATTCGGCCTCCTGGAGCTGTCCCGCCAGCGGCTGCGGCCTTCCATTGAAATGGGCAACTACATCACCTGCCCCTCCTGCCAGGGCCGGGGTCTGGTCAAGACCTCGGAAAACGCCTCCCTCGGCGTCCTGCGCCAGATTTCCCATTCCCTGTCCAAGGGCGGGCTCCACAGCGTCAAGGCCCGCCTGAACCCGGAAGTGGCCAACTATCTGCAGAACTACAAGCGGGCCGAATTGAGCCGCCTGGAAGAACGCCACAAAAGCCGGGTCGTCATCACCGGCGAGCCCGCCTTCCCGCCGGGCAAGTGGGAAGTGGAGCAGATCCGGCGCGGGGCGGAGAACGAGGTTTTAAAGCCCGGCGAGGTTTCAGGCGGCGATTATAACGGGCGGAACGGCCGACGGAAAGGCCTGCCCGACCTGGAGACCGAGGAAGTTCTGGAAATTTTCAGCGAAGAGACGGCCGCCGTTGCGGAAGGACCGATGCTTGTCGAACCGGTCTCCGTGGGGAGCCGGGCCGAAGAAATGCGGGCCTGAGATGAAAAAAAGCTGCCCCTGGGCCAGGTCGTTCCTGGCCGTCATGGCGTTGCTTTTGATTTTCGGCGCGGGCTGCGGCGGCCCCCGGCGGGCGGCCTTGAAAGATCCCAGCGCCCCGCCCGCCGGCTACCAGCGGAAAATCGTGGTGGTCCTGGAGAGAGCCGGCTTCCGGCCGGCGCCGGGCGAGCAGATCAAAGTGGCCGTGGAAGCCCCCACCCGTCTGGTCAGCCCCTCCGGCGGGGTCGGGCGAACCGACGCCCGGGGCGCCCTGGAGCTTGTTTTCGAGCCGGCGCCCCACTATGACGATCAGGCCCTGAAGGGCGGGGACATCATCGCCGACTTTCCGATCAAGGCTTATCTGAGCATCGGCGGCCCGGGCCGTTCGCCGCTGATCCGCCTGATCGAAGATCGCGAAACTTACGCCCGCTACGCCGACCCTCTGTATCAGGGCCTGAACCGCGACCCGGAAACAGAAGCGACCTATTATATTATACCGCTTTAAATTTCGCTCAAAAGTGTTATGAAGCGCCATTATCAGATCAGCATTCCTTGAGAGAGCCAAATGAAGGTTGTAGCCTTTTCTTATGAAATCGGCAGTTTCGGAAAATCCATCGCCATGGATCTGGCCCAGAACGCCGCTCTGACCCTTCATCCGTTCAGAGAAGTCTATGAGCTGGCTCAGGCCCGCAACGAACGCTTTCGACGCCGCCGGCAAGAGGTGGTCGAAGGCCGGGCCGAGATCGACATCTGGGAAGGGCATTTCTTCCACGAGCCCTCCTTCACCAGCCTCTTTGAAGCCCTTGTGCTGGAACTGGCCGGGCGGGGCGACGTCATCCTGGTCGGGGCGGCCGTCCAGGCCGTGCTGCGGGAAGTGGCCAACATCATCCTGGTGCATGTCCGGGCGCCGCTGCCGGTGCGGGTCAGCCGCTTTATGGAGCTGAACGGCCTGACCGTGGCCGAGGCCAACCAGACCGTGCGCTGGTGGGATCAGCGCCGCCGGGCCATTTTCGAGATCAACGCCCGCTTTGAAGACCTGCCCGGCAGCTGCGATCTGATCATCAACAGCGACCGGGTCAGCATCCCGGCGGCCAGCCGCCTTTTGCAGACCCTGGTGGCCGAATCGCCCGGCCCGGCCGACCCGGCCGCCTGGCGGGCCCGCCTGGCCCAGGAGGCCCTGGCCAAAAGGGTGGAATGCGCCGTGCGCGAGCGGCACTCGGCCCTGGGCCTGGCCCCCCTGGAAGTGCGCCCCTCGGAAGAAAAGCCCGAAACCCTGATCCTGACCGGCTTCATCCACCGTTCCGAAGATCAGCGGGCCATCCTGGCCCAGGCCCGGGCCGCGGCCGAAGGCCGGGAAGTAATCGCCCAGCTCAAGGAACTGAAGCTCCACGGCGATCTGATGCCGGCCCATCTCCTGGGGGGGCCGCGCCTATGAACCGGGTAATAGACGTTCACGTTCATCTGACGCCCCCGGAAATCGCCGGGGACCGTGACCGCTTTCTGGCCGGCGAGGGCGCCTGGACCGCCCTCTACCGCGACCCCAAATCGAAAATGGTCTCCACGGAAGAGCTTCTGGCCATGATGGATGAGGAGGGCGTGGATCAAGCCCTGGTCATGGGCTTTCCCTGGTCGCGGGCCGACACGGCCAAACGGCATAACGAATGGCTCCTGGCCGAAGCCCGGAAGCATCCGGGGCGGCTGAGGCCCCTGGCCGCCTTCGACCTGCTGGCGCCCTGGGCCCTGGCCCACGCCGAAGAGATGCTGGCGTCCGGGGCTTTCGGCCTGGGGGAACTGGCCCTCTATGACCGGGGCTTCGGACCGGCCGAACTGGAAATCCTGGAAGCCCTGGGCGGCCTGTGCCGCGGGAGGGGCCAGGTGCTGCTGATGCACGTCAACGAGCCTATCGGGCATAAGTATCCCGGCAAGGCTCCTCTGGAGATCGGCCAGATCTATGAGCTGGTGCGCCGCTGCCCGGAAGTCAGGCTCATCCTGGCCCACTTCGGCGGGGGCCTGCCCTTTCTGGCCGCCCTGAAAAAGGAAGTCAGGGAAGCCTTGCCCCTGGTCCGCTTCGACACGGCGGCCATGCCTTTCATTTACGGACCCAAAGCCCTGCCGATGGCCTTGCAGGTTTTGAGCGCCGATTATTTTCTGCTGGGCACCGACTATCCGCTCCTCAAACCCTCCCGCTACCGCCGCTATCTGGCGGAAGCGGGCTTGAACGAGACCGAGACGGCCATGATCCTGGGCGGCTCGGCCGCCGCCTTTCTGGGTCTCTGAGTTGGCGCCGAAATCATGGATTCCCGATCCGTAAACTGGCTCAAAGTCACCTGCCGCCATCCCCCGGCGGCGGCCGAGGCTCTCAGCGCGGCTCTTTTCGACGAGGGCGCCCGGGCTATTTGGGAGGAACAGCCCGACCGGCTGGGCCGGATGGTCAGCACGGCCGCCCTGGCCCCCGCCCGTCAAGCGGCGCTCGGTCTGGCCCTGCCGCCTCTGATGGCCCGCCTGGCCGAGATATTCGAATGTTCCCCCGCCGATTTTGAATTCAGCCTTGATTTGGAAGAAGACCACGACTGGGCCGAAAAATGGAAAGAGGGCTTAAGGCCCATTCCGGTCAGCGCCCGTCTGGCCCTGGCCCCCAGTTGGTGGCCGGCCGACGACCTGCCGCCGGGCGAGACCGTTCTGCGGCTGGATCCCGGCCTGGCCTTCGGCAGCGGCCATCACGCCACCACTTATCTTTGCCTGCAACTCCTGGACGAGCTGGCCCCCGGGGCCGGCCGGATTCTGGACGTGGGCGCCGGCAGCGGCGTTCTCTCCCTGGCGGCCGCGGTCTTGAGCCCCCGGGCCGAGGTCGTCGGGGTGGACAACGATCCGGAAACCATCGCCGTGGCCGTGGCCAACGCCCTGGCCAACGGCCTGGAGGGCCGGGTCAGTTTCAGCGGCCGGGCCCTGGCCGAACTCCGCCCTCCTTTCGGGCTCATCGCCGCCAACATCACCCTGCTTCCGCTGACCGAGCTGGCCCCGGCCATCAGCGCCTTGGCCGCTGAAGACGGCCGCCTGATCCTCTCGGGTCTTTTGGAAGCCCAGGCCGGGGAAGCCGCCGCCTTTTACGGCCGATTCGGCTGGCGGCCGGTTCGCCGGCTGCTGCGGGACGAGTGGGCGGCCCTGCTGCTGAGCCGGGCCGGGGCTTGATTTTGAGGGTCATCCGGTTGAGCTGGCCGCTCCGGGCCGATCCCGAGACTCTGGAAGAAGTGTTTCTGGAAACGGACCAGGCCCGGCACGGGGCCCTGGTTTTACGCCTGGGCCCGGGGGCGGAGCTGGAGATGACCGGGCCGGCCGGCCTGGCGCCGGCCAGGGTCAGCACGGTCGGCGGTCAGGGCGGCCGGCCGCGCCTGGGCGTCATCAGATGCGGCCCCTGGCGGCGGGTGGCGACGCTTCCCGGTCCCCGGCTGGCCCTGGCCCTGATTTCCGCCCGGCGTTTCGACTGGGCCGTGGAGAAGGCCGCCGAGCTGGGGGCCTCGACCCTTTACCCCCTTTTGACCGAACGCGGCAAAAGCGGCGGCGCCCAGCCCGGGGCGGTCAGGGAAGGCCGCTGGCCGCGTCTGGCCGAAGAGGCCCGCAAGCAGTGCGGGCGACCGGACCGTTTGGAGATCGGGCCGGCGCTAGGTTTTGAAGAACTGCTGGCTCTCCCCGGCCCGGGCTTTTTTCTCAGCCCGGCCGGCGGCTCTCAGGGCCCGGCCGTTCCGGACCCGCCGCCGCTGCTGGCGGTGGGCCCTGAGGGCGGCTTCAGCCCCGGGGAGGAAGAAGCTCTTCTGAAGGCCGGCTTTACGGCCTGGCGCCTGGGCCCGGCCCTCCTGAGAAGCGAAACGGCCGCCCTGGCCGCTTTGGCCGTTCTTCTCGGCCGGCGGACTTAACCTTGGATTCCTGAAGACTCGTAACTATGTTGGCGGTTCAAGTCCGGGCCTTAGTTTTAAGCCGGGGCCGACGCCCCGGCCAGATGACGTCCTCCTCACGGGAATGGCTTCTTCAGCAAGGGGCGGAACAAGATTAAAGGAGAATCAGGCAGGGCTGTGAAACCATGATGAAGATAAAATGCGGCGGCGGATTCATCTTTGGCGTCCACTATCAAAGCGAAGGAAGCTATTTCAGCAAGCCGTTCTTTGGTTCATCCGGGAAATTCGTACCTGATCCTGGAAAGGGCTTACTTGGCCTGACCGCTTTTGGCAGTTCAACCCCGACTGGCGCTCCGGTATAAGAAGCCGGCCAGGATCATCAAGGCCCCGGTGACCATGAGGAGAGACTCCACTGAAACCCTGTCGGCCAGCGGGCCGAAGAGAACGATGGCCGCCGGCATGGCGCTGGAGCCCAACAGATGCCTGAGGGAAAAGACCCGCCCCAGCATCTTCGGGTCGGCCGTTTCCTGGATAAAAACGGTTTCGGCCGTGAGCCAAACCGGCATGAAAAATCCGGCCGTTCCCATAAGCGTGAGGTAAAGCGTGAAATTGCCGGCCAGCCCCATCAGGCCGAAACAAAGCCCGAAAGCTCCCAGGCAGATGCTGATGACCAGGGGCTTGTCCTTGAAATAACCCCGCCTGGCCACCCAGAGGCCGCCGATGATTGAGGCCCCGGCCCAAACTAATTCGTTGGCCGTCAGCCGCCAGACCTCCGGACCGAAGGAACGGGCCACCATCAGCGGCGTCAGCACTCCGGCCGGGGTGATCAGAAAAACGAAAGCGGCCGAGCAGATCAAAAGCGGCCGCAAGTCTTTATGTTTGAAGGCATAGCCCAGGCCGGCCCGCATCTCCCGCCCGGCCGATTCCGTCGCTCCGGGCGCGGCGGCCGGAATACTGATGCGGCTCAGAACGGCGATGGCCAGCCCGGCCGTGACCACATCCACCATAAAGGCGAGTTCCAGCCCGGCCAAAGCCAGAATCAAACCGCCGGCCACCGGAGACATGAGCATTAAAAAAGAGGCCGCCGTCTGGTTCAGGGCCTGAACCCCGGCCAGTTTCTCCGGCGGCGCCAACTGGGGGTAGATGGCGTTGACGGCCGGGACCTGCACCCCGCCGCCGAAAGAACGGAAGGCGGCAGCGATCAGCAGCAGCTCCAGGCTCTTCCAGCCGCTCCAAAATAAGATGGCTGCCGCCAGGGTGGCCAGGGCCACCGAGCCGTCGGCCAGCATGATAAGGCGCCTGCGGCTGTAACGGTCGGCCCAGACCCCGGCCCACAGGGAGATGATCACTCCGGGAACGTTGAAGGTGATGGTGGCCAGCATCATCCAGAGGCCGGAACTGGTCTTAAGGGTTATATGCCAGATTATGGCGTAACCCACCACTGACGAGCCGAACAGCGACAGATTCTGGCTGATCAGAAACAGGGCGCTTTTCTTTTTCCAGTCATGATAAGCGGAAGGCAAATCGGCGGGCGATGTTGACATGCGAACTCTCCCGAAGGCGCAAGGGGGCTGGCGTGGACGCAATCCCCCATTGTTTTCTAAAGCAATGACCCCAGAGACGCCGGCCTCGGGCCGCCGTCGGGTTAAAATCATGTTCAGAAAACAAGGTGCATGCCGCAACTCCGGTAGAATTTTCAGAAATTATAACCCTGGCGCTCACCGCTGTCAAGCGATGGAAATAAACTATACGTTTTCCTGGCCAGGCGGTCTTGCAAAATCATCCTGTTGGCCATATGATGCTGAAAGGCTGGTTCAGAGGTATCTGTTTCAACCCGCAGCAGCCAGGACCGGAGCGATTATGCTGAAAGAAATCACTTTCGAACGTTTTACGGCCTTTCAGGCGCTGACGGTTAATTTTTCGCCGGGAATCAATATTTTCATCGGCGAAAACGGCACCGGCAAGACGCACATATTAAAAACCGCCTACGCCGCCTGCGAAGTCAGTAAAAGCGGTAAATCATTTGCCCGGAAGATCAACGACGTGTTTTATCCTTTGGATAAACAGGTCGGCCGCCTGGTCAAACGCGCTTCGGTCAGTTCCGACGGCTGGGTGGAAATCGTTCGCCGGGTCGGCCTTGACGGCGGGGTGACGAGAAACGCCAAACTCAAGCTCAGTTTGACCAGCCGCCATAAGGCGCCCGAGCAGGCCAGGGTCGTCGGTGAAACTTTTTGGCAAAAACATGAAATGGAGACGGCCTATATTCCGGTCAAGGACATGCTGGCCAACTCGCCAGGCTTTCAGGCCCTATATGAAACCAGGGAAATACATTTTGAGGAAGTGTATGTCGATATACTGCGCAAAGCGCAATTGCCGGCCTTGAGAGGCCCGGCCGATGCCCAGCGTAAACGGTTGCGGGATATTTTGGGCGAAGCCATCAACGGCCGGGTGGAATTGAAAAACGAAGAATTTTTCCTCAAGAATTCCCAGGGAAATCTTGAGTTCACCTTGCTGGCCGAGGGTTTTCGCAAGCTGGGCCTCTTGTCTCTCCTGATTCAAAACGGCACCCTTTTAAACGGTTCCGCCCTTTTTTGGGATGAGCCGGAAAGCAATTTGAATCCCAAGCTGATGAAAATCGTCACCACAATACTGCTGGCTCTGCAACGCTCCGGGGTCCAGATTTTTATCAGCACCCATGATTATTCAGCCTTGAAGGAATTCGATCTGCAAGCGGAGCCCGGCCGGGACCAGGTAAGCTATCATAGCCTTTACCGGCGGACTGAGGACGGGGAAATAGCCGTGTCCTCAACCGAGGAATATTCCAGTGTGTCGCCCAATGCCATTGACGAGGCTTTCAGCGATTTCATCGACCGGGACATCGCCAAATCAATGAAGGGTTTCAAGAAATGATAGTGGAAACTGATGGCTACCGATTCGATTTCAAAGATGCCCTGGAAGCTTTCGTCTTTGATGAAACGGACAAACGCCGGCTTAATTATCATGGCATGACGATGTTGAAAGCGGTGGATATGGTGGTCGAACTCCGAGATCGCTATCTTTTTGTCGAAATTAAAGACTATGCTGATGCCGCTCAGTTTGAGTATTCTCCTGCGGATGACGAACCCGCGACCGCTGACGCTCCAGTTCGTCTAAAGTGGCTCAAAAACTATTTGAAAGAAAAATACCGGGACACTTTCCTCTACCGTTACGCCGAGGATAAAGTTGATAAACCAGTGATGTACTTGTGCCTGTTGAATTTTGACAGCGCCCTCAGCGGACACTTGAGCAAAATATTGCGCTATGAATTGCCGGTGGGCCGCGCCGGCTGCCCCCGTTGGAAACGGGAGTTGGCCACCGCCTGCCATGTGGTGGATTTGAAGAAGTGGAATGAGCGGTTCCCCTGGCCGGCGGTCAGGCTTTCCTGACAAGAAAATCCCTCTTTAGGCTCTGACATACACGTATGTGGCGCCGTTATTTTATTTATATTGCCGAGGAACTTCAGT
>JAISFR010000094.1 GCA_031263565.1 Candidatus Adiutrix sp. | reverse complement strand
TTCATTATCCTTTCACCTTTGGGCGAAGAAAGCTCAAATGGACCAAAAGCGCCGGGGGTCAATATTCAGAGCCCCGGCCAGCTTACGGGCATTGGCCTTGCCAATGGGGCGCCGTCCGTTCTCCATCTCGGAAATGTGGCGGCGGGGGATACCGGTTCGTTCGGAAAGTTCTTCCTGGGTCAGGTTCTCCCGGTATCGGGCGCCGGCCAGAATCTGACCGGGCAGCCTGGATGGATCATGGTAGTGACGGGATTCACGCCAGGCAACGGCTCCGCCAACGTCAGAATCCAGGTCGCCCGCCGTCTCAAAGCCGTATTTGCGCAGGGCCTCCAAGACAGCTCCAAGCCTGGCGTTGGGACCGGTAAGAGTGATGCTGATCCGGTCATCAGCAGGGCGCTTTTTCATGGGTTCCGACATAAACCACCTCCACAAGTCTTACACCGACTTCCGTTTCTTCCCAAACGGCCACATAGGTCGGTTGGCCTTTCTTTAAATGACAATGGTGCCGTCGGCCATCCAAGCGGCTGTAATTGGGCCAGTCGCCGCGTACCGGGCCGCCGGCTTCAATCTCCGACATCAACAGAGCCAAGGTATTGATGACCATCTTGGGCAGTCTCTCCAGAGACTTGTCGGCTTTCCGTGACAGTTTCACTGTCCACAGGGGTTTGGGCATATCAGCCTCTTTTGCTTACTGTACTATTTTTTGGTGCCTTGTCAAGGCCGCCCACCCCTTTTGCCGGCCATCAAAAGGTTGGCGGCTACGTTGCTGGGTATCCAGGGGACAGCAGGGGACAGTATGATTACGGAAAAAGTTAGAGCGTCGGCAACGTGAGGCCGGGGTCCAATTCCCCATTGGCACGTTAACAACGCTCATGGAAATACTATATACAGCAACGATGATCTTGTCAAGCTGCAATCTATTTAATCAGCCAAAGACGCGGCATAATCGCGCTTTCCCAGCGATTCTCAAAGCGGCTTTCCATCTTCAAGTGCTCTGGTCGTAGCCGGGCCAAAAGGGCGATTTTGGCCCGGCAGGGGACGGATTGGCCGACCGGACCGGTCGCTCCGCTCCGTCGCCCTCTCCGGGGCGACCGGCTATTTTTATAATCGGGCCTACTTTGATAATTGCTGGTAAAAAACGAGGGCCCCGGCGAGCGCCCGGCCCTTACCTGGATGGAGTCATCCGCCGGCGGGGCGCCAGCGTCCAATGGCGGAAATGAGGCTTGGCCGCATTTCCAATAAGGAGTTATTCTTCCTGCGCCGCGGATTTCTTCACGGCCGCCTCCAGCATACTGTAAATTTCGGCGGCGGCCGGACTTTTGTTGTGCCGGACCTTATCCAGAGCGGTTTCGCCTTTGTCGTCGCGCCGGGTGACGTCCGCCCCGGCTGTTAAGAGAACCTTGACCGTTTCCGGGTTGGAATTTTTGACGGCGGCGGACATCAGGGGCGTGAATCCGGCTTCAGTTCCTTCATCGACCGGACAGCCAGCTTCCAGCAGCAGCTGAACGACTTCGGGAGCGGAAGCGCGGGCGGCCCCCAAAAGAGGCGTCATGCGGGGCTGCCCTGGAATCACCGGCTGACCGGGCCGAACGTCGGCCCCGGAATCAAGCAGCAATTTCAGCAGGGCCACATGCTCTTCCGCCGGCAAGGGCGGGGCGATACGGCTGGCTCTCGCCAAAGGCGTGTGGCCCAGGTTATCAACGGCGTTGACGTCGGCTCCGGCGGCCAAGAGGGTTTTGACCAAATCCAGGCTGCCGAATTCGGCCGCCCTATGGAGCGCGGTCTCCCCCAGGGAATCTTTGGCGTTGACGTCGGCTCCGGCTTTCAGCAGAATTTCAGCCTTGGCCGCCCCGATTTTCGATTCATTCCAGACCAGAACCATCAGGGGGGTCGTACCATATCTTTCATCGGCGGCGTTGACGTCGGCTCCGGCGGCCACAGCTTTGGCCACTGCGGAGACTGTCGCGTCCACGTAATTGTCGAGCGACGGCTTGGCCTGAAGGCCGTCCGCCAACTCCAGCAACACCAGACAGATCAAAGCCGGGGTTGCAGTCACTCCCAGCAGCACCAGACAGATCAAAGCCAGGGTTGCGCCGGGGACTTTTTTCAACCGCCCGATTTCACCCATAAGCAACATGACGGAGACTCCTTATTTTTTACCAGGGAAACAGGCGAAGCTTGATCACCCCCTTTTCACGCTGTTTCCCTCGGTTAAAAAAGATATCCATGATTAAACCGGCGCTGCTCATGAAACAGGCGTAGTAACCGATAAAAGCCGCGCCACACAATATGGCCACCTCAGAGTCGAATGTCGGGATAACGGCGACCAGGGGCAGGCCAAACCAATACCCGCAAAGTCCGCCCGCCATGAAAAGGCCGAAAACCATTTTGGCCGCATTGATCAAAGAGCTGAGAACATCCCCCCAAAACAGTTCCGCCTCAGCCGAGCCGTGAGCCAGCAGGACAAGCCACATAACCCACAACATCTGGGCCGTGATTATCAGGGCCGGCCTCGTGACCGAGTAGACGCCTTCCGCCAGTCTCAAAGAGTTTAAAGGCCCAAATTGTATGGCCCAGAGAACAAGGGCGGCGAATGAACAGATACTGGTTGCTTTACAGACTATTTGTCTCACAGCCGCCGCCTTCCGGGGACCGTAGGCTTGTTTGCCGGGCCGCGGGCTTTCGCCCTGGCTTCCCGGGGCCTGTCCCCGCCATATCAGTACAGTTACACTATAGGGGGGGCCGGTGTCAAGCAGAAATATATATACTGTCCCCTGAATTACCTGACTATTTGTACTTTCAGTTCCTGGCGGGCCGGTTCATTTTTTAGGCTATGGCCCCCGATAAAGCTCTGGCGAAGCTGTTGTTTGACTTTGACTTTATCGGCCGGGCCCTGCCGCTCACGGAGAAAGCCTGGAGCATTCCGGCCGCCTGGGTATGAGGTATAGCGGGCAGGAGGCGGGGGCAGCCCAGCCTTCCTCCCGCACCACCTCGCCGTATTTATCAGCCGGCGTGATCTCTACAACATTTGTCGTCTACCTGTCATGGCTGTAGAGCGCCAAAAGATCGGCGGCCCGGCGTTTGATCTCCTGGAGCACCGTTTCCGGTTCCAGACACTGGCATTTGTCGCCGAAGCCCAGCAGCATCCCGTAACCAAAGTCACTTTCAATGAACGGGAAGTCCACCAAAATTTTACTGTCGCCACAGGGCTGAAGATTCTTCAGGCCGCAGAAATCAGCCATCGGCCCTTTGAGCGATTCGTCGACCAAGAGTCTGACCGTTATTTCGCGGGGCCTTTCGGGCGCATCCGATGCTTCGTATTCGAAATTTCTTGGGCTGAAGGTTTCGCCCGGCACCTGAAGTTCAGACATTCTGGACAGCCGAAACAGCCTGAAATCCTGCCGCAGAGTGCAATAGGCCAATAAATACCAGTTGGAGTTTTTCAGCATCAGTTGATAAGGCTCCACCGTTCTCCGGCTTTCCCGGCCTCCCCCGTCATAATACTGAAAAGAGGCCAAACAGTTACCGTCCAGGGCCGCTTTTATTTCCTTGAATATGGTGCCGAGCGGCCGGTGGCCGTACCAGGGGCGGTGATCGACCACGATCTGCCTGGCTTTGAACTCGATATTCCTCATTCGTTCTTCAGGCGCCAGGCCTTTTATTTTCGCGATGGTGGTGGCAAGCTCTTCATTGGTCAGCGGGGAACTGCCGAGGGCGATAAGTAGAGAAGTGATGTCGGAAGCGGTGAAGAGGCCTTTCTCCACCTTGTATTCCTCCATGATGCTGATGCCGCCCTTGGCCCCGGTGCTGGTGCTTATGGGAATTCCGGCCAGATTGATGGTTTCGATATCCCTATAGATGGTGCGGATATTCACTTCAAACATCTCAGCCAGTCTGGCGGCGGTCATTTTTTTGTGCTGAAGAAGAAGCATAATAATGGCGACTATTCTGGCCAGTTTCATTTTTCACCATAACGGCATTAATCATGACAGGCTATTGTCAGTATTTGTATTTTATACTCAGGCTCAACGTTACGGTCAAGCCTGAAAGAAAGGCTGGGAAAATAGCGGCCAAGGGCGAAACGCTTTTTCTGCTTTTATCGGCGGCAGCGGCCGGTTCGGTGAAGATGCGGCCCGAACGCGGCCGCTGATCGCCAAAACCCTTGAAAATGGGGCTGTTCTTGCTGCAAAGGCCTTAATTAAGGCGAACCCATAATCGCCGCATATGGCGAAATATTAAGGAGGATCGATTATGAATAAACTGGACGAGGCCAAAAGACTTTTAGGGCCGGAGAAAGCGGTGTTTCTGATCACCATTGACGAAACGGGAAAGCCGGATGCGCGGGCCATGGCCATAGCCAAATCCGAAGGGCCGACCCTGTGGATGATGACTTGCAAACTCAGCGACAAATACCGGCAGTTGTCGAAGAACCCCGAATGCCTCTTGTACGCCACCGATCTTGAGGACACGCCAAGCTATATGGAACTGCGTCTGCGGGGCAAAATCGAACTTCTCGACGATGCGGAGTCGAAAGCCGCGGTCTGGCGTGACGATTACGCCTGCTATTTCCCCGGCGGCAGGGACGATCCCGACTTGGGGGTTCTGAAGTTCACCGCCGAGTCAGGCACTTTGCAAAGTCAGGCCGGCAAAGAAAAGCTGGCTATTTGAGAGGCGGGGAGTGGCAATATGAGCAAATATGATGTGAACATCGTCGATTATCCTGATAAAAGCCTGGCGGGGATTAAGATTCGAACCTCAAAGGAGAAGGCCGGAATCGACTGCCCGGCCATCTGGCAAGAACTCCAGGCCCGTCTGAGCGAGATTTCGCCAGACTGCGGCAATGACTCGTATGGTCTTTCCGTAATGCTGAACGACAATGAGTTTGATTATTGGGCCACGATTGAATTTGACCCGGCCAGGCCCGTCCCGGCGGGGCTGGAGACCATCGAAATTCCGGCCGGCAGTTACGCCAAAATCACGGCGCCAAACCTGGATAAGTTGAGCGAGGCGTACACTTTTATTTACACGGACTGGTTTGAAAACCAGACCTCCTATTCCTACAGGGCCGAGGCCCCCTGCTTTGAAATTTATCCGTCCGGCTGGACCGTTGTCGCCCCGCTTGAAATTTTTATGCCTCTGGCGAAAAAATAGGCGCCGGCAAGGTGCTCCGGCTTTGGCCGGTTTGTTAGCGGCAAAAGCGGGAGCAACGCCGCCAGGGAGATGTACAGGTTATTTATGGACAATGCCTATCCCGGCGTTAATGGCGAGCAGACGCTCCTTTAAACTTTTTCCGGTCTTAAAAAGGTTGACGGCTCTGTAATTATTTGCCGCTTCGTCGCCGGTCTGGTGGAGGGGTCGGCCTGGTCATTGTTCCTTGACGAATACTGATGGATATGTAATGACGCAAACCGCATGATTATCTCAGCCCGATTTACCAACCCCAGCTCAGGTACTGATGCATGGAATCGGCGGCCGTGCGGCCGGCGCCCATGGCCAGAATAACCGTGGCCGCGCCGGTGACGATGTCGCCGCCGGCCCAGACCCGGCCTTTCCTGGTCTTGCCGGTGGCCTCCTCGGCCAGGATATAGCCCCGCTTATTGGTGGCCAGGCCCGGGGTGGTGGCCGTAATGAGCGGGTTGGAAGCCGTGCCCACAGCCACCACCGCCAGGTTGAGGTCCAGCTCGTATTCCGAGCCGGCCAGGGGCTCCGGGCGACGGCGGCCGGAGGCGTCCGGTTCGCCCAGTTCCATTTTCTGGAGCCTGACCCCGGTCAGGCGGGCCTGGTCGTCGCCGATGAATTCCAGGGGCGCGGACAGGAGACGCAGTTCCACGCCTTCCTCTTCGGCGTGATGCACTTCCTCGGCCCGGGCCGGGATCTCGTCACGGCCGCGGCGATAGACGATCTTGACGTCCTCGGCCCCCAGGCGCAGGGCGCTGCGGGCGGCGTCCATGGCCACGTTGCCGGCCCCGAAGACGGCCACTTTCTTGCCCTGATACATGGGCGTGTCGTATTCCGGAAAACGGTAGGCCTTCATCAGGTTGGAGCGGGTCAGGTATTCGTTGGCCGAAAAGACGCCCACCAGGTTTTCCCCGGGAATATCGAGCATGGTCGGGGTGCCGGCGCCCACGGCGATGAAGGCCGCGTCGTATTCCTCCAAAAGTTCGTCGACGGTCTGAAGGCGGCCGATGACCGCGTTGAGCTCGAACTTGACCCCCAGGGCGGCCAGGTTGTCGCACTCGCGCCGCACAATGGCCTTCGGCAGGCGGAATTCGGGGATGCCGTAGACCAGGACGCCGCCGGGCTGGTGCAGAGCCTCAAAGACGGTCACTTCGTGCCCCTTGAGGATCAGGTCGCCGGCCACGGTCAGGCCGGACGGGCCGGAGCCGATGACGGCCACCTTCTTGCCGGTGGGGGGCGCCTTGGGCGGAATGACCCGGTGGTCGTTGTCCCGGGCCCAGTCGGCCGCGAAACGTTCCAGCCGGCCGATGGCCACCGGCTCGCCCTTCCTGCCCAGAAGGCACCTGGCCTCGCACTGGGATTCCTGGGGGCAGACCCGGCCGCAGACGGCCGGGAGGGCCGTGCGCTCGGCCAGCCTGGCCACCGCGGCCGGCAGGTCGCCTTCCCGGATGGGCAGGATAAAGCCGGGGATATCGATGCCCACCGGGCAGCCTTCGACACAGGCCGGCTTCTTGCACTGAAGGCAGCGCCCGGCTTCCAGCCGGGCCATTTCCGGGCTGTAGCCCAGAGGCACTTCCTTGAAATTATGACGGCGCTCTTGAGCGGGCTGCTCAGGCATGGCTTGACGAGGTATTTGTTCACTCATACAGGCACCTCATTAACGGGGTACTAGCGGCCGCGGCCGATTTTGCAGGGGTGGCCGGCGTCGTACTGCTCGGCGGAAATGAATTCCTGGGGCTTGTAGGCCGTCAGGCGCTGCATGAACTCGTCCCAGTCCACCTGGTGCCCGTCGAATTCGGGGCCGTCGACGCAGGTGAACCTGGTCCGGCCGCCGATGGAAACCCGGCAGCAGCCGCACATGCCGGTGGCGTCGATCATGATGGCGTTGAGGCTGACCAGGGTGGGGATATTATATCCGGCGGTCATCTTGGCCACAAAACGCATCATGGGGGCCGGGCCGGCGCAGATCACCTCGCTGACTTTCTCCCGGCCTTCCAGATAGTCTTTCAGCACATTGGTGACAAAGCCGTGGTGACCGTAACTGCCGTCGTCGGTGCAGACCTCCAGTTTTTCGGAGGCGGCGGCCATCATGTCCTCCATGATCAAAAGGTCCCTGGTCCGGGCGCCGATGATGGAAATGACCCGGTTGCCGGCGGCCTTGAAGCCCTTGGCGATGTTGTGGACCACGGCCACGCCGGTGCCCCCGCCCACCACCAGCGCCAGGCCGGGCCGCTTTTCAATGTGGGTGGGCCGGCCCAGGGGACCGACCACGTCCAGATAGGCCTGGCCCTCGTCCAGATCCCGGAAGAGCTTGGTGGATTTGCCGACCACCTGATAGATGACGGTGATGCGGCCCTGGTCCGCGTTGGCTTCGGCCATGGTCAGGGGCACCCGTTCCCCGGTTTCGTTGGCCCTTAAGATGACGAACTGCCCGGGCCGGGCCTTCCTGGCGATCAGGGGGGCCTCTATCTCGTTGAGCACCACGGTCCCCTGGGCCATTTCCCGACGTTTCACAATCTTGTACATAGCGCCCCTCCCCTCAGCGCCCCGCAGGGAGCCTGATCAAAGGCCGGGGCCGGCCGATTGCCCGGTTGTCGTCCGGCCCGCCGCCCCCTGGAGTTTCTAGAGTTTATTTTTCTATAGTATCCGAAATCAGCCCTCCTGTCCAGCGGGAATTTTGGGCGCCGCCTTCTTCTTCCACGGTTTCAGGACGGAAATGACCACCAGGAACAGGAGAGACAAGACCTGAACCACGCCCCCCAGGATATTGTGGAACCGGTTGGCCACATAAAGCGGATCACTGACGGCGGCCAGGCCCAATTCCTGGCTGATCAGGTGTTGCCCGTTGAGCCTCGGCCCCATGTAGAAGGTGCCGAAGAGAATGCAGGCCACGGTCAGGACCCATTTCACGGCCACCCAGCGGTGCCGGAAAAAGCCCCAGGGGGTCAGCCAGCAGATCAAAAGGCCGCTGAGCAGGCAGCCCATGGCCCCCGGAATGAGGACCAGATCGTCGATGAATTTTCGGGCCAGGTCGTAGCCGACCAATTCCGGGCCGCTTTCGCCCGGCCCCAGCCACAAAATCATCAAGTTGATGGCCGCCGCGCCGCCGAGCCAGAGACAGGCGGTGACGAGATGAATTATTTTTAAGGTTCGCTGACCTCGCGCACTGAATTTTTTCATTTTTTGTTTCCTATGGCTGTAGTTTTATTACCGGGCGATGATCGCCCGCTAAGGCCCCTCCGGCCGAGAATGTTGCTGGCGACCCTTTGACCTCCGAAAGGGATGATGCCGGCCGGGGAGACGGCTCTCCGAGACACCTGGCAAAGGCCCTAAAAAAGCCGAAGACAGTTGGCGCTGTTTCCGGCGAAAATCAGCAGCTCTGTAAAACAAGCAGACGCTTGCTGACGATCTTCTAAGTATAATAGCCGCTTTGAACTTGCTTGTCAAGCAATTTTGAAACCCCGTTTTGAAATCGCCACCCCCGGGCCTCTTAAGCCGGGAGGCGCGGTTTTCAGAAATACAGGACCCGCAGGCCGGGCTTGAAGGCGGTCCAGGGGCGGCCGGTGCGGCCGTAATCGAGGATTTTTTCCCAGAGATAGCGGGAGTGGGCCAGGA
Organism: Candidatus Adiutrix sp.; assembly: GCA_031263565.1. Lineage (GTDB taxonomy): Bacteria > Desulfobacterota > Desulfarculia > Adiutricales > Adiutricaceae > Adiutrix. The sequence goes on along the minus strand of JAISFR010000094.1, from coordinate 27,772 downwards.
AGCGGGCCGCCGTGCCCCGGCGGGCTTCGAAGCGGGCGCTGGTCAGGAAGGAGCGGGCCAGGCCGAAAGCCAGGCGGGCTTCCAGGCCGGGGTCGTGGTTCTGGGAGGCGAAATCCAGGCCGAAGGTGTAGACCAGGCGGGCCGCCCGGCTCAGTTCCAGCCGGGCGGCCGCGCCGGTCAAAGGCAGACGGAGAATGGAGAGGATCATGACCGAGAGATCCTGGACATAGTCCGACAGGCGGCTGCGGTAGAGGTCGATGAAACGGTAGGAGCCGTTTTTTTCATCCCGCATGATGTTGGACAGGTTGAAGTCGCCGTGGACGCGCACGGTGAAAGGCGCCGGCAGGGCCGCTTCGTAAGGCCGGGCCGCCTTTAAAAGAGCGCTGAAGGATTTTATCTCCAGGTCGCCGACGGCCGCGCTGAAATTGACCAGATCCGGATAGAGGGCCTGGATCGGCCCCAGGCGCTTTTCGCCCTGGCGGACGAAGTCGGCCCGGCATTCCTCTTCCAGGCGGGTCTCCCGCCAGAGCCCGGCGGCCAGGTGCAGAGCCCCGGTCAGTTCCCGCAGCGCTTCAGCCCCGGGATTTTGCAGGAACATGTCCTTCAAAGTGGCGCCCCGGATGTATTCCAGAACCAGGGCGGCCTCGCCGTCCCCCTCGGCCGGGACGTAAGCCAGGGCGGCCGGCGGCAGCCCGGGCCACAGCCTGGACCATATTTCCAGATTTTCCCGCTCCTTTTCCAGCTTGGCCGAGGGCCCGTGCTTGAAGAGCACCGGCTCCTGACCCAGAAAGCCCCGCTCCTCAGCCCCGGCCAGGCCCAGTTCCCCGCCCCGGACCACCCCGATGCGGCAGCCGGAACGGCCGCTCCAGATGGAACGGAAATCCCCGGGCGCGGCCGCCGGCCGGCCGCCCCGGCCGCTGGCCTTAAAGCCCGCTTCCAGGGCCTGATACTGGGGATAACTGAGTCGCTCGCCCAGGATGATGAACAGGATCTCCTCGCCGATCTCCAGAATCAAATCGCCGATGCGCTCAAGATAGTGAACGATCATCAGGGCGGTGACCCGGTCGCCGGGGCGCCCCAGCCCTTCCTCCATCTCCCTTATCAGGCGGGCGAAACGGTCGGCGTATCTGGCGTCCAGGGCTTCCTCCACCCGGCAGAGGCGTTCCACCAGTTTGAGCTTCCGGTGTTCCAGGGCCGGGCGGACCATGGCCAGGCCCAGGTCGATCTCGTCAAAAAAGGCATCCAGGTCATAATCATCCAGAAATGACGGCTGGCTGAGGTGACCGAACTGGCGCACAATGTTCAGGGCCAGTTCGGCGATGCGGGGGAGGCGCCCGGCGATGGCGGACAGGCCGCGGTGAAAGCGGCGGCGGTCGTCGTCGAGCTTGTCTTCCCTTTCCAGGTCGAAATTCTGCTGATGCACCACCAGGGCCAGGGAACTGATATAGGCCGATTTGTGGCGCAGCTCTTCCCGGGCCTTGACCGAAGGCTCGCCCAGATAGAGCCGCACCTGGTCGAGATGCTGGGTCAGTTCGGCCAAAAGGAGCCTGAAGTCGCCCTGGCGGCTCTCCCCGCCGGAAACGCGGCGCCCGCTGCCGGCTTCGGCCGTCATGCCGGCTCGCCCCGGGGGCCGCTCAGGAGCGGCAGGCCTTCCTCCGCCTCGGCCCAGACCAGGTCCAGGCTCAGCCGGCAGCGGCCCTGCCGGCGGCGGACCAGGAGCCGCAGGTCTATCAGGCCCCGGAGGTGAAGGGTCAGATCCCGGCCGTCCTCGGTCAGGGGCAGACGCCCGCTCTCGGCCCCTTTGGCCAGTATTTCCAGAAGACGGGCCAGATCCTGCGGGTCCAGGGCGGCCTGATGCTTAAATACGTCTTTCATTTCCTCAAGGCTTTCCTAGCTATGGTTTTCAGTCCGGCAGGGCCAGCCCCAGAAGCCGTTTGTGCAGATTCAGGGCGTAGGTGTCGGTCATGCCGGAGATGAAATCTATGCCCAGTTGAACCCGCTGGTAAGGGCTCAACTCGGCCTCCTCATGGTAAACGCTCTCCCGGTCCAGCTTCTGAATATACTCGAAGTTCCGGGAAATAAGCCGGCAGAGCTTGCCGCTTTCACTGCGCGGGTCGTGGCTGTCCGGGCTCAGAAGGGCCGGGATGAAGCGGTTCAGCAGGCCCGTCACCACGCTCTGGGCCACCAGTTCCAGCGACAGCACCTCCCGGTTCTGATAGGCGTATTTCCGGCAGACGGCCCTGACCCGGTCGATCAACGGCCGAACCGGGCCGGCCTCCAACAGGGAGCGGCGCCGATAAGTCCCGTTCATTATTTCCTCGTAGGCCAGGGCGAATTCGCCGCCGACCGCCTCGAGGCCCAGCACCTGCCCGGTGATTTTCAGGAAGTGGGCCGCCAGAAAGTCAAATTCCTCCCGAGGCACCCTCTGGCGCCGGAGCTGGTCGACCTCCCGCTTCAAGGCCTGGCGGGCCTCTTCAAAATCAGTCCAGAGCCCCCGGTCCTCCACCAGTTCCCCGTAAAGCCCCTCCCAGTTCAGGTGGCCTTTTTTAACCGTGTCCTCCAGGTCGGCAAAGAGATAGGCCAGATCGTCGGCGGCCTCCAGGAGATAAGTGGCCGGGTGGCGGCCCCGCATTCCGGTCTCTTCGATAATCCGTCGGCCCAGGTCTTTCTCCGAGAAAAAAAACCCGAATTTGCCCCGCTCCCGGGCCCGTTCATCGGAGGAATCCCAGGGATATTTCATCAGGGCGCCCAAAGTGCCGAAACAGAAATTGATGCCGTGCCGGTCTTTCAAAAACTGCAGCCTGGCCAGAATGCGAATGGTTTGGGCATTGCCGTCGAAGTATCTGAAATCGCTGAATTCCTCTTGGCTCAGTCCGGCCAGCCGGCTGTTTTTCTCGCCCTTGAACCAGTGGCGGATCAAATCCTCGCCGTAATGCCCGAAGGGCGGATTGCCCAGGTCGTGCACCAGGCCGGCCACTTGCAGGAGGGCGGCCAGGCGGCCGGGAAAATCCTCCGGCAGGCCGTCGCCGTGGCGCTTCCGGATCCAGCGCCCGGCCTTGTGCCCCAGGGACCGGCCCAGGGCCGAGGTCTCCAGGGAATGGGTCAGGCGGGTGCGGGTGAAATCGTTTTCCTGCAGGGGAAAGACCTGGGCTTTGTCCTGCAGCCGTCTCAGTGAAGAGGAATAGACGATGCGGTCATAATCCATCTCAAAACAGCTGCGCCCCTCCCCGGCCAGCCGCCCTGGCCGGCTGGGCCTTTCCCGCCCCGGCGACAAAAGATCGGCCCAGCGTCTCGGCTCTATCATCAAAGTCTGTCCCCCGCCGATTTTCATTTCCCTTTTTAAATATTAACATAGAAGCCCGGAAGCGGCAACCAGGGCCGGCAACCCAGACTGCGGCTTTCCATAAAGCCAAAGCCCCTTCCCGATCGGGAAGGGGCTTTGGGGTTTTCAGGCGGCGCCGCGCCCCGGTCAGAAAGCGAACTTGAAGCCGACGGTGCCGCCGATGCCTTCCTGCTGACCGGCCAGACCGAAGAGGCCGATGTCGATGGAGTAGTTGGCGTCGTTCGGGTTGATGAGCACACCGGCCTCCATGAAGGCCGAGGAGCCCTTGCTTTCGGCGCTGTTGTTGAACCAGGCGTAACGGTTGACGCCGTCCAGCAGGATCCGGCCGTCGGCCCGGCCGTCGAATTCATGTTCCCAGGCCGCGCCGGCATAGAGCTGGGTGCCGTTGTCATACGTACGGGTATAACGGCCGCCCAGGCGGGTGCGGAAGGAGTCGGCGGCGTCCATCATGACCTGGTCGCCGTTGCCGAGCCTGAAGTCGGTGCTGCTCAGGCGGGTCCAGAAGCCCTTCAAGTAGGTGTCGAACTGGCCGCCTTCCCAGGAAGCGTCCCACTTGTAGCCGAGGCCCAGGTGGGCCCCGAAGTAGGAGCTGGATTCGTCATAGCCAGTGCCCAGGAGGCCGGCGAAGTTCTGGAATTCGTCATCCACCGAGCCGCCGCGGACCGAGCCTTCCAGGTAGAGGCCGCCGGCGAAATCGGCCTGGGCGAAAACGCCGCCGCCGAAGTACTTGCTTTCGCCGTCGCCTTCAGTGTGGCCGAAGGTGGGCAGGAAGTTGTAGGTGCTGTAGTTGCCGTTGCCCGCCTCGATGAAGGCGCCCAGGGTCAGGAGGGCGGAACCGGCCTCCAGGGTATGGCCGAGGGCCAGGTTGGCCCCGAAGGTGTCCACATCGACCTTGCTGCCGACCTTGCTGCGGCCGGTGCTGCCGTCGATGGCCAGTTTGATGGCCGTGACCCCGGCTTCATTGTCCCTGGCCAAGAGGCGGGTGTTCCGTTCGATCAGGCGCGAGGCGTTGGCCAGGGTGAGGATGCTGGCCGTGCGGGCGTCGGAGTACGGGTCATAGTTGGACTCGGCGCCGAGGAAGTGGGCGTAGGCGCCGGTCTGGGCCGTGCCGGTATCGTCCAGGTTGTTCAGAGTGAACCGGTAGTTGGTCAAACCGTTGAGAATGTTTTTCCGGGACCCGTCCAAAACGCCGATGGCGCCGGCCGGGCCGGGGGTGGCATCAGCCAAACCGTCAATCAAAAAGATCGTTTCGCCGGCGGCCAGGGTCAGGTGATTCGGGGAATACAGCCTGACGGTGTCGGGCTGGGCCGCGAAAGTGAGGCTGCCGGTGGCCGCCTCGACCATGGCCGCGGCGGCGTCAGTCGTGTTGGCCTGGTTGATGCCGGTCAGGTCAAAGTTGTAGGAAGCGTACGCGGCATCCGAGTTGGTATTCGCGTTGACATTAAAACTGTTGCCGACGCCGGCGACATACAGGCCGTTGAGCTTGTAGGCCGTACCCAGAATGCTGGTGGCGGTGGTGAAAACGCCGCCATCCGTGAGGTAGACGCTGATGTTGTTGACGGCGTCGCTCACCAGGGCCGCGCCGCTGGTGGGCGCGTCGGCGGCCGTGTCAATGTTGCCGCTATCAACGGTAAAAGTGAAAGTGGCCGTATTGACGCCGTCGCCGGTGGCCCTGATGGCGTCAAAGCCCAGGTTGACGTTGGCTTTGGTGGCACCATCCAAGTTGCTGCCCAAAGTCAGGCCGCCGGAGGCCGGTGTGCCGTCAGCGATGACGGAAAGGCTTTGGGCGTTAATGGTGGCCGCCGCCGCGCCGCCCTGGACGGTAAGAGTATTTTGGAACTGAATGTCCGCGTTATTCAGGTCGATGGTGGCCGCGCCGCCCAGAACCTGGTCAGCCGTGCCGACACCCTGGGAAGCGCCGACAGTCATAGTGGAAGCGGCGTCAAAAATGACCGAAGATAGCGCGCCGTTAAGGGTGACGCTGCCGCCCGCCCCGCCGCGACCGGGATCGGTGCCGGCCACCGCGTTGCTGCCGGCCCCGCCGCCGGTAATGGTTACCGCGCCCAGAGCCTGGCCCTGGGCCGCGCTGGTCAAGGTGGTGGCGCGGCTGCCGCCGGCCCCGCCGGCCCCGCCGGCCCCGCCGACGCTATCGCCGTCAGCGCCAGCGTCAGGATCGACATTAGTGGAAGCAAAATTAGCTCCATCGGCCGTACCGGTGGCCGTGCCGCCGCCGCCGCCGCCGCCGGCTGTGGTGTCGGAAGCGCCGCCGTTGGCGATTGTGTTTCCGCCGGCAGCATCACCACCAGAACCGCCGGCACCGGTCGAATGACCGCCGCCGCCCCCGCCGCCGGCACCCGTGGCCACACCGCCGCCGCCGCCGTCACCACCGGCGCCAGCACCGGTCGCGTTGCTGCCAGCTGTACCGCCCGCGCCGCCGCCCGCGCCGCCCGCGCCAGAGTCAGAGTCGAGGCTGCCGCCGCCGCCGCCGCCGCCGCCGAAGATGTCGATCTGGGCGAAAGCGGCCTGGGGAGCGGTAAACCCGATGGCCATACAGGCCAGTAAAGCGAAGGCGGGCGCCAGCGCTCCGCGAAAGCGCCGCCCGCCAGTCGAAGTATGAGTTTTCTTAGCCATGCCTAACTTTGCTCCTTGTTGAGATTTAAATTGTTCATTTTTTCCATCCGGACACCATAACCCGACAGTGACCGGCCCTCACCGGAATTGACCCTTTACTGGGAAAGGCTCCGCCATTCCCCTCCCCCGTTTCGCCATTCCCGCGAAAGCGGAAATCCAGGCCTTTGCCGGGTGGGTGAAGAAAAAAGGCAAAACTTCCACGTTGAATACCCCGGCCAACGGTGATATTCTGGGTCGGAGCGTCTGGCCTTTTCCGCCTGACTCCACCTGATTCTGAGCGATCATAACGTATAATTATGTAAGAGTCAACACAAAAATCGGTCATAAATTAATTTTTTCGGTTGACTGTCAAAATCCGGCTTAAGATCTTGACTATATTAGAGATAAAATGACTAGCTCCAGCAAAAAACCAGTTGTGGGTTTGGTTGCAGGTTTGACTCTTGAAGATGCAAGCGCCTGCAATGATATATTAGGTAGATTGAAGCAGATATCCAACGCAAAAAGCGATACCGGCCTGGCCAAGGCCTTAGGGTTAAAACAGTCATCAATTTCAACGGCTAAGGCCCGCGGTATGGTGCCTTCTTCGTGGATCGTTAACGCGTCTAATTTATTCAATGTTTCCGCCGATTGGCTGATTTATGGCGATGAAAAATTTCCGGAAAAAGCCCCCGGAAAAACGCGGCGGGCGCCGGCGTCAGCTGAGAGGCTAGAGACCGAAATAAATCCTGATTACAATAAGATGGCTGATGAATGGGCCTTGGATTTGACGCTTGATGAGTTTGAGCATCTGTGGGAGCGGTTCAAAGCAGAGCGGGAATGGCGGCGCGGCTGGCTGCAAGTTGAGATGACTAAACGGTTTCCCGAGTTTGGGGAGTGGCTTAAAAGCCAACCCAGGCCTATATCCGCCCCTTCGCCGGCTGCAATAAAATTGGCCGCCCAAACCCGCCGTTACGGCCGGCCCGATCAGTTGGACGACGACTGATTTCATTCCAAGTTTGACTTACAAAAAGTAGCGATTCCAATTTTGGGCCGGACGGTCCAGCGCGGGTTCACGCAGCCGGGCAAAAAATGTGATTTCTGCCCGGCTGGCAGGCCGCATCCTCTTTCATAGGCGCCTGACGATTATAGTGGAGCGCGGGGTAAAAATGTGATACAATATTACGTTTAATACCGCCCCGTGTCAAAAACAACGGGCCGGATTCAAATGCCAAAGCAGAAAATCAATACAGGCCGGTTGACTCGATATGATCCAGTCGCACGATGAAATCGGTCCCCGCCGGATCATTAAGCCCGGCCCCGGACCATCCTGGCTGACATACGTCCTGGTCAGCCTCTTCCTGACGGGGGCGGGCGGGCTGGCCTGGTATGCCCTGGCCCCGGAGTCCCTGGCCCGGGTCTACGGCCGCTGGATCAGCGGCCCCCTGGAAATACAGGGGCTGGCCCTGGCCGTCGACCGCCAGACCGTGGAACTGCCGCCCAACGCCACCATTGAAATCCACCCCGGGCAGAAGATCGGCATTGTCGGTTTAAACAGCAACCGGCCCTTGAATTACGACCTGCATCTGCACTCCCCCGATTTTGAGGTCCGTTCCATATTGGGCGGCTCTTCGGCCACTCCCCGGGCTCTTTTGCCGGACGAAAGCTTCGAAGGCCCCCGGGAACTGCGCCTTGCGGTTCGCGAAGGGACCAGGGAACTGGCGGTCTTCAAGATCATTTCCCGTTACTCGGCTTTTGATTTCGTGGCCCGGGGCGATACCGCCAAGGACCCGGCCGACCGGGCGGCCCAGTATAGGAAAGCCTATGACCTGGACCCCGGCTCCCGCCTGATCCGTGACAAACTGGTGGCCGCCCTGGCCGAAGCCGGCCGCCAGGACCTGGCCGCTGAAATATTCGAGGCCGAACTGGCTGAAAACGGGCCCGATGAAGAGTCCCTGCTTAAATTGGCCGAACTCTACCAGACCCTGGGGCAACTGCCCAGGCAGGTGGAGACGGTCAGGCGGCAGATCGAGCTGGCCGAAAAGCAGGGCCGGTCCGGGGCGCCGCTGAAGATCAAGCTGGCCGACCTCTTCCGTGACGGCGGCCGGCCGGCCGAGGCCGCCGAAATTTATGAGGCCCTCCTGGCTGAAGCCTCCCCCGAGGAAAGCGCCCAATACCTGGGCCGGCTGGTGGACGTCTATCGCGGCAGCCGGGAAACGGCCAAGGAAATTGAAGCCGTAAAGCGTCTTCTGGAGATCACCCCGGCCGGCGACACCCTGGCCCTCTGGGCCGAACTGGCGGCCCTGTACGAACGCTCGGGCGACGCCGAAGGCCGGCTGGCCGCCTGGCGTTCCCTGGCCGACAGCCTGCCGGCGGGCCCCAACCGGGTCAACGCCCAGCGGATGATAGGCCGCCTTCTGACCCAGGCCCGGAAATATGACGAAGCCGCCCAGGCCTATCAGGAAGCCTTGAAAATGGACCCGGATAATCCGGAGATCATCCTGAACGCGGCCGCTCTGGCGGCGGCCAGAAACGACCGCGGCGGCTACCGGGCCCATCTGGCCAAACTGGTGGCCCTCAAACCGGATAATCTCCAGCACCGCCAGGAACTGGCCCAGGCCTTTCAGGACGACGGGCAGAACGCCCAGGCCAAGGCCCAGTATCTGGAAATTCTGAAGCTCTGGCCCGAGGACGATCAAAGCCGCCTGAGACTGATCGCTTTTCTGGAAAAAACCAAAGACCGCCAGGCCCTGGTCCGGCAATACGCCGAACTGAGCCAGCGGCGCCCCCAGGACAAAGTCGTGGCCTACAACCTCGGGGCCCTGCTCTTTGAGCGGAAGGACTGGGACCGGGCGGCCGAGGCTTTCAAAAAAGTGCTCGCGCTGGACCCCGACGATCTGGAGGCCCGCGAATACCTCCTGGTCACCTATCAAAACAAACGCTCCCACCAGGATATCCTGGAGCAGGCCATGGAACTGTACCGCCGGAATCCGGGCCGGACCGTCTACCGCACCCTGATGCTCAACACCTGTGAAAACGCCAGGGACTGGGCGGGCTTCGCCCAGGTGGCCCGGGCGGTCACCGAGCTGGAACCGGACAGCCCGGCCGGCTGGGAATTTCTGCACAAAGCCCAGACCCGGCAAAATCAAAAGACCGAGGCGGCCCGGAGCCTGGTCGAGATCGCCCGGAGAATTCCGGATGACGAACCGCGCAAGAAAGACAAAATCGCGGCCTGGCTCAGGGCGGCTTCGGCCCTGAGCGGGGTCAGGCAGGACGCCGAGGCCCGTCAGGCCTATGAAAAAGTGATGGAGCTGGATTCCAGGAATCAAACGGCGGCCGAAGCCCTTTTGAAACTGAACCTGAAAGAGGCCCAGACCCGGGGCCGTTCCTGAGCTTTTGGCCTGTCGGCCGCGAACAATTATGAAAACAGGATTATCCTCATGGAATTGTTGTTGGATCTGATCGAGCGCGGCGGATGGGTAATGTACCCCATTTTGCTGTGCAGCCTGGCCGGGCTGGGCCTGACCCTGGAACGCCTCTGGGCTCTCCGGAAGGCCAGGGTCGTTCCCCGCGCTTTTCTGTTCTCGGTCAGCCGGCTCCTGGACCAGAGGCAATATGAGCAGGCGGCCTTCCTCAGCCAGGCCGAGGACAGCGCCGCCGCCCGCCTGGTCAAGCTGGCCCTGAAGCTGGGCGGCCGCCGGCGTTCGCTCTTCAAAGACGCCATGGAAGAGGCCGGCCGCCGGGAGTCGGCCGAACTGAGCGCCCACCTCGGCGCCCTGAACCTGGTGGCCTCCATTTCGCCGCTCCTGGGTCTCTTGGGCACGGTTTCCGGCATGATCAGCGCCTTCAATTCCATCGCCGCCCAGGGCAACGGCAATCCCGGCCTTCTGGCCGGCGGCATTTCCGAAGCCCTCCTGACCACCGCCGCCGGCCTCTGCGTGGCCATTCCCGTTCTGGTCATCCACCGGGCCCTCCTGAGCCGGGCCGAAAGCCTGACCGGCGAACTGGAAGATCTGGCTTCCGATCTCCAGGAAGCCCTGGCCGCCCCGGAGAGCGCCTGATGAATTTCCGTAAAGGCTTGAAAGTCCGGCCCGCGGATATCAATATGACCCCGCTGGTGGATGTGGTCCTGCTGCTGGTGCTGTTTTTCATGGTCACCGCCCAGTTCGAGATTTTACCGGGCCTGAAGCTGGCCCTGCCGGGGGTGGACCCCGAAGCCCGGGTGCGGGTCCAGTCGGCCGAAAGGCTGGAAGTCACGGCCACGGCCAGCGGCGACCTGTATTTCGAAGGCCAGCCCACCACCCTTCACAACCTGCCCCTGCACCTGGACCGCACCGGGGCCGAAGGCTCCGAAGTGGTTATCGTGGTCTCGGCCGACGAGGCCGTGCCCTATGGGCGGATCATCAAAATTATGGACACCCTGCGTCTGGAGGGCTTCAGCCGGGTGGTCTTCGCCGCCCGCCCCGAAACGGAGGAGGATCAGCCGTGAAAGAGGCCGCCGAACGCCCTGACCAGCCGGCCGGCGAAGAAAAAACGGCCGCCGGGGGCGGCCCCCTGGCCTGGCTGCTGTCGGCCGTCCCCCGCCTTCTGGGCAACCGTTTTACCCTGCTGACCATAGCCCTGATCGGGGCGGCCGCCCTGATCTACCTGGCCGCCTCGGCCGACGGTTTTCTGAAAAGCCAGGAACTGGCCAGAGAAAAAGCCCGGCTGGAGGCCGACATTGAACTGCTGAAAGACGAGAACCGCCTTTTGCGGCTCAAGATAGAGAGCTTCAACAACAACCCGGCCTATGTCGAAGATGAGGGCCGCAAGAAGCTGCGCCTGATCCGCCCCGAAGAAACCATCTATCGCCTGTCCGAGGAACCGGATCTGGGCGACCTGCCGCCTCAGAAACCTCCGCATCAATAATTTCAATTTACTCCATCCGGACTGTCCTGTAAATATTCCGCGCCGGAAAGTCCGGCCGCTTTGCCCCAAGGAGAATCATAATGTATTCCACCAGCGATTTCCGCCGAGGCCTGAAAATAGTCTTCAAAAACGAGCCCTGGATCATCGTCGACTTTCAGCACGTCAAACCCGGCAAGGGCGGCGCCTTTGTCCGCACCAAAATGAAAAACCTGGTCAGCGGCCGGGTCCTGGAAGAGACTTTCCGTTCCGGCGAAAAAATGGACCGCCCGGATCTGGAGGAAAAAAACGTCCAGTACCTCTACCGGGACCCCAAAGACGGCTATGTCTTCATGGATGAAGGCAGCTACGAACAGATCCACCTCACTGAAGACCAGGTCGGCGACAGCCGCTATTACCTTCTGGAGAACATGAGCCTGATGCTCAACCTCTACCAGGGCCGGCCCATCGGCCTGGATTTTCCCACCACCGTCACCCTGGAAGTCGTCAAAAGCGACCCGGGCCTCAGGGGCGACACGGCCAGCGGGGCCACCAAGCCGGCCACCCTGTCCACCGGCCTGGTGGTTCAGGTGCCGCTCTTCATCAACCAGGGGGACCTCTTGAAAATCGACACCCGAACCGGGGAGTACCTGGAACGGGCCAAAGATTAAGGGGATTTTTTATGCCGCTGGTCATGGTGGCCGTCTTGCTGGGTCTTATCCAGGGGCTGGGCGAGTTTCTGCCCATTTCCTCATCCGGCCACCTGATGCTGGCCCAGGCCGTCTTCGGACTCGTCGAGCCGGAAGTGGCCTTTGACGTGGCGCTGCACCTGGGCACCTTAGGCGCGGTTTTCATTTTCTACCGGGAGACTTTGATCAGCCTGATCAAGGAACTGCGCTTCCTGCCGGGGGCCCTGATCAGCCCGGCCAGATGGCGCGAACTTTACCGGGGCCGCCCTGATTTCCGCTTCGGCCTTCTGATTCTGGCGGGCAGCCTGCCCACCGGCGTCATCGGCCTGGCCCTGAAAGACATCCTGAAAGCCCACTTCACCTCGGCTCTCTCCGTGGGCCTGGCCCTTTTGGTGACCGGCGGGCTGTTGCGCGCGGTCGGCCGGCGGGGCCGAAACGGCCGGGGAGCGGAGCAGATGACCCTGCGCGACGCCCTGGTCATCGGCGCTATCCAGGGTCTGGCCATCGTGCCCGGCTTTTCCCGCAGCGGCTTCACCATCTGCGCCGGCCTTTTCGCCGGCCTGAACCGGGTCACGGCCGCCCGCTATTCCTTCATCCTCTCCATCCCGGCCATTATCGGGGCCGCCGTTCTGGAAATGCGCCACGGCCCGGCCAGCATTTTTTCGGCCGGGGACTTCCTGGCCGGCTTCGCCGTGGCCGCCGTCAGCGGCTACCTGGCCCTGGCCCTGCTGGTCCGCCTGCTGAAGCGGGACCATTTCGGGCTCTTTGCCTGGTGGTGCTGGGGGGTGGGGCTTTTCGCGGTCGGCTGGTCGGTGCTGGCCTGAAATTTTTGAAAGTATCCGCTTAAAGATATATAAAAAGAGCGGCCTCTGGGCTATAATGTTCCATCATCTTTGTAAAATGACCTTGGAGGCGCCATGAGCAACCAGACCCTGACCGCGATACCCGGCCTTCTGGCCGGCCATGCCGCGGATGCGGACCAAAGCACCGGCTGCACGGCCATTCTCTGCCCGGCCGGTTTTACCCCGGGCCTGGCCGTGCCGGGCTTCGCGCCCGGATGCCGCGAGACGGAATTGATGCGGCCCGAATCTCTGGTGGAGGTCGTGCACGGCCTGCTCCTGAGCGGGGGCAGCGCCTTCGGCCTTTCCGCCGCCGACGGCCTGGTCCGCTTCCTGCGTGAGCAGGGCCACGGTCTCGTCATGCCCCACGGCACAATTCCCATTGTGCCCGGAGCGGTGATCTATGATCTTGACGGCAACCGGAAACCGGGCCTGCTGCCCGATGCCGCCATGGGCTATGCCGCCGCCCGTGACGCTTCCGCGGCCCCGCTCCCGCGCGGCCGTGTGGGCGCGGGAACCGGGGCGCGTTGCGGCCGGCTGTACAGCCTGGAGGGGCCGGACCGGACTTCGCCCGGGGGGCTGGGCTCCTCGCTGGTGGAATACCGGGGGGTGCTGGTCGGGGCCGTGGTGGTGGTCAACGCTCTCGGCAATGTTCACGATCCCGGGACGGGGATCTGCGTCGCCGGGGGCCGGGATGAGTCAGGCCGTTTTTTCGACCGGGAAACAAGCTATGCCGTGCTGGCGGGCGACGCCGTGCCGCGGAGCAATACCGTCCTGACGGTGGTTGCCTCCAACATTCCCCTGGACAAGACCGCCACCTCCCGGCTGGCCAGAATGGCCGCCACGGGCCTGGCCCGGACCATCCGGCCGGCCCACCTGACCTATGACGGAGACATTGTGTTCGCCCTGTCGCCCAAAGAGGCCCCGAAAGGCTTCACCGGGTCCTGGTCGGAGAACCTTCTGGGCGCCATGGGCGGGGAAGCCGTGGCTCTGGCCGTGCTGGACGCGGTGCGCCGGCCTTGAGCCATAAAAAGACGGAGAGGCCATGCGGGTCGACGAAATAAACCTGCTGAGAACCTGCTGCCTGCTGGGGGTCATCTTCCTCCACGCCCTTTTCCCCTTTACCGTCCCCGGCCCTTTCTGGAAGATGTTCGCGGAACAGCCCGACCTCATCGCGGACCGGATAGTTTCCAGCCTGGGCCCGATCATCATTCCCTCCTTCATGCTGGCTTCCGGCTATTTGCTGGCCCGCGGCCTTGAACTCAAAAAGAGAAGTTTCGCGGAGCACCTCGCCAACCGGGCCAAACGACTGCTCGTCCCCTGGCTGGCTATGACGCTGTTCTGGATGGCGCCGCTATATACCCTTTTTGATCTGCCCGCCTATAATCGCCCCGCGGGGCTCTCCCTGCTGCTGACCTATGAGGCCGGACTGAAGGGCCTGTTCACTGACCATCTCTGGTTTCTGCTGGTGCTTTTCTGGGCCAGCCTGTTCTGGCTGGCGGTGTTTCCCTGGCTCAAAAGGATCGGGACGCCGGGAGGGCTCGCCCTGGCCTTCGCCGTCTCCTGGCTGATAAGCCGCTATGGCCGCGGTTTGACTTGGTACGCCTTATGGGAAACGGCCGGGCCGCTGATCCATGTCTTCCTAGGGATCGCCTTATGGACCTGCCGGGCGCGCCTGGACGTTTTTTTGAAGCGCCGGGCGGTTCCGGTCTTTACCGTTACGCTTTTACTCTATGCCTGGTTCGCCTCCCGCGCCGAGCTGCCGCCAATTCTTTACTGGACCGCGGGCTGCGCCGGGGCGCTGCTGGCCTACCAGGTCAGCCTGTACTGCTCCCGGCGCTGGTACCAGGGCTTGCGCGGCAACGTCGGCTATCGTTATTTTGAAGACCACGCCTTCCGTTTCTATCTTTTCCACATACCCGGCGGTCTGTTGATTTTCAGGGCGCTTGACGCTTTGACCAGCCTTTCGCCCTGGCCCTTGATGCTCCTTTCCTTCACTTTGAATCTGGCGGCCACAGCGCTGATTGTCAGGCTGGTGAACGCCCTGGAAGCGTTCGCCCGGAACCTGCCGGCCAAAGCCGGGTAAAATTGACGGTCATAATCAAGGATCAAGGCACCGGTCATACAAATCTTGATCCTGACTAAAAACAACCGCAACATCGTACTGATTATTACGGGCCATCTTTAAAACGTCAATGGCAATACGCACGTCAATACCTTTTTCTCGCCCAAAATAGACTGCTTTCTCAGAGCCGCCCTCTTTTTGAGTTACATAATTGGCAAGTTTAACTGGATCGAAATTGGGATACGTATAACCAAAGGCGGCTTTGGCTGAATGAAATAAATTTTGGCCATCAAAAAACACTATCACTCGTGGCGTATCAGGTCTTTAACGCATATCAACCCCACAAAAAAATGACCCCGTTAAAGTCAGGCCTCTGGAAACCCAGAGCGGAGTCTAACGGGGATTAAAATGAGCAGTTAGCCCATGTAGTAAAAATAGCTCATAATTATTTAAAAGTCAAGCCAATTTCAATTGCGCAATTGCGGCACAAGGCTGACGCATATTAAATTCCGAGATCTGTCTTGACTATGTTTGGGTTGAGGGCCGCGGCATACATTTTTCGGTGGCGGCTTTTGATGGTAACGGCTATTACCTCGGCCATAAAAGACGAAACGATCTGGTTTACACAAATAGTCGGCGGCGGGTCAATCGCGGGAATGAACTTTTTTACCGGCCACATAGGTGGCCTTGACCGCCCGGTCGTCGCCGATGGTCATCAGCACAAAAAGCTTTTCCGCCAACGTTTTGGCGAAATCCAGGCGGAACTCCATCAACGGCGTGGCCTTTAAATCCAGCACGATCAGGTCGGCCTCGCAGCCCGGGGCCAGGCTGCCGATCCTGTCGGCCAGGTCCAGGGCTTCAGCCCCGCCCCGGGTGGCCAGGTAAAAGCCCTGAAAGGCGTTCAGGCGGGCGCCCAGCATCCGGGCAGTCTTGTAGGCCTCGTTCAAAGTCCGCAAAATCGAAAAACTGGTGCCGCCGCCCACGTCGGTGCCCAGGGCCACCTTGACCGGGCGGTCCTGCCGCCTGGCCTCGAAGAGCTTGAAGAAGCCGCTGCCCAGAAAGAGGTTGGAGGTCGGGCAGTGGACCATGGCCGCGCCGCTCTGACGGAAATCGGCAAAGTCCTCTTCTTCCAGGTGGATGCAGTGGCCGTAGGCCGAGCGCGGCCCCAGGAGGCCGAACTTTTCATAAACTTCCAGGTAGCGCCGGCTTTCCGGAAAAAGTTCCTGAACCCAGGCCAGTTCGCCCCTGTTCTCGCTTAAATGGCTTTGCAGGTATGAGCCGGGATGTTCCCGCCAGAGCCGGGCGGCCGCGCGGAGTTGCTCCGGGCTGGAAGTGGGCGCGAAGCGGGGGGTGACGGCGTAGAGCTGCCGGCCGTGCCGGTGCCATTTTTCCAATAGGCGGCGGGAATCCTCATAGCCGCTTTCGGCGGTATCCAGCAAAGCTTCCGGGGCGTTGCGGTCCATCAGCACCTTGCCGGCGATCATCCGGGTGTTCAGGGCGCTGGAGGCTTCAAAGAAGGCTTCCGCGGACTGCGGGTGCACGGTGCAGTAGACCGCGGCCGTGGTGGTGCCGTTCCGCAGCAGTTCGGCCAGAAAGACCCCGGCCGCCCGGCGGGCGTGACCCGGATCGGCATAGTCCTGCTCGGCCACGAAGGTGTAGGTGTTGAGCCATTCAATCAACTGTTCCCCATAAGCCCCGATCATCTGAATCTGGGGGAAATGAAGGTGGCCGTCGATGAAGCCCGGGCAGATGATGGCCTGGGGATAGTAAGCCGGGTCAAGACCTTCAGCCGCCCGCTCCTCGTAAGGCCCCACGGATTCAATCAATCCGTCTTTCATGATCAGCAGCCCGTCTTCAATGAAGGTGCAGCAGTCCCGGGGGTCTTCGAAAAAAGGATCGCCGGTAAAAGTCAATATCGAGCCCCGCAAAGCCGATCTGTTCATGGTCTGCTTTCCTCTTATTTCTTAACAAGCCCTTAATGCGCGGCCACCGCGTCGCCCTCGTCGAACTTGGGGACCAGCAGATTGGTGAGAATGGCCATGAAGGCCCCGGTGGCCACCGGCGAATGAAGAAAATCCCGGGCCCAGAGCGGCAGGGCGTGGCTGAAGTCGGGCTGGAGGGCCGCGCCGACGCCGGCCCCGATGGAGATGCCGATGATCAGCACCGAGCGCCGGCCGACCGGCTCGCTGAAAATGATGCGCATGCCGGTGGCGGTGATGATGCCGAAAAGGAGAATCAGGGCCCCGCCCAGAACCGGGGCCGGGATGATGTTGAAAATGGCCCCGACGATGGGGAAGAGGCCGAGAATGAAGAGGTAGACGGCCACGTATTTGCCCACGTGCCGGCTGGCGTTGCCGGTCAGTTGGATGACGCCGTTGTTCTGGGCGAAAATGGCCATGGGGAAGGAGTTGAAGATGCCGGCCACCATGGAGGCGAAGCCGTCGCAGAGAATGCCGCCTTTAAGCCGGCCGATGAATTCCGGCCCGCGGGTGGGCCGCCTGGAAAGCATGGAGGTGGCCGAAAGGTCGCCGGTGGCCTCCATGGTGCTGACCACATAGAGCAGGGCTACGGAAATGAAGCCGCCGGTATGGACCGAGCTGAAAGAGACCCCGTATTTGAAGGGGACGGGCAGGTTGAAGACGGCCAGGCCGCTGGTGGCCGCGCCTAAATCGATCATTCCCATGAACCAGGCCACGACGGTGCCCACGGCAAAGCCGATGACCATGGCGCACATGCGCAGCACCGGGCTTTTGACGCAGTTGAAGAAAATGATGACGAAGAGCACCAGGGCGCCCAGGCCCACGTTTTTCAGGGCGGCGAATTCATCGGTGCGCATGATCACCGACTGGATGTTCATGGCCGTGTTGTTGATCCTCTCGACCAGTTCCGGCGGCATGTCCGGCAAATGAGTCAGGGTGTAGAGCATGGTCACCATGTTGTCGATATTGAGCTGCTGGGCGCTGAGGGTCATGGTCACCCCCGGGCCGCCGACCAGGTTGCTCATGCCCACCCCGATCAGGGAGACCCCGACCATGGTCACGGTGATGCCGCAGACCAGGGGGGTGAAGACCACCTTCAGAACATGGGTCAGGCGGCTCAGGGTCATCTGCACCAGAGAGCCCAGGATGACCGCCCCGGTCATGACGGCCACCACTTCCTCGTCGCTGATGTCCGGGTTGGCCGCCCTGGCTGAAAAGCCCACCGAGATGAAGGCGGTCAAAAAGATGAAGCTGGTGGCCTGAATGCTCAACAGGCCCGAGCCCAGAGGCCCGAAGCGGTTGGTCTGAATGAAGGTGCCGATGCCGGAGACGAAAAAGGCGATGCAGGCCATATGAATGACGATCTCGTTGGGCATCCCCAGAGCTTTGCAGATGATGGTCGGCGGGGCCCCGATGCTGATGAACATGGACATCAGGTGCTGGAGGGCGGCCAGGGCCGCCTGGGCCAACGGCGGCTTGTCCTCCAATTCATAAATAATTCCGGAGGTGATGTCGTGATTGACCACTGCTGTTTCGCTCATGGGAAAACCTCATCTGGGCGGGGCCGTTAAAGCGGTCCCGCCGGAATTCAGGATAGTTTGCGGAAATTCGACCGGGCGCCCGGCCGACCCTTCTCAAAAAGCCCCGCTGACCGGCATCATGACCCAACCGACCTCAGTTGGTGGTCTTTCAGGATGGCCCAGATCGCCGCGGCTTCGGCCGCCGGAAGCAGATCGGCTTCTGGCAGTCCGCCGCGGAGGCTGACGCTTCCGGCTTCGAAGCTGGCCGGATCGAGTTCGACGGCCAGGTTTTTATCTTCGTATTTTAAAGTATTTCCATTGATTTTTAAAATGGCCTCTTCTCCGCCCCGTTTGATCAAGAGCCGGTCGGGGCCGGTGAAGTGGAAGCCGTCAGGCCCGCAGTCGTAGCTGGCCCGGGACAGGTGCCAGCGGAACTTGTCCTGATAGGGGGCGCCGCTGCTGGGGCAGAAGGCCGCGCAGTTGCCGCACTCGTTGCAGAAATCGGCCAGGTTGAAAATCTGGAAAGCCTGGTTCAGCTCGGTCCGCCCCTGGCTGACGATGCGGCCGCCGCCGTCGGTGGCCGTCTGCCGGGGCAGGCTGATCTTTCGGCCGTTCATGGCCACGGCCAGGTTGGCCCGGTTGGGGCAGACCGTGGCGCAGACGTTGCAGAGCAGATCGCACTGAAGGCAGCGGGCGGCCTCTTCCCGGGCCTGGGCTTCGGTGAATCCGCCGGCGGCCGGTTGAAAGTTCAGGCGTTCGGCCGGCGCCTGGTGGGCCGGCTCGGGGCCGAAGCCCCGCCGGGCCTGGCGGCGGCGCAGGTCGGCCAGTTCCGGCCGGCGGTCGTCGTCCGGGGCCGGGGGCAGCTTGGCTTCCCGGCGGGCCGCGGCGGCTATGGACCGGGCCGCCCGCCGGCCGTCGGCAATGGCCTGGATGAGAGAGGCGGGGCCCCGGCCGGCATCGCCGCCGGTGAAGACCCCGGGCAGTTGGGTGGCCCCGCTGTCGGGGTCCATTTCCAGCCTGGCCTCCGGCCAGGCGTCCAGGCGCAGCTCCTGGCCGATGGCGGTGATGATACTGTCGGCGGCGATTTCGTATTCAGAACCGGGGATCCTGACCGGGCGGGCCCGGCCGGAGGCGTCCGGTTCGCCGAGTTCCATTTTGGAGACCAAAAGCCCCGCGGCCCGGCCGTCTTTCAAGAGCACTTTTTCCGGGGCGGCCAGTTCGACCAGTTTGACGCCCTCTTCCAGGGCCTCCCGGATCTCGTCGGGGTCGGCCGGCATTTCCCGCCGGGTGCGGCGATAGACGACCGTCACCGCCGAACCCAGGCGGCGGGCGGTGCGGGCCACGTCCAGGGCCGAATTGCCGGCCCCCAGGACAATGACCCGCCGGCCCAGGCCGCTGTCCCGGCCCCGGCGCACCCGGCTGAGAAAGCTCAACTGGTCCATGACCCCGGGGCTGTCTTCGCCGGCGATGCCCAGTCGGCTGTTGGCCTGGGCGCCGATGGCCAGATAGACATAGTCGAACTCTTTCCTCAGGGTTTCCAGGCCGGCGGCGTCCACCCGGTGATTGAGGGTCAGCTTGACCCCCAGGGCCAGAATGTGGCCGATATCGGTCGTAAGGCTCCGGTCGCCCAGGCGGAAGGCCGGGATGGCGTCGGCGGCCTGGCCCCCGGCCAGGGCCTTGGCTTCGAAAACCTCCACGGCGAAGCCCGAAAGGGCCAGATAATGGGCGGCCGACAAGCCGCCGGGCCCGGCCCCGATAACGGCCACCGTGAGGCCGTTGGCCGGCCCGGCGGCCAGGCCGGTCCCGCCCTGGTGCCTTTCGGCGATGAAGCGCTTGATCTCCCGTATTTTTAACGGCGCGTCATAGTTGAGGCGGGTGCATTTGAACTGGCACTGGTGATCGCAGACCGCCCCCTGCACGTTGGGGAAGGGGTTGGTGGCCAGGATGGTCTGATAGGCCCGCTCATAGTCGCCCCGGGCGGTGAAGTCAAGATAGCGGGGAACGTCCTGGGAGGCCGGGCAGGTTTCCAGGCAGGGCGCGGCCGCGCAGTCGAAGCGCGGCAGGGGGCGCCCGGTCTTGACCCCGTTTTTATAGACATAGCTTTCTTTTTTATAGCGCGGATCATCCAGCACCTCGGCCGCGTAAGCCGTCAGGTTCTCCAGGGCGGCGGCCCGGCCCTCCCGCCCGTGGGCATTGCTGGCTCTGATGAAGGCCTCGGCATCGGGGGCCCCGGCCGCTCTCATGGCCTCGCCCAGGGTCTCCAGATATTGGGACAGGCGGCCGTAGCCGCCGGGCTTTAAGGCGTCGGAACTGACCGTCACCGGCTTGAGGCCGCCGGCCATGATTTTCGGCAGATTCCGATAGTCGGCCCCGGCGGAAAAAGAGATATCCAGTTGCCCGTCGAATTCCTTCTGGAGCCTGGCCGCCAGGTTGATGCTGACGGCGTGGAGCGCGCGGCCGCTCAGGTAGACCATGCCCTCTTTTTTCGGCAGATTCTGCCGCTGGTTCCGGGTTTCCAGGGTATTGGTCAGTTTCAGCGAAAAGGCCACGCCTTTGGCTTTGGCCTGTTCGGTCAGGCTGCGGATCAGCCTGACCCCGTCGGGGTATTTGAGGTCGTGGCCGAAAGCCTCATCGGGCACCCGGGTCTGATAGCCGAGGCGCCCGTTTAAGATCGAGCGCAGGGCCTCCGGGCCGATCAGGGTGGGGTTGAGCTTGATGGTGGTGTGGAAACCGCGCTCATTGATGAAATAGGCGCCGATCTTTTCCACTTCTTCCGGCGGGCAGCCGTGCATGGTGGAGACGGTCAGGTTGTCCGACAGGCAGGCGGGTATTTCAAGGTCCCTGACTTTGGGGTAACAGCGCGCGGCCTCTTCCAGTTTGGCCGACAGTTCCCTTTGGCCGCCGCCGCTCATGCGGTCGAAGAAACGCTGCACGGCCGGGCTCTGAATACCTTCCAGGTTATAGCCGGCGCTCATATTGAAAAGGAAGCCGGGTTCGCCGGGCGAGCCGAGCCTGAGCTTGTCCCTGAGAATATGGATGATGATGAAGGCGTTCAGATATTCGTTGAAAGACTGGTCCAGCTTCAATTCCTGCGACCACTCGCAGTTGTAGCCTTCATCGGCCATATCAATGCAGGGTTTGGTGACTTCCAGTTCGTCCAGCACCTGAATGGTCTTCAGTTCCAGATAGCGGCCGCCGGCCAGCCAGGCGGAGACGATGTTCTGCGTCAGTTGGGTCTGCGGCCCGGCGGCCACGCCTATGGGCGTCTCCATCAGGCGGCCGTAACGCCGCAAACGGAAAGGATCGTCCGCCCCGGGCCGGAAAAAAAGGCTCTCGGGCAGACCGTATATTTCGCCCTTTTCCAGATCGCCCAAGATCCACTTCAAATGGGCGCCGAGTGAGATCGGATGAAATTTGTCGCTGGCTGATCGGCTCATTTTGTCCCCCTTCAATTCTGCCGGGAAAACGGCTGGCGGGCGATGAATCGTCCAAAACCTGGTTCGCCCGTGAAGCGTTCCCCGTCCACAATTTTCCGGCCGCGCAGGAAGACCGTCTTCGGCCAGCCGCGCAGCTCAAAATTTTCAAAAGGCGTATAGTCGACGGCCTGGTGCAGGCCGGCCGCCCTGACGCGTTTCTTCATATTCGGGTCAAAGACCAGAATGTCGGCCTCGTGGCCGACCTTCAGGTCGCCTTTGTTTTTCAGGCCGAAAAGACGGGCCGGGGCGCTGGAGACCAGTTCCACGAAACGGCTGCGGCTCATCCCGCGCCTGAGCACCCCTTCGGAATACAGAAGCGGCAGCCTGGTTTCCACGCCGGGAATCCCGCCGGGGCAGCGGAAGACATTACCCCCGGCCCGCTCTTTCTTCTCCCGCCAGGAAAAGGAGCAGTGATCCGTGGCCACGGTGGAGATGCTGCCGTCCAGAAGCCCCTCCCAAAGAGCTTCCACATCCTCAGGCCGGCGGAGCGGCGGGGCCATAACGTATTTCAGGGCTTCCTCAAAATCGCCCCGGTAGAGGTCGTCGGTCAGTAACAGATATTGAGGGCAGGTTTCGGCCCAGACCCGCTGCCCGGCCCGGCGGGCGGCCCGCAGCTTTTCCAGGCCGGCGGCCGTCGACAGGTGAACGATGTAGAGCGGCGCGTCGCCGGCGGCCCGGGCCAGGGCGACGGCGCTTTCAATGGCCAGGGCCTCGGCGTAGTCCGGGCGGCTCCCGGGGTGGCTGGAGGCCCGGCCGGGGGCGCTCAGGCCCAGCTCAGCGGCCAGGTGAGAAACAATGGCGTGATTTTCGGCGTGCACGGTCATCAGCCCGCCGGCGGCGCCCAGGGCCTTGAGGGCCGCCAGCAGTCCCTCGTCGTTCAGGCGCCCGTCATAGGTCAGGTAGGCCTTGAAACTGGAATAGCCGGCGGCCACCAGCGGGGCCAGTTCAGCCTGAAGGCGCGGATCCCAGTATTGAAAAACGCCGTGGAGGCCATAATCAATGGCCGCTTCCCCGGCCTGGGCCCGGTATTGCCTGAGCTGATAATCCAGCGGGCAGCCTTCAGGCCCGAAGCCCGGATGTTCGATTACGGAAGTGTTGCCGCCAAAGGCGGCGGCCACGGCGCCGGCCAGCCAGCCGTCGGAAACATGGGCCGGGCCCACCGACAGATCCAGGTGGGTGTGGGCGTCCACCGCGCCGGGCATCACCAGAAGGCCGCCGGCGTCCAGCAGTTCGGCGCCGGCCGGCGGGGAGAGGTCCGGGCCGATGGCGCTGATGAGGCCGCCGGACAGCTGGATGTCGGCCGGGCGTTCCCCTTCGGCCGTCACCAAGATCCCGTTTTTGATCAGCACCTCCGCCATCGCCCCGCTCTCTATCTGACAGCTTTTACGATCAAAGGCCGCCGCTCATTTTATCCCAAAGCCGCCGGGCCTGTTCCCGGGCGTAGGCCACCAGGCTCTCTTCATCTTCCGTGATCAGGCGGCCGTTTTCAACGATGACCCGGCCCTGGGAGACAACGGTTTCCACGTCACTGCCGGAAAAGCCGAAAGCAAAGTGGCCCGGGAAATTATCCCGGTGAAGAGGCGTGGGGTTCTGGTAGTTCATGATGACCAGGTTGTTGTCCCCGTCGCCGGGGGCCCCGGTTTCGGCCAGGTAACGATGGGCGGCCCGGAAGCGGGCGTAGAGAGCGGCCGGAGAAATTCCCTCGCTGGACTGCCCGGCCAGATAAGCGGCCTGGGCGCTGCGGATCATGTCGTTGTGCATGCCGTCGACCCCCAGCATGACCCGGGGAGTCCAGCCGTAGCCGGTCAGGCCCACGTTGTTGTTCTGGTTGCTTTCGCAGCTCTGGACCACCCAGGCCCTGGATTCGGCCACCAGCTTCTTTTCGTGCTCGTCGAGGTGGACGCAGTGGCCCAGGATGCTGTGGGGCTGGTCCAGGACGCCGAATTTATGAAGGCGCTGGGCCACCCGCAGCTGGTGCCTGGCCAGACAGTCTTCCTGGTCGCTTTGGGCCTCGGCCACGTGGATGTGGAGACCGGTCTGATATTTCCGGGCCAGATCCACCGACTTTTTCAAAGTCTCGTCGCCGACGGTGAAGGAAGCGTGGAGTCCCACCAGGGCCGGGCGGCCGCCGGCCAGATAGTCGTCGTGTTCGTCCAGGCCGTCCTGGGCTTTTTGCGGGCCGTCGCGGTCGGAGATCTCGTAGCATAACAGATGCCCCACGCCCACCCGTTCGAAAGCCTGGGCGATGGTCTCCAGGGAGCCCCGGATCTGGAAGGGCGAGGCGTGGTGGTCGATGATGAAGGTCACCCCGCGCTTGGCGCAGCCCATGGCGGCGAACAGGGCGCTGGCTTCGGTCATCTGATTGTCCAGGCACTTGTCCAGGCGCCACCAGACGTGTTCCAAAACCTCCGCAAAGTTGGCGGGGACCACGGGTGAAGGCGGCATGCCCCGCGACAGGGCCGAGTAGATGTGGTGGTGGCCGCAGACAAAGGAACGGGTGACCAGCTTTCCGCGGCAGTCGATGACCCGGTCGCCGGCCTGGCGCTCGGGCAGGGGCGGCACGGCTTTGATAAGCCGGAGCCCGCCCTGGGGGCCTTCTTCCACCGCCAGGCCGGTCTGCTGGAAATCCAGGCTTTGGTAATCCAGATATAAAGCGTTCTTCAAATATAAAGTCATTACTCAGGTCCTCCCTTCCGGCTACCTGACGCGGGGGCGGCCGCAGTCCAGGCGCTCGGCCAGTTTGTCGGCCGGGTTCCTGAATTTGGCCAGCAGCATCATGGCCGCGATAATATACGGCTTGTAGCTGGCCTCTTTATACATGGCCACCCTATGCCGGTCAAAGACGGCCGCGGCCACTTCGCCTTCCTGGCATGAAACGCCGGTGATGTCGGCCGGGAGGCAGTGCATGTAAAGGGCCTCGCCGAAGGCGGTCTTCCGGTTGGTCTTCAGCATCAGGTTTTCGGTGGCCTGCCAATCTTTGTGTTCGGCGTTCTGCTTCAGAAGTTCCCGCTCCAGCGCCCTGATGCCGGCCTCGTCGCCCTCACCGTAGAGTTTGGTGCGCTTTTCCATGGCCGCGAAAGGCGCCCAGCTTTTGGGATAGACGATATCGGCCCCCTGGAAGGCTTCTTCCATGGAATTGGATTTGGTGAATCGGCCGCCGGAGACCTCGGCGTTTTTGCGGGCCACTTCCTCGACCTCCGGCATGACTTCGTAACCCTCGGGGTGGGCCAGGGCCACCTCCAGGCCGAAACGGGTCATGAGGCCGATGATGCCCTGAGGCACCGACAGGGGCTTGCCGTAACTGGGGGAATAGGCCCAGGTCATGGCGATTTTTTTGCCCCTGAGCTTATCGACCCCGCCGAAAGTGTTGATGATGTGCAGCATGTCGGCCATGGTCTGGGTGGGGTGGTCGAGGTCGCACTGGAGGTTGACCAGGGTGGGGCGCTGTTCGAGAACGCCGTCGCGATAGCCCTCCAAAACGCTTTGGGCGACCGCGCGCATATAGGCGTTGCCCTTGCCGATGTACATGTCGTCGCGGATGCCGATGACGTCGGCCATAAAGGAGATCATGTTGGCCGTCTCGCGCACGGTTTCGCCATGGGCGATCTGGCTCTTGCCTTCATCCAGATCCTGAACGGTCAGGCCCAGAAGGTTGCAGGCGCTGACGAAGCTGAAACGGGTGCGGGTGGAATTGTCCCGGAAAAGGGAGACCCCGAGGCCCGAATCAAAAAACCGGGTGCTGAGGTTGGCTTCCCGCAGACCTCTTAAAATGTCGGCCACGGCCAGGACGGCGGCGATTTCGTCATCGGTCTTTTCCCAGGTCAGAAAGAAGTCGTTTTCGTACATATTCCGGTAATTGAGTCGGCTCAGATGCTTGATGAGGCCTTTGATCTTCAGCTTGTCCATGCTTGTGCTCCTGATGCTGCCCGGCCCGGCCGGGTTTTTCTGCGACGGCCGTCTGAAATCCCGGCTGGCCGCTAATTTATGATGTGAGTGCCCTTGTTCTCTTTAATCGCCGCGCCCAGATTCGGCGGATCGGTGATGATGACCTCCCGGCCGCCGTTTCTCAGGAAATTGAGGGCCGCCTCTATCTTGGGGCCCATGCTGCCCGGCGGAAAGTGCCCCTCGGCCAGATAGCGGGCCATCTGGCCGGCTTTGACCCGGCCGAGCTTTTCCTCGTCGGGCCGGCCGAAATTAATGGCGACCTGGGGCACGCCGGTGGAAATGATCAAGAGATCGCTCTTGAGTTTTTCGGCCAAAAGGCAGGTGGCCAGATCCTTGTCGATGACCGCCGGGACGCCTTCCAACCGCCCGTTTTCCTCAATAACCGGAATACCCCCGCCGCCGACGGTGACCACGTTGAAACCGGCCTTGACCATGTTCTCGACCGCTTCCAGCTCGACAATGCCCTGGGGCCGGGGCGAGGCCACCACCCGGCGAAAGCCCCGGTTGGCATCGGCTTTGAGGATCCAGTCCGGATGGTTTTTCCTGATCTCCGGAAGCTGACTCTCCTCATAAAAACCGCCGATGAATTTGGTCGGATTCTTGAAGCCGGGGTCGTTCTTATCCACCAGCACCTGGGTCACCAGACTGACCGTGCGGCTCTTTCGGCCGCGCCGGCGCATTTCATTATCCAGATTCTGCTGTATTTCGTAACCGATGGCCCCTTGGGTGTCGGCCACGGCAATGACCAGAGAGATGCGGTGAATCTCGTGGGCGGCCAGGTCGCTTCTGGCCAGAATAAAGCCCACCTGGGGTCCGTTGCCGTGGGTCACCACCGCCTGATAGCCGGCTTCGATGATGTCGGCGATGTGCCTGGCGGTTTCGAAGACGGCCATGTGCTGGTCTTCCAGTGATTCCTTGCCTTTGCTCGATATCAGGGAGTTGCCGCCGATGGCGATAACCGCGATTTTTTTATTCAAGGTCCTGTCTCCGTGGGGGAGCGGCCGCCTGATTGAACGGCCGTTCCGAAGGGGGCGGCGCAATTACTTGTTGTTGGCCGTATAGATATCGGGCAGCGCGGCATAGAAGGCGGCGCACTGAACCAGGTCTTTTTTCCAGGTCACTTCATTGGGGGCGTGGGCCTGGGCTTCTTTGCCGGGGCCGAAGCCCAGCACCGGAATGCCGAACATGCCCATGATGGAAACGCCGTTGGTGGAAAAGGTCCACTTGTCAAGGCGGCCTTCTTTGCCGAACAGTTTCCGGTAGGTCTCCTGGCCGGCCCGGCAGACGGCGTGGTCTTCCGGCAGCGCCCAGGTGGGGAAGTAGCAGTCGGTGGGGTAGACCAGGCCGGTCCAGGAAGGTTCGTCGTAAACATACATGGAGACTTCCACCTTCCCGGGGGCTTCGCGGACCGAAGGCAGATTGCGGATTTCAGCCAGCGCGCTTTCCTGGTCTTCGCCCCAGGTCAGGCGGCGGTCGATGGATATGCTGCAGCCGTCGGCCACCGCGCAGCGGGAGGGGGAGGTATAGAAAATCTGGGAGACGGTCAGGGTGCCCCGGCCCAGGAAAGGGTCGTCCTTCAGATTGCGGGAGAGTTCCTCGAGCTCGCCCAGAATGCGGCCCATGCGGAAGATGGCGTTGTCGCCGCGTTCCGGGGCGCTGCCGTGGCAGGAGACGCCCCGCACTTCCACCTTGATTTCCATGCGGCCCCGCTGCCCGCGATAGAGGCCGCCGTCGGTGGGCTCGGTGGAGACCACGAATTCCGGTTTCAGGCCGTTTTCCCTGATCAGATACTGCCAGCAGAGGCCGTCGCAGTCTTCTTCCTGAACGGTGCCGGTGAAAAGCAGGGTGCAGTCTCTGGCCAGGCCCAGTTCCTTGATGATCTTGCCGGCGTAGACCATGGAGGCCATGCCGCCCTCCTGGTCGCTGGCGCCCCGGCCGCCGATGATTTCCTCGTCTTCCAGGCCTTCATAGGGATCGAAAGTCCAGTTGGCCCGGTTGCCAACGCCGACGGTGTCAATGTGGGCGTCAAAGGCGATCAGGCGCTTACCGTGGCCGATATAGCCCAGGACGTTGCCCAGGCCGTCGATTTCCACCCGGTCAAAGCCGACTTTTTCCATTTCTTCCCTGATGCGGTGCACCACGGCCTTTTCCCGGCAGCTTTCGCTGGGCAGGCGAATCAGGTCCCGCAGGAAGCTGGACATGTCGGCTTTGTATTTTTCACTGAGTTCGTTAATTTTTTGGAAATTCAGGTCGGTCATGGGTCAAGTCCTCCAGGGTCTGTCTCTATAATGTAGCCGGCATCGCCGACTGTGCTATTCCAGTATTCGCCATATGTATAGCAAGGCCAGTGCCAAAATAATCTTAAATTATTTCAGTGGCTTATATTTGAAATGGTTTTCTTTTTTTCAAAATAGCCCTTATCAAA
>JAISFR010000081.1 GCA_031263565.1 Candidatus Adiutrix sp. | reverse complement strand
GCCGCTGTTTTGTCTTGCCAATAGCCGGGCGCGGTGATAAGCTGATCCATTACGGGTCACCGAATAGGCGCGGAGTCCGGGTTTGTGAAAATGAACCCGTAAAAACAATATTAAAGGCTGTAAGATGATGAATAAGGCTGACAAAGAACCGAAAGACGGCGGCCGGAAAAAAGACAGAGGCAACAGCCTCCAGGAGGCCCGGGAAAGGGCTTTGACCCTGGCCCTGGAGCAGATCGAAAAGGGCTTCGGCAAAGGCTCCATCATGAAGCTCGGGGAACAGGAACAGGTCAGCGTGCCGGTCATTTCCACCGGCTCCCTGGCTCTGGACGCGGCCCTGGGCGTCGGCGGCCTGCCCCGGGGCCGGATCGTGGAAATTTACGGCCCGGAGAGCTCGGGCAAAACCACTTTGGCCCTCCACGCCGTGGCGGAGGTTCAGAAACAGCCTGGCCCCCAGGGCCAGCCCGGTCTGGCCGCCTACATCGACGCCGAACACGCCCTGGATGTCAGCTATGCCCGCCGCCTGGGCGTCAACACCGACGAACTCCTGATCAGCCAGCCCGACCACGGGGAACAGGCCCTGGAT
This sequence comes from Candidatus Adiutrix sp., assembly GCA_031263565.1. GTDB lineage: Bacteria > Desulfobacterota > Desulfarculia > Adiutricales > Adiutricaceae > Adiutrix. Next base: position 74,102 of record JAISFR010000081.1, on the reverse strand, counting down.
ATCGCCGAGATTCTGGTCCGCAGCGGAGCGGTGGACCTCATCGTCATCGACTCGGTGGCCGCTCTGGTGCCCGAGGCCGAGATCAACGGCGACATGGGCGACACCCACGTGGGCCTCCAGGCCCGGCTGATGAGCCAGGCTCTCAGGAAGCTGACCGGGGCCATCCACCGCTCCATGGCTTCGGTCATTTTCATCAACCAGGTGCGGCAGAAGATCGGCGGGCTGGGCTACGGTCCCAACGAGGTCACCACCGGCGGCAACGCCCTTAAGTTCTACGCCACCCAGCGCATTGAAGTGCGCTACAAAGGCAAGATTCAGGACGGCGAGGAGCGGCTGGGCAACGTCGTCCGGGCCAAGGTGGTCAAAAACAAGCTGGCCCCGCCCTTTCGCGAGGTGGAATTCGAGATCATCTTCGGCCGGGGCATTTCCAAGGAAGGCGAACTGCTGGAAATCGGCACGGCCATGAATATTGTGGACAAGAGCGGGGCCTGGTTCTCCTATAACGGGGAAAGGCTGGGGCAGGGCAAGGAAAACGCCCGGCGCTTCCTTCAGGAAAACAAGGACCTCGCCGCCGAGATCGAAGCCAAGCTGCGGGGCGCTTACGGTCTGGTCAGCGAGAAGATGAGCGAAGTCATCGAAACCCACGACGCTGAAAACAGCCGGGAGGCCGCCCTGAAAGACGCCGGGTGAGGTAAGTTTATGAAAGCCAACGACGTTCGTCAAAAATTCCTGGACTATTTCAGCCGCCGCGGGCACCGCCGGGTGGCTTCCAGCTCCCTGGTGCCCCAGGATGATCCGACTCTTTTGTTCGCCAACGCCGGCATGAACCAGTTCAAGCGCCTTTTCACCGGCGAGGAAAAGCGGGACTACAACCGGGCCACCACTTCCCAGAAGTGCGTGCGGGCCGGCGGCAAACATAACGACCTGGAAAACGTGGGCTATACCGCCCGGCATCACACCTTTTTTGAAATGCTGGGCAATTTTTCCTTCGGCGACTACTTCAAAGAAGAGGCCATTGAATTCGGCTGGGAACTTCTGACCAAAGAATACGGTCTCCCGGCCGACCGGCTCTACGCCACCATCTATCAGGACGACGATCAGGCCTATGACCTGTGGCGCAAGGTGGCCGGCCTCCCGGCCGGGCGCATCTGCCGCCTGGGGGAGAAGGACAATTTCTGGGCCATGGGCGACACCGGCCCCTGCGGCCCGTGCAGCGAAATTCTGATCGACCAGGGGCCCCATATCGGCTGCGGCCGCCCGGACTGCGCTCCGGGCTGCGACTGCGACCGCTATCTGGAGCTGTGGAACCTGGTTTTCATGCAGTTTGAGCGCAACGCCGACGGCCGACTGAAGCCCCTGCCGAAGCCCTCCATCGACACCGGCATGGGCCTGGAACGCCTTTCGGCCGTCTGCCAGGGCGTCTATTCCAACTTCGAGACCGACCTGTTCACCCCGCTTCTGGAAAAAGCGGCGGCCCTGACCGGCATCCCCTATATTTACGGGCAGGAACTCAAGCCCGGCGACCAGGGCTTCGGTGCCAACGTCTCCACCCGGGTGCTGGCCGACCACGCCCGGGCGGTGACCTTTCTGATCGGTGACGGCGTCAGGCCCGAAAACCTGGGCCGGGGCTACGTGCTGCGCCGCATTCTGCGGCGGGCGGTGCGTCACGGCCGCAAGCTGGGCCTGGAACGGCCCTTCCTGGCCCAACTGACCGAGGTCATTATCGAACACATGAAAGGGGCCTACCCCGACCTGGCCGACAACGGCGCCTACATCAGGCAGATCATCACCGGCGAAGAGGAGCGTTTCGGCGAAACCCTGGGGGCCGGCCTGAACATGCTGAACGGGGCCATCGCCGATCTGGAAAAAAAGAAGAGCCGGGTCATCGACGGCCGGCTGGCCTTCAAACTTTACGACACCTACGGCTTCCCCCTGGATCTGGTGGGCGACGTGGCCCGGGAACACGGCCTGAGCGTCGATGAAGAGCGCTTCAACGAAGCCATGGCCGAACAGAAGGCCAAGAGCCGGGCTTCCTGGAAGGGCGCGGCCGGCGGCGACGACGACCGGCTGCGGCCCCTGGTCAATGAACTGACCGCCCGGGGCTTCGGCACGGCTTTCCTCGGTTACGAGAGCCTGACGGAAGACGGGGCGCCTCTGGCCCTGATGATCAAAAACGGCCGGAAGGCCGAAGAGGCGGTTCAGGGCGACGAGCTGATTCTGGTTTTCGCCGCCACGCCCTTTTACGCCTTTTCCGGCGGGCAGACCGGTGACGTGGGTGAAATACATTTCCCGGCCGGCCTGGTGGAGGTCTACGATGTTCGGAAAGCCCCGGGGGCCAATGTTTTCCTGCACCAGGGGGTGCTGGCCGAGGGTCGGCTGGCCGCCGGGGAAAAGGGCCGGCTGGCGGTGGACGAGGCCCACCGTCTGGCCACGGCCCGCAATCACAGCGCCACCCACCTGCTGCACAAGGCGTTGCGGACTGTGCTGGGCGAGCATGTTCGCCAGGCCGGCTCCCTGGTCAGCGCCGAACGCCTGCGCTTCGACTTCACCAACCCGACCGCCGTGGGCCGGGAGGATATTGAAAAACTGGAAAAAATGGTCAACGAGGCCATCCGCCGCGATTGGCCGGTTTCAACGGAAGTCATGAACCTGGAAGAGGCCGCCCGTTCCGGGGCCGTGGCCCTTTTTGAAGAGAGATACGGCGAGACCGTGCGGGTGGTCTCCATGGGCGACTATTCGCGCGAATTGTGCGGGGGCACCCATGTGGGCCGCACCGGGCAGATCGGCGCCTTCCTCATTGTCGGGGAGGGCTCGGTGGCCGCCGGGGTGAGGCGTTTCGAATGCCTGACCGGCGAAGGGGCCGTCGAGCAGATCCAAAAGGAGCGCCGCCTGGTGGCCGAACTCGGCGGGCTCCTCAAGACCCGCCCGGAAGAACTGCCGGAACGCCTGGCCCGGCTTCAGGCCCGGGTCCGGGAACTGGAAAAGAGCGGCGGCCGGCTGGATGGCTCCGAGCTGGCCGCCCTGATGAGTTCGGTGGTGGAGAAAGACGGGGTCAGGCTCCTGGCGGCCCGGGTGGAGGCGGCTGATCCCAGGGCTCTGCGGACTCTCGGCGACGAACTTAAGGCCCGCCTGGGGCCCCAGGGGCTGATAGGCCTGGCCGCGGCCGGCGCCGACGGCAAGGCCATGCTCCTGGTGGTGGTCGGTTCCGGCCTGACCGGGCGCTTCAAGGCCGGGCAAATCGTGGCCGACCTGGCCGCCGAGGTGGGCGGCCAGGGCGGCGGCCGCGACGACCTGGCCCAGGCCGGCGGGCCTTCGGCCGAAGGTCTCCCGGCCGCCCTGGAACTGTTTAAACGCCTGATCTGACAGCTCACCGAAACGGCGAGCCCCAAAGGAGTTTCAGCAATGAAGATGACCTTATTTCGCGTCAGTCTGCTTTTGGCTCTTATTTTGACCTTCGGCTCCCCGCCCGCCGCCGGGGCCCAGGACAACCTCAAGCTGGCCCAGCCGGCCCTGACTCAGGGCCAAACCGTACTTCAGGCCCTCAAGGCCCGCAAGTCCGAACGGGACTTCGGCTCCGCTGAACTGAGCCGCCAGCGCCTCTCGGAAGTTCTCTGGGCCGCCGGAGGGGTCAACCGGCAGCTTCCGGACGGGCGGGTGGGCCGCACCGCGCCCAGCAGCCACGGGGACCAGGCCATTGAAATTTACGCCCTGACCAAAGACGCCGTCTATAAATACGACCACCTCGGGCATGAACTGGTCTTCCTTCTGGACGGCGATCACCGGGCGGCGGCCGGCGTCCAGAGTTATGTGGCCGGGGCGCCCCTGAACCTGATCTACGCGGCCGACCTCAGCCGGGTCAGCGGCGATACGGAGGCCGACAAGCTGGCGGCGGTTTACATGGATGTGGGGCACATCTCGGAAAACGTCTATCTTTACGGCGCTTCGGCCGGCTTGAACGTCATCTGCCGTTCCAGCATCGACCGTGATGAATTGAAAAGCCTTTTGAAGCTGCCCGAACATTATCTGCCGCTTTTGGGCCAGACCGTCGGGCTGCCCAAGTGAGGCGGGCCGTGGGCGCCGGCCGGCTGTCTTATACCGCTTTAAAATTCGCTCAAAGCCGCGAATTTTAAAGCTCCGGATCGCCAGGCAAAAAGGCGGTTTTGGCATGACGGAATCTGTTTTAGAAAAGCCGATCGTCCTGACGATTGACGACGATCCGATTATTTTGAACTCCATCCTGGAAACATTAAAGCCGGGTTATGCGGTGCGTCCTTTCACTTCCGGCGAAGCCGCGCTCAGGTTTTTGTCAAAAAACGCGGCGGATTTGATCTTGTTGGACTATAACATGCCGCAAATGTCCGGCTTTGATGTGCTCCGCGTCCTGCAAGCCGACCCGCGCCTAAGGGATATTCCCGTAATTTTCCTCACCGGCTCTGTTTCCGACGACGGCGAGATCCGCGCCCTGGAAATGGGCGCCATGGATTATCTGCTCAAACCCTTTAAGCCCCAGGTGCTGCTCACGAGAGTGCGGCTTCAGATTGAACTGTACCGGCATCGGCACCACCTGGAATTACTGGTGGCTGAAAAAACAAAACAGCTCGAACTGAGCAACTTCAAGCTGAAGCAGCGCGAAAAAATCACCCTGGAATTACTGGCCGACGCCAGCGATCTGCGGGATCATGAAACGGGAGCGCACATCATCCGGACCACGGAATATGTGCGAATCATCGTTACTGATTTAATGGCCCACCCCCGGGAGGGATATTATCTGACCAGCGCCCAGGGCGAGGACCTCATCGAGGCCGCCAAGCTTCATGACCTTGGCAAAATCGCCATGCCGGACGCGGTGCTGCTGAAACCGAGCCGCCTCACCGCGGAAGAATTCGACATTATCCGGACCCATCCCGTCCACGGGGCGGAGATGTTGCGCAACGCGGTGAAAGAACTGGATGACACGCTGCTGCAAACCGCGCTGGACATAGCCTATGGCCACCACGAAAAATGGGACGGTTCCGGATACCCCAACGGCCTGAAGGGAACGGAAATCCCCTTGAGCGCCCGGGTGGTGGCGGTGGCGGACGTCTTTGACGCCATTACCTCCGAGAGGCCTTACAAAAAGGCCTTCCCTATCGGCGAGGCCCTGGACATTCTGCGCGGCACCGCGGGGAAGCATTTTGACTCTTATATAATTGACATTGTGGAACATCACGAACAGGACTTTGCGGCGGTCATGGCCTCGAACGGCTAGGGGACAGCCAAGGTTTAAATCGTGATTTGAAATTGCGGCTTGGCCGCATTTCAAATGGGGAGGCAAACGATGATCAGAGTTCTGACTGCCTTTACCGAGGAACTGGACGACCTCGACGGCGCGCTGTCGGAAATATTGGAACAGTTGGATTGGCCGCATAATTCGCTGAAAAACGCGGTGGGGATCGTCCACTGTTACAGCGAGTTCCTGGAAGCCGGGATTGTAAGCGCGCTCTGTGAAAAACTGCCCTTTGACGTGGTGGGCTGCACGACGGTCAGCGCGTCCGTGCCTGGCCTGGTCAGCCAAATGGCGCTGACGCTGACCGTGCTGACCAGCGACGAGGTCTGTTTCGCCGCCGGCGTTTCGGAGCCGGTGGCGGACGACCCCGCCGTTCCGGCCCGGGCCCTGTACGACGGCCTGGCTGCCGGCCTGGCCGAAAAACCGGCCCTGCTCATACCTTTCATCCCTTTCATGGTCAATGTGGGCGGCGACGAATTCATCAACGCCATTGACCTGGCCTCCGGCGGGATACCGGCTTTCGGCACTTTGGCGATTTCCGGCGATCCGGATTTCGCCCAGGTATACACGACCTATAACGGCGCGTATTATCCCGCGTCCATTGTGATGCTGGCTCTGGCGGGGCCGGTGAACCCGGACTTTTTCAGTGTTTCCGTCTCGGATGAGAATATATTGAAAGCCAAGGCGGTGGTGACGGCGGCGGAGCGCAATCTGCTGCGGATGATCAACGGCCTACCCGCCGTCCAATATTTCGAATCCATCGGGCTCGTGTCCGGCAACGAACTGGCCGGCCTCCAGACCATGCCTTTGGTGGTCTATCTGGAGGACGGCTCCAAGCTGATCCGGGCCTGCCTCAGCGGCACAGACGACGGCAGCGCCGTGCTCTGCGGCGCGGTGCCGCTGAACGCCACCATTGCCCTGGCGACGATGGGGCTGGAGGATGTGCTCCACTCCACGGAGGGGAAAATGCGGGAGATCGCGCCGGCGGCGGCCGGCCGGGGCGTCCTGATCTACTCCTGCGCGGGGCGCAACTGGGCCCTGGGCATGAAGTGGGCGGCGGAACACGACGTGGTGCGCAGATGCCTTGACCATACGCCTTACAGCTTCTGCTATTCCGGAGGAGAGATTTTCCCGGACCGCCTGGCCAACGGCGAAACCGCCAATCATCTGCAGAACGATTCGGTCATTATCTGTGTTTTGTGAGAAGGTCCGATGATCAACCCGAAAGAAACGGCGGCCGGCGCCGAAACCCTTCTGCCAGGCAACGCCCCGGTTCCCCCCGGGGAGGCTATGGAGGACTTGCGGGCGGAAAACACCCAGTTGCAGCGCCAGGTCAAGAAGCTGAACCGGTTGCTGAACGAGCAGGCCAAGACCATCCGCCGGTTTGAGATTTTTTCGGAAACCAGGGATCGGCTGGCCGGCATCCTGAAAGCGGAGCAGACCAAGCAGGAAAAATACCTCAACATGATGCTGGCCAACAGCCAGGACATCATCTTGCTGCTTGACGACGAAGAGAGAATCGTTTATTGCACGGACACCTTTTTATCGGCGGTGGGCATCGCCAATTTTGGCCTGGTCAATGGCCGCCCGTTGGCGGAAGTGTTCAGCCGCTTTGTGGATCAGCCGTATCTGGACCGCATCCAGGAGCGCTTTCATCTGGTGAAAAACCAGGGGCAGCCGACGACCACCCTGGAGCGCATCGACTTCGGCGCGAAGGGCGCGGCCCGGTACTACACGATTCACGTCAGCCCCATGCTGGGCCGCCACGGCGCCTTTGAAGGCGTCCTGGCCATCTATCACGACGCCACGGAACTGTTGCTGGCCAAAGAGGAGGCTGAAACCGCCAACAAGGCGAAAAGTGAATTTCTCGCCAGCATGAGCCATGAAATACGCACCCCCCTGAACGCCATCAACGGCCTGGCCGAATTGGAGCTGCGCAAGAATTTGCCGCAAGCCACTCTGTCCAACCTGGAAAAGATTTATGGCTCCGGGGTGACCCTGCTCAATATTATCAACGACATTCTCGACATCTCCAAGATCGAGTCCGGCCGCTTCGAGTTGCTGCCCATCGACTACGAGACTTCCAGCATCATCAGCGACACCGTGAGCATGAACATTGTGCGCATCGGCTCCAAGCCGATCACCTTCCGGCTGGAGGTGGACGAGGACCTGCCCAACAGGCTGTACGGCGATGAACTCCGCTTTAAGCAGATTCTGAACAACCTGCTCTCCAACGCCATCAAGTACACCGAAACCGGTACGGTCGAGCTGCACGTCTCCTGCCGGCGGCAGGACGGCGATTGCTGGCTGATCTGCGACGTGACCGATTCCGGCATCGGCATTGCCCCGGAAGATCTCCAGAAACTCTTTACCGACTATCAGCAGGTCGATGCCCGAAGCCATCGGACGATAGAAGGGACTGGGCTGGGCCTGTCCATCTGTAAACGGCTTGTGGAAATAATGGGCGGCAGCATCTCGGCCAGGAGCGAATATGGCCGGGGCAGCACCTTTTCTGTACGCATCCCCCAGCGGATCACCGACAGCCGCCCCATCGGGAAGGAAAATGTGGAAAATCTCAGGTCTTTCCGCTTTCTCGAAGGCCAGAGCCGCAAGATCAAGAACGTGGATTACACCTCCATGCCCTACGGCAAGATTCTGGTGGTGGACGACGTGCCCACGAACCTGGATGTGGCCAAAGGCATGCTGTCGGCCTATGACCTGACCGTGCACTGCGCCAACAGCGGCCGGCGGGCCATCGCGCTGGTTCGGGATGAAAACCCGCGCTACGACCTGATATTTATGGATCATATGATGCCGGAGATGGACGGTCTCGAGGCCACCAGGATCATCCGGGAGGAGATCGGCAGCGAATACGCCAGGACGGTGCCCATCGTGGCCCTGACCGCCAACGCCATCATCGGCAACGATAAAATGTTTCTCAGCAAAGGCTTTCAGGCTTACCTCACCAAGCCTATCGATGTAGTCAAGCTGGATAAAATCCTGCTCAAATGGGTCAGGGACCGGCAGGACGAGGCCACGCTGCGGCGGGCGGAGTCCCCGAAACCTGAGGCCGGGGCGGCCGGGGAATCGAAGCTGGCCCTTGGGCAAGCCCTGACCGGTCTTTTGGAAGGGACGGAGACCGGGGGCGTCGATTTTCGGTCCGGCCTGGTCCGCTTTAACGGCCAGGCGGAAGTTTACCTGAATGTCATTTCCACCTTTGTGGAGACCGTGCCCGCCATGCTGGATAAGCTGCGGGAGGTCACGGCGGCGACCCTGCCGGACTACGCCATATTGATACACGGCCTCAAAGGCAGTTGCTACGGCATCGGGGCCGACCAGACGGGCCAAATGGCGGAGGCCCTGGAGATCGCCGCCAAAGCCGGAGATTGCCAGCGGGTGCGGGCCGGAAATGCTTCCTTTATCCTGGAGGTTGAAAATCTGCTTCCCCGCCTGGCCGATCTGACCGGGAAGGCCAGGGACTGCGCCGACCGGCAGCGGATGGGCGGCCAAACCCTTCCGGAACCGGACAAAGCGCTTTTGTCCAGGATGCGGGAGGCCTGCCTGGACTATGACATTGATGAAATGCAGCGGCTGATGGAGGAACTTCTGCAATACCGCTATGAATCCGGCGGCGACCTGATCCCCTGGCTGAAAGAACGTCTGGTGAATTTTTCTTACGACGAGCTTGCGGAAAAGCTGACAGAGCTTTGCGGCTGACTATGGGGAAAGATTGAATGACGCCTGACCCATACGGCAGAGAATTGCCCCTAAGGCCTTCTTGGCCGGCAACGTCGGATTTATTCCGGCGTCTCCTTGTGCAGCTTTATCTCGAACTAACGCAAAACCTATGGGGGGGCGTCAATGGCCAGCAAAAAAGATATTGCTTTTATGAAGGCCGCCAAGGCCAAACTGCCGCCTTACAATGATTTGATTCTGCCCGCCCTTAAAGCTGTCAGGCGCAACCCGGAATTGAGCGGGTTGAGAAGCCAATTCGCGGAAATTTTAGCTCAAGCCAAAATTTTTACCCTGAAAAATTGCGGCCGTATTTTGACCGTTCCGGTCGAGATCAACGGAACGACCCAACTTTGCGTGACCTGTTTCAGCAGTCCGCATCATGCCCTGCTGGCCTGGGCCAAGCTGTCCCGAAAAGGCGGAACACAGGGCATCGTTCCTGAAATAGCGGAGGAACGCGCTTATCAAGTTTTTCTGGCTTCGGTGGAAGGCGGTTTTCACGTCTATTTGAATTTTCAAAGCGTGCCCGGAGAAAGTTACATTTATAACGTGGAGGAAGCGAACGATTTTCTTCTGACCGCGCCCTGGCCCTCCAACGTCAACCCGACCTTCGGCTTTGCCTCATTGAACGCCAAAGCCGTGGCCGGGCCGGATAAAGCCGATTCCCATACCGACCGCGAATTGCGCCGTTCAAAACAGGGCCGGGATATCATTATCGCCGCCGCTTCCGAGCTCCCTTTCTCTGAAATTGATTTTGACCGGCCGATGACCAAACATCAAATGGCGGCCATCTTTGGAACCAGCGAAAATGAAATCGCCAGACAGATGGCGGGCCTGGCCAATAAAGGGATTTTAAACATAAGCGACCATTCCATAAATATCGCTGAACAGGACGCCAGGAAAACGCCCAATCATTATGATTCGCTGGTCGCCTTTCATATCGGGAATCAATTGGATGCTCCAAGGGGCCATGAATTCAGGCAATGGCTTAGCGGGCAGATATATAATTTCTGGCGCGAAGAATCAGCGCTGAAGACCGAAAACAAACGGCTTGAAGATCAGCTTGAAACCGCCGCCAACACGGTCAAAAACCTTGAAAGCTCCATCAGGGAAAAAGACGCCGCCTTTGAGGGGCTGCGAAGCGCCGCCAGCCAGCTTAACCAGGAAAACCTGAACCTGAAACGCCTGATAGCGGATTTAAGAAATGACCTTGGCGCCGTGAACGCCTGGGACTTCCCGGAATCAATCATGGACGCCAAGCGCATTGCGGCGGCCAAGTACAGTTCCAAGCTCATTTTTCATGAGCGGGTCGATCAGTCCATCCAGGACTTTTCCCTGAACCAAAACCTGAACGCGGCGGTATCCGCCGCCAGGATATTCAAGGCCCTGGCCGAAAATCTTCACCGCTCCAAATTTGAGAAGGGCTCTTTTTCCGAGGAACAATTCAGGGATGAAACCGGGCTGGAAATGTCCATGACGGAAAGCAAGGCCAGCAAACGCGATCAGGCCGTTTGGGAAAGCCGGACCTGCCTTTACAACGGCGAGGAAATTACTTTCTTCCCTCATGTCAAAGACACGATACAGGGAGTAAAGTTCCGGGTTCATTTTCAATTTCTCGACCAGGAAGGAAAGATCATCATCTGCCATGCCGGGGAGCATCTGCTGAACGCGCAAACGAAGCATTTAAGCTGAATAACCGGCCATAAGGCCATTCCGCCGGATAGGCCGTTTGACAGCGCCTAACGGCCTGTCCGTTCCAGCCAGGCTGCCAGCCGCCCGGCCCGCAGTTCTTCCAGATTGAGGCGGGGGGCCCGCAGTTTTTCGGCCAGGTCGCGCGTCAGCTTGTAGTCGTTGTAAGCCCCCCGGTCGGTGTCGATGAGCAGAAAGTGAAGCCTGGGGTCCTGGCTCATCTGCTCGGCCAGGCCCAGAACTTCCCGCCAGGGGTTGGCCCCCGGAGCCAGAGGAATGTTGGGGCGGCCGTCGGTCATGACGATGATGTAGGGATCCAGGGCCGGGTCTTTGGCCTGTTCCACTCTCAGGACCTGACGGGTCAGGGCCAGGGCGGCGGCCAGGGGGGTCTTGCCGCCGGACGGCAGTTCCGAGAGCAGCCGCGCGGCCAGGTCCGGGCTGTTGGTGGGCGGCAAGAGCAAGTCGGCCCGCCGGCCGTGGAAAGCGATCAGGGCCACCCGGTCCCTCTTCTGGTAGGCCTCGCCCAGGAGGGCCAGGGCGGCGGCCTTGGCCTCCTCCATCCGGTAGAGAGTGCCGATGGAGCCGGAGGAATCGACCACGAAGATCACCAGGCGGCCGGTTTTCTGGCGATAGACCTTTTCCCGGAAATCGGCGGGCCTGAGGATCAGCGGCCGCTCATCATCCCGGCCGGCCCGGCGGGCCGCCTGATAGGGCGCGGCGGCCCTGAGGGTGGCCGACAGCGACAAAGGGCGGCCCAGGCGCCGGGCGCTGACGCCCACCGCCCGGCCGCGGGCCTCCAGGGTCTCCCGGCTCAGGCGCCGCCCGCTGCGCCCCCTGGGCCCCACTTCCCGGCGGTCCTGAGGGGTGACCACCCGGTATGGCCCGGCCGATTGAAAGACCCTGACCAGGTCTTCCTCCGGCTCCCCGGCGGAGTATTCCCGATATTCCGGGGGAATCTCGGGGCTGTCGAGAACCAGGGGCTCTTCATAGAGCCGGGGCTTATCGGCGTCGGGGCGGCTCAGATACTCCACTTTCACCCGGGGCGCTTCGCGGTGGGGAGCCGGGCGGCGGCGGGAAGGCAAAACCAGATCGGCTATTTGCAGAACCGCCCGGGGGCCAACCAGTTCCTGGCCGTCAAGAGCGGCCCGGGCCCGGGCCGCCTTGGCCAGGGCCAGGTCGCCCCGGTGCCCGGCCAGGCGTTCCCGGGCGGCCAGGTCGGCGATTAAGCTCCGGGCCGCCTCGCTGAAGCCTGTTTTCGGCAGATTGGCCCGGCCGGCCTCGATCAGGCGCCTTAAACGCTCACTTTCCGCCGCGTATTTTTTCTGAAAAGCCGAAGGCGAGGCCTCAAATTCCAGCCGCCGCCGCAGCACTTCGACCCGCCGCCGGGGATCGCTTTCGCCTTTGAGGTCCACCGACAGAGCGAAACGGTCGGCCAGTTGCGGCCCCAGACGCCCCTCCTCGGGGTTCATGGTGGCCAACAGGGCCACCCGGCTGGGGCCGACGGCCGACAGGCCCTCCCGCTCCACAGTGACCCGCCCGGCCGAAACCGCGTCCAGCATCAGATGGGCCAGGGAAATGTCCAGAAGATTTATTTCGTCGATGTAAAGGACCCCGCCGTCGGCCTCGCTCAGAAGACCCGGGCTCAGCAGGGGCCGCCCGCTCTTCAGGGTGCCCGCCCAATCCAGGCCGCCCAGCAGCCGGTCCTCGGTCACCCCCAGGGGCACGGTGCGAAAGGGGGCCGGGCCGCGGCCGGAAATCGCCTCTATCGGCGGCAGCAGCCCGGCCAGGGCCCGGGCCGCCGTGGACTTGGCCGTGCCTTTCTCCCCCACCAGCAGAAGTCCGCCGATGGAGGGATCCACCGCCAGCATCAGCAGGGCCTCCAGCATGGGCCGCTGCCCCACCAGGGCGGCCAGGGGATAAAGCAGCGGATCGGCGTTCGGCCGGGCCATGTCTTTCCCGCGGCCTTTCAGGCCGGGCCCGCAATCGGCGGCACCGGCGGCTCTTCGACCACCGGTTCCCGGCCGGTGACGACTTTCAGGAAATTCAGGGCCTGGCGCTCCATGGAGTATTTTTCGGCCACGAAATCACGGCAGTCCTCAGGCGCCGGGCCGCCCAGAAGCAAGGCTTCCAGCCCGTCGAGATCATTCCACAGACAAGCGGCCGGATACAGGCTTTCCGCCCCGGGAAAGTTGTAGATCAGAGGCCGCAGGCCCCGGTGCATGGCCTCCAGAAGGCCCACGCCCTGAGATTCGAAGGGACTGGTGCAGAGGATGAAATCCTTGTCGGCCAGCCAGCCCGGGATATCCTTCACGTGGCCGTAAAAATTGCTCTTTTCCCCCAAGTTGTTTTTAGCCAGGAAATCCGGCAGAGACAAATAATAGCGGTTGTCGTCGGGTCCGCCGGCCACGTGCAGTTCCAGTTCCGGGTGCCGGCGGAGCAGGAAGGCGAAAGCCTGAACCGTGAGCATGGGGTCTTTTTTGGCGTCCAGTTTGCCGACCACGGCTATTTTGCGGCGGCCCTTGCCGGGGATGAAAGGAAAGCGTTCCAGCTTGATGCCGTTGTGGATGACGTGCACCCGCCGCCCGGTCAGGCGCCCGGGCATCAGCCGCTCAAAAATCCGCCGCAGGTAGTGGCTGACGAAGACCACGTCGCTGACCGCCTCGTAATTGATCTGGCCGGCCAGACGATTCAGGATCTCAAAGCTGTGCAGCCGCAGAATGACTTTTTTGCCGTGCAGCAGACGCGGCTGTTTGGTGGCCGCCACGGCCATTTCCGTGCCCCAGTCCAGCCAGATGGTGGAGGCCGTGTTCAAATGGCCGTGAAAAGAACCGAAATTGTCGCCGACCACCCGGCGGACCACGGCGTATTTCTCCAGCTCGTCGCAGAGTTCGAAGGCGAAATGCTCCAGGGATTTCTGGCAGCACATCAAGAGGGTCGGCTTCCGAACGGCGGCCGGTGTTTCGGGCGAAGCCGCCTCGGCGGCCAGTTTATCCCGGGCTTTCCGAAGCTCGGGCTGGTCGGGCCTCAAGGTCAGGGCCCGATCCAGATAGTCCGCGGCCGCGGCCGGATTTCCGGTGGACTGCTCGATTTTGGCCAGCCAGATCCAGAGCCGGTCGTCATTCTGATTTTCGGCCAGAAGCTTTTGGATCTGTTCCCGGGCCTCGCCCCATTTTTCATGGGCGGCCAGGGCCAGGGCCAGGTTGCTGCGGCTGTCGCGCCGGTCGGGGGCCAGCGCCACCGCCCGCCGAAAGGCCTCCTCGGCCGCCTCGGACTGGCCCAGGGCCTGTAGGATGGCCCCCAGGTCGTTCCAGGCCCGCACATTTTCCGGCGCCTCTTCCAGAAAGCGCTGAAGCAGATCCAGAGCCTCCCGGGCCCGCCCTTCGGAAAAAAGACTTTCTATCTCCTTGAGTCGTTCGTCCATGGCCATGGCTCACCAGATTACGATTGGCACGGGTTTTCAGCCCCGGCCAGGAATTTGGCCTGACAGGCCCGGCAGGGAGCGGCCGGGCCGCTTAAATCGCCGGCGGCCAGTCGGCGGCGCAGATCGGCCAGAGGCCGCCCCCGCCAAATTTCACCCAGAGACCGGTCCGCCACATCGCCCAGGTTCAGTTCCAGCCCGGAGGCGTCACAGCAGGGCAGCACCCGGCCGTCATGGCGGACCAGGAGGCGCTTATGGGGCTGGGCGCAGCGGCCGGCCGGCGGCGGCGTTGCCCCGCCCCGGGGAAAGCCCGGCGGCGCGGCCCCGGGATAGCGGCCGTAGGCCTGAACGGAAAAAAAATCGACCAGGCCCCGCCAGCGGCCCTGAAAAGCTTCCAGTTCGTGTTCATTGACGGCCGTGCGGCAAAAACTCAGCCGCACCAGCGGCAGGCGGCGGCCCAGACTTTGACGCAGGGCCAGAATATTTTCAATGTTGGCCGTGACCCGCTCAAAATCCGAGCCGACCCGCAGGCGGGCATAGGTTTCCGGCGTGGCCGCGTCCAAACTGATCATCAGCCGGGTCAGGCCGGCCTGGATAAGAGCCCGCCCTGTTTTTTCATCCAGAAGCAGGCCATTGGTGTTGAACATCACGTCCACCAGGCCCCGGTCCCGGGCCCGGGCCACTATTTCCGGCAGATCAGGGGACAAAAGCGGCTCCCACAGACCGCCGAAACCCAGGGCGCAAAGCCCCTCTTCCGCGCCCTCGTCCAGAAGCTCCCACACCCTGGCCAGACTCAGTTCCCGCCCGGCCCGGCCGTAAGCCCGCCTCTGGTCCGGCGGCAGACTCATCAGGCACATGGGGCAGCGCAGATTGCAACTGAATTTAAGTTCCAGATCCAGGTGCAGGGGGAAGGGCGGCTGCTCCTGAAAAGTCCGGGCGGCCTCCCAGCGGCGGCGATAGGCATTCCAGGCCGGGCCGATCTCCGCCCGCATGACCTCGTCCAGATCCACCCGGGCGGAACTCAGCCGGGAAACGGAGCGCGAATCGGCGTACTGATAGGTTCCGGGCATGGCGGCCGGCTTAAGCGCCCTTCGGGGCCAGGCTTTTGACGGCCGTCAGCAGGCTCCAGGCCGCCGCGAACTTGGGCCGGGGCCCGATTTCTTCGGTCCGGCCGTCCCGGTAGACCAGCCAGAGCCGATTTTCGGCCGAGGCGAAAGCCCCGTCCGGCCCGCCGACCCGGTTGGCGGCCACCAGGTCCAGGTCCTTGTCGCGCAGCTTGCCCCGGGCCCGCTCGACCAGGTCGGCCTCCTCGGCGGCAAAGCCCACATAAAGCCGCCCTCCGGCCCGGGGCAGGCTATTGAGAATATCCGGATTGGCCGCCAGGGCCAAGCGCGGCATCGAAGCGCCTTTTTTGATCTTGCCGACGACCCGTTCGGCCGGCCGGAAATCGGCCGGGGCGGCGGCCATGATCAGGGTGTCGTAATCCAGGGCGGAGATCAGTTCCAGCATATCCCGGGTGCTTTCCGCCGTCTGAAAGGTCAGGCCCGGCAAAGGCGGAGGAGCGGCCACCGCCGGCCCGGCCGCCACCTGCACCTCGGCCCCCCGCAGCCAGGCGGCCAGGGCCAGATCCAGGCCCATGCGGCCGCTGGACCGGTTGGCCATAAAGCGGATATCATCCCAGGGCTCCCGGGTGGAGCCGGCGCTGACCACCAGCCGGCGGCCGGAAAAGTCGCCCGGCCCCAAAGCCCGGGCCGCAGCCAGGGCTATGGTCTCGGGGTCGGCCAGCCGCCCGTCGCCGACCGTGCCGCAGGCCAGCAGACCGGTGCGGGAAGCGATCAGTTCCACCCCCCGTCCGGCCAGGCTTTCCAGATTGGCCTTAGTGGCCTGAGCGGCCAGCATGCGGCTGTTCATGGCCGGGGCGGCCAGGACCGGCCCGCCAAAGGCCAGCAAAAAAGTGCTGGCGAAATCATCGGCCAGCCCGTGGGCCATCTTGGCCAGAAAATTGGCCGTGGCCGGGGCCGCGATCAGGGCTTCGGCCCAGTCGGCCAGGGCAATATGCTCAATATCATACTGAGGCCGGACCCACATATCCAGACAGGCGGGCTGGCCGGTCAGAGATTCAAAAGTCAGGGGGGTGACGAAACGGGCGGCGTTGGCGGTCAAAACCGCGCGGACCTGAGCGCCGGAACGGACCAGAAGGCGGGCCAGCTCGGCGGCCTTGTAAGCGGCCACTCCGCCGCTGACCACCAGGGCCAGCCGCCGCCCGGCCAGGGTCTCCAGCGGCGCGGCCCAGTTTTCGGCGCTTTTGACGGGCTTACTGCCTGGCGCTGACATTGATCTCCACATCGCTGTTGATCCAGCCCTCTTCAACACTGACGGCCGCCGAGCGGGGGGCCTTGCTGAAGATCAGCATGTGCCGGTCGCCGTTATCGAACTCGCTGTCGCGGGTCCAGCCGTTCTGAATCATGGCCTCCCGGTAATAACTCAAAAGCGCCTGCCGGCCGATGCGGCCCGAAGCCCGCATCAGGCCCACCCGCCCCACAGAGTGCTCATAAACCTGACTGTTCTTCTGATCAACACTCAACTCCGGGGGCAGCGGAACGTCAGTAAACATGGACAGAGAAGAGCTTTCCGAAGAAAGAGCGGCGCAAGCCACGGTCATGATCAGCAGCAGAATCAAAACAGGCGACAATCCGACCGTCATTTTTCTCATCAGCAACCTCTGTGGGCGATTTAAAGTCCGGGGCGCCGCCCGCCATACTTTTCAATAGCTCCGGGCTGCCGCCAGGGCGGCCAGGGCTTCGAGTTTGTCGCGGGCCGGGGACGGCTGGAACTGGCTCAGGGCTTCCATGGCTTCGTGGGCCAGTTCGTCGGCCTTCAGGTGGGCGGAATTGACCCCGCCGCCGGCCAGAACCAGGGCTTGGATCTCTTCGTGATCCTGGGGACTGAGGCTGTCGCGTTCGGCCAGTTCGCAGAGCCTGGCCCTTTTCCGGTCGTCCAGGGCCTCCCGGGCCTTGATGAAGGGCAGGGTTATTTTGCCTTCGTCCAGATCGTGCCCCACAGGTTTGCCGAAAGTGGCCTCGTCGCCCTGGTAGTCCAGGATATCATCCATAATCTGGAAGGCCAGGCCGAACTGGAGGCCATAGCGGCGGGCGGCGGCTTCCTCCCGGCCGTCAGCCCCGGCCAGCAGGGCGGCGATGCGGGCGGCGCCCTCCATCAGGACCGCGGTCTTCCGGTAGATAATCTGGAAATAGGCGCTCTCGCTCAATTCCACCTGGCGCCGGGAACCCAGTTGCACCAGTTCGCCCAGGCTCAGGGTGCCGGCCACCCGGCTCATGACCTGAACGCATTTGAGGTTGCCGGTGGCGGCCCCCAGGGCGGCGGCCTTGGACAGAAGATAATCGCCGGCCAGCACGGCTTCGGGCGTGCCGAAGACCAGATGGGCGGCGGCCCGGCCCCGCCGGACTTCGGCCACATCCACAATATCGTCGTGCAAGAGCGTGGCCATGTGCAGAAATTCGAAGGAGGCCGCGATCTCCAGGCAGGGCCGGTTCAGGGGCCGGCCCAGAGCTTCGCTGACCAGACAGAACATCAGCGGACGAAGCCGCTTGCCACCGCCGTCAAAGCTATAGCCGCTGACCCGGGCCACCGCCGCCTCATCCCGGCCGATGAGATCGATCATGGTCTGGTTGATATTTTTGATCAGCGGCGCCAGGATGTCCATTATCTCGGCCATGAACCCTCGTCAGCCGGCATAAAAATGCAATAAATCATTATACTCCGCCTTTCCCCGGATGTCCACCGGTCAAAAGAAACGCCGCGGCGGGCGCGGCGTTTCTTCGGGACTTCAGCGCCGGGGCGTCGAGATCAGATATCCAGCCAGCTTTCGCTGAACAGGGAGTGGCCCAGGACGACCTGGGCGGTCTTGATGACGTCCACTTCCTCTTTCTTCAGGGAGCCGAGATCGTATTCCCGGCCGTCCATGACCCCGTAGACCAGATCCACGAACCAGGGCATCTTGCCTTTGCAGATGTCCATGATGATGGGGTCGAAGGCGTCGACGATGCAGCTGTACATGCCTTTGCGCTTGAGCATGCACATGTAGACCTGGTTCAGGATGGGGCGCAGGTGGTCGGGGTTGCCGTTGGAGATGTTCGACAGACCGTTGGTGCTCTTGCAGGTGCCGCCATCCTGAATGGCGCCGACGATGTCGGGCAGCATTTCAAAGAAGGTCAGGTTTTGCATGAGCTGGTCCTGCTGGATATTGACCGGGGTGATGATGGGATCCACCCAGGCCCGTTCCACCGGGATTTCCATGGCCTGGGCGGCCATCAGCAGTTCGGTGGTCAGTTCGGCGCGTTCGTTGGCGTCGCGGGCCATGCCGTTGGGGCCCCACATCAGGGCCACATAGTCGGCGCCGTAGTTCTTGACCAGGGGCAGCATAAGCTCATAGCGCTCGGGGCGGACCATGATGGAATTGATCAGGGACGGCTTTTTGCAGACCTTGAGGCCGGCTTCGATGGCCTCAATGTTGGAAGTGTCCAGCACCACGGGGATATCGGTGATTTCCTGGACGATGTTGACCACCCAGGGCATCAGTTCCGCGCCGTTCTTCCGGGCCGGGCCGAGGTTGATGTCGATCCAGTCGGGTTCGGACTTGATGATTTTTTCCACCATCTCCCGAACGGGCTTGGGATCTTTCTCCTTAAAGCCGGCGCCGACGCCCTTGTTGATGACGTTAAGGTTTTCAGCGAGCGTGACCATATATTTTTCGGCCATGTTTTCCTCCCGGTTCTGTTGGGGTTTGGGAACGCCCGAAGGGCGCTTCAAAAGACTAAAAAGCCCGGCCGCCTTAAGCGGCGGTCGGGGTCTCTATTTAGCGTCAAGCGGTTTTGTAGTCCTTCAGGAACTTGGTCAGATGGGCCGCTTCGCGCGGGCCGATGGTGATGTTCCAGCCGGGCAGTTCCTCTTCCATATCACCTGAAATGGAGGCCGCGTAACCGGGGATGACCACGGATTTATGCTTGATCTTCTCTTCAATGCCGATCTTCTTGACGAACTGGCCGACATCGTCGCCGGAGAACTTGCCGGCGGCCCAGGCCGTCATGACCGACAGGCCCTCGGAATCCTTGATCAGAAGCCAGCAGGGCACCCGGCTGCCTTCCACTTCGCTGGAGACGATGAAGTAGGTCAGCGAGAAGTTGGTGGTCACCAGGACCGGGCTGTTTTCGCCGGGGTTGTTGATGGGGTAGATGTCCTGGACCATGGTCATCGGCCGCTGCGGGTCGGTGAAGATGTTCAGTCTTTCCAGAAGCAGGGGAAAAACCATGGCCCCGTCGAGGTCGCCCAAGACCACCACGCCGGCGTATTTGGCGATCAGAGCCGAGGCAATGGCGGTCTGCATGGCCAGGTTGTCGGTGATTTCGGCCGGGAAGGCGATGGTCGGGAAGCCGTAGTCGCGGTTGCCGCCCAGGGCCGCGCGGCGGATGGCCACCGAATCGGTGAAGACCTCTTTGACGGTGCGGGCCCCGGAATCAATGACGATATCCTTAAGGCCGGCCGCGGTCAGGGCCTTGGTCAGTTCGGCCACTTCGTCCATGCTGGCCGCTTTCAGCCAGACCGGCGCCTTGGCTTCTTTGGCGACGGCGGCCACCTCGGCGCAGTTGGCCTTGGTGGCCGGGCCGATGAGCGGGTTTTTGCCGGCCAGGGCTTCGGCCGCCGCCTTAAGAGCGGCCGGGTCTTCGCTGTAGAGGATGACCGACAGATCGCTGTTGGCCACCACCGCCTTGGCCGCGTCGGCCAGGCGGGCGCCGCCCTTGACCACCACCAGCTCGGGGCGCAGGTTCAGGCCCACGCGGGAATACTGCATCTTCTGATAGCGCTTGACCTTGGCGGCGATGTCGGCGTCGGACTCGCTGTCGTTGATCAGGGCGGCAATGCCGGTGGGGTTGAAGAAGGTCTTCTCATGGCGGAAGAGCACGGTTTCCCCGCCGATCTTGATGGCCGTGTCGCCATAGCCGATGGTCAGCGGGCGGATGGGAGGCGCGGAAGCGGCGGACAGCTTCTCGCGGGATTCTTCGGAAACGTCAGGACAGGCATCCAACTCGGCTTTGCCCGAAGCGAGATTCATCGCGAAGGCCAAGCAGGTGGCGGCGCCACACTTCTTGCAGTTGGTGCCCGGCAGCATTTTGAAAATCTGAATACCGGTCAGGGCCATTGTTCACTCCTAAATTGCGGTTTATTGAGGACGGAGCAGGCCGAAGCGCCTGGCTTCCTTCAGGGACCTTCTTCAGCCGCCGGCCAAGTTCTTTATATCGGGAGCGATTCTCAGCCGTCGGATCTTCAGATAACTTGTCGCCTTAAGGCGTAAGGGGCCGGCGGCGGCCCGGTCACGGCCGCCGCCGCCCGAACCCTGGGCCAGACCGGCTTTATGGTGCCGGTCCGGGGGGCTTTTTCGGCACTTAACCCAAGATGCTGTCCATTTCCAGGGCCGGATGTTTCTTTTCCTGGAGGAAGGGCAGAATGGCTTCTTCGGAAGTACCCACGGTTTCGTCGGCAATGCGGTCATACAGGTCGGGGATGCCGATCTCTTTGCCGCGGGCGTCGATCTTATCCTTCAGTTCCTCTTTCAGGCTCTTGGGCAGCCAGACGATGCGGGCTATGCCGCCGTCGCCCGAGAGGAATTTTCTCTGGATGATGTTGTATTTGGCGTGGCCCACAAAGCCCGGGCTCTGGGCTCCGCCGCCCATTTCGCCGGCCAGGGTGGTGAACTTCATGCCGATGGGGGTTTCGCCCGTGTAGTCGCGGTGAACCGACATCACCCCGTTGCAGCTCGGCAGCACCGCCGCGATGCACTCGCAACAGCCGCAGGTGGTCATGGGGTCGTTCATCAGGCTGTAGAAGCAGACATTGTTCACCGCCTGGCGGGAGGCCTTTTCCACGAACTCGTTGGCACCCTTGAAAATGCCCAGCTTCTGGTCCATGACCTCGCCCTTCTCGATGGGCTGGTTGGGGCCGGTGGGGTTGATTTCAAAAGAGGCCTTGCAGTCCATCCAGTTGTAGGCCCCGCAGAGGCCGGTCCGCTCCGGGGAGACCACGCAGACGTGGTTGGGGGCGAAGCTCTGGCAGAGAGTGCAGCTGTAATAGGTCTCGGTGCCTTCGTCAGTCATGTTCTCCACGCGCGCGTCGCGGGCCGCCCAGACCTTGCGGCAGGTTTCCCGGAGCTTTTCCACTTCCTTGGTATCGGTGTAGATCTTGACCTGCAGTTTGTCGAAGACCGCGCCGAAATCCTGATGGAGCTTGCCGTGGAGGATGACGCCCATGTGATCCAGTTTGAAGCCCTTGGCAATGGCTTCCTTGGAGATGCGGACCATGCCGATGTCGCGCTGGCCGGTGTGCATGACGCCCTGGGCGTAGTTCAGCAGGTGGTGGATCTGACGTTCCAGAATGGGCTCGAAGTCCTCCTGGAATTTCCGGCCGGCGACCTCGACTTTGATGCCGAGGGCCATGCTGCCGCCCTCTTTGACCGAAGTCAGGTCGGGCCCGATGACTTCGACCTTGCCGTCCTCAACTTTGTCCATGTCCACGCTGGTGACCCATTCGAAGGTCGGGGTTTTGGAGCCGCCGCCCATTTCCACGAACATGTCGCCCTTGCGGATACGCTCGCCTTCAAAGGCCGGGCCGTAGGCCACGGGGATGTCGATGGTCGAAACGGTGGTCTTCAGGCCGCGCACTTCCACCGAGCGCTGGACCATCTTGTCGTATTCGATATTGGGCACCACGTGTTCGTAGGTGCAGACGCCGGTCGGTAAAATCGGCGGAATGTCAGTGTCGGCCAGGGTCGGGAAACCCCAGTTGACGCAACCGGCGGCATTGGCCGCCCACTCGGCGCCAACTTCACCCAGGGCGTTGACGAAGGCGAAGATACGTTCTTTGTTATACAGCAACATCTTCTGGTAGTCGCCGGGCTTGACCCCGCCGAAGGCCATGGCCGCGCGGTTGGCGAAGCCGAGAGCAAAGACGGCCGCCGAGATATCGGGGCCGAAGGGCACCAGGCGGGTGTTCCAGCCGATCGCCACGCCGGCTTCCACGAGCTGCTCGGAGAAGGTGGTGCCGCCCTGGTTGGCCGCCATGAAGACGTAGATGGAACGTTTCTGGTATTCCAGGGCGATGGCCTTGGCGATTTCCGGGTTGGGGGCCGCGCCGACGATGGCCGCGAAACCCGGGGCCGAGCCGTCGACGAACTGCACGCCGCGCTTGCGGAAGACGGTGTCTTCAGCCGCGCCCAGCCAGATCTTGCCCTTTTCCAGATCCGGGTCTTCGGCGGTCAGGTAGAAGTCGGGGTCTTCGACGTAGCGGATGGCTTCGACGATTTCCTCGGCCAGGATGGCGGCCATGCCGGCATCCAGCAAGGGCCCCAGGTAGGGCAGATGGTTCTGGATCTTGACGTGGGCCGGGAGCAGAGCCCGGGCCACTTCCAGGGGCTTTTTGGCGTCGCCCAGGGTCTTGACCGGAATGCCCAGCAGGGAATAGATGATCGGCAGGTAATAGGCCGTATTGGGGAATTCCAGCTTCTGGTCCGGACCGTATTTCTCCACAGCGGCTTTGTACTTGCCTTCAGCTTTTTGAACGATATTGTACCCGCCCTGGATGGCGGCAAAGGCTACGAGTTTGGACATCTTGTAAAATCTCCCTTTCAGCTGGAGCGGGACGCCGCTTCATGCGGCGCCCCGGGTCGGACTTAGGCAACTTCCAGTTTCTGACGGTCGGCCATATCCATCAACACGCGTTCACGGGCCGTGTCGATGCCCAGAGCCTTACGCTTCTTGTCGATATGGTCGATGATCTTGCGGGCCGCGGAAACGGGGTCCGGGTCATAGGCCCACTTGCCGCCGTAGAGTTCTTCCATCTCCACTTCCAGATGCTCGACCAGCTTGGGAGACCCGTAAATCGGCAGGGGAACGCCCAGCATGACGTAGACGCCGGAAGTGACGAAGTACTGCCCGATGCCGACGGCTTTTTCGCTCATCCAGCCCGGGGCCGCGCCGGCGGCCGGCAGATCGGCCAGTTCCTTGCCCAGACCACCGGCCTTGACCACTTCGGTGGCCGCGGTCAGGATGCGGGAGTTGTCCAGGCAGGAGCCCATGTGCAGAACCGGCGGGATGCCCACGGTTTCGCAAACCTCGGCCAGGCCGGGGCCGGCATAGACGGCGGCGGCCTCCGGAGTCAGAAGGCCGGCCTTGCCGCAGGCCATGGCCGAACAACCGGTGGTCAGAACGATGACGTCGTTCTTGATCAGTTCCTTGATCATATCAATATGCACCCGGTCATGTTCCATGCGGGCGTTGTTGCAGCCGACGACGCCCACCACGCCGCGGATGCGGCCGTTGATGATGTTGTCGTTCAGAGGCACGAAGGAGCCCCGGAAGGTGCCGCCCAGATGGTATTTGATGGCCTCGGTGGAGAAGCCGACCACCATCTTGTTGGTCTCCGAGGGAATATTGACCTGGCCGCGGTTCTTGTAGTTGTCGGCGGCCAGCTTGACGATCTTCTTGGCGATATCCAGCGCGTGGTGTTCCTCGAATTCGACGTGAACGGTGTTCTTGCCGATGGCGCACTTGGCGATGGGCATGGTGGTGACGAACTTGGTGTGATAGCATTCGCTGATGTTGGCCAGGTTCTCCATGACGCACTGGACGTCAACGACCATGGCTTCCACCGCGCCGGTGACCACGGCCAGTTCCTGCTGCAGGTAGTCGCCGGCGATGGGCATACCGTGGCGCACCAGGATCTCGTTGGCCGTACAGCACATGCCGGCCACCACATAGCCTTCGGCGCCGACGGTCTTGGCGTATTCGATCATGTCCGGGGTGTGGACGGCGGCCACGATCATCTCCGACAGCAGGGGGTCGTGCCCGTGGACAATGATGTTGATCTTGTTATGGGCCAGCACGCCCAGATTGATGTTGCCGTTGTTGGGGTAGGGGGTGCCGAACATGATGTCCTGAAGGTCGGTGGCCATCATGGAGCCGCCCCAGCCGTTGCCCAGGGAGCAGCGGGCGCCCTGTTTCAACAGGTTGCGGTAGTCCTGATCCACGCCCATATGGGTGCGGTGCATGATTTCCACCACTTCCCGGTCAATGCCGCGCGGCCAGACGCCGTGCTTGACCCAGCGGTCCTGGGTGGCCTGGGGAGCGCGGCGGGGGTAGATCATCTGACCCTGCTGGGTGCCCCACTGCCCGAGAGCGATATCGGCGATTTCGCGGGCGATTTCCCACTTGTCGCGGGGCACTTCCTCGTCGCCTTCCTTGACGGTGGTCGGCACGCCGAAATAACCGGCGGTATCGATCAGCTTGAGTTCATCTTTGATGGTGTAGTCTTTGGCTTCACCATAGGCCATGGCCCGGAAGGTCTCAGCCACGCTCCGGCCGTGGTCGGAGTGGGAGGCGCAACCGGCGGCCATCATGCGCACCAGGTTACGGGCGGCGATGGTTTCCGGGGAGGCGCCGCAGAGGCCCTTGCGGGTGTCGGGCTCGGCGCCGTCTTTGATGGCCTTGGTCATCGGCAGACGGCAGGGGCCCTGGGAACAGATCTTGCAGCAAATGCCCTCGGTGCCGATATTGCACTGTTTCATCTTGACGGCCCGGTCGAAGATGGTCTCCTGACCCCTCTCCTGGGCGATATGGAGCATTTTTATGGTTGCGGTATCAATAGATACGGCCTCTGGGACCGCCTTCTTCTCTTCAGACATGGAAACTCCTTTCAACGAGTCACATTCCGCCTTTCATAGGCGGCGGTTGCCTTTCATAGGCTTCTGGTCTTATCCGCCCGAGCGGAAGCGGCCGGAGGGCGTTTCGGGGTCCGAACCTGCGCTTTGACCGGTCCCGGCCGTGCGCGTCCGGGAGAAAGCCCGTCTCCAAAGCCTCGTTAGTATCTGGCCTTCCGGACATGAACCCGATCGAGTTCGGCTATAATACGGTCGGCGACGACTTCGCTGGGCTTGCTGACCTCGGCGGTCTTGGTCTGTTTTTTTTCTTTTTCGCTCATAACTGTATGACTCCTTAAGCGCGCTTTTCAATATAAAACGCTCCAGTGCTTGACGTCCGGCTCGGGCCTTCGGCGGCCCCGGCTTCAGAATCCGGCCCGGTCCGGCCGGAAGGCCCTCCCCCTTTTCCCAAAGCGACCTCCGGCCGGCCGGGGATGCGGAATTTCCCGGGGGCCGGCCGAAAGCCTGGTTAAAAATCAGAATTCAGTGATGGGCACTTTCGGCAGATCACCCTTGACATCGCCGCCGTCATAGGCCAGTTCCACGTATTCCCGCACCAGCTTCACCGAGGCGGGGTGACGCATGGACAGGACACTCACCCCGGCGCCGAGAACGGCCACGGCCTCCGTGGTCTCCATCAGAACGCCCCGGCAGGTGGCGTCGCCCAACTGCGGGTTTTCGGCGGTCGGCAGGTTGGCCTCCTTGGACTTCCAGACGTCTTCGCCAAAAAAGCTGATCATCGGCTGCTGGAGATTGTCGTCCTGCTGGACCAGGGCGGCCATGGAAATGCGCTCCATGACCGAGTAGCCGTATTCCATGCCGTAACCCAGGCCGCCGGTGGTGGGATCGACGATGATCTTATCCTTCGGCAGGCCCAGGCCGGTCAGCAGAATGTTCAACTGCTTGGCCAGGTTGACGTCGATGGGGGTGCGGGCGATGACCGTGTGGCCGTAGGCCAGGGCCTGGGCGCCGATCTGCTTGTAGTTCTTTTCAGTCACCGGACCCAGGATCAGGTTCTTGCCCGCGAACTTCTCGGCCACGGCCGACAGGGTTTCCACATCCTTGTCCTTATTGTCCACGCCAAAGATGACGACCGGACAACTGACCGCGTCCAGGACCTTCTGCACGGCGGCCACGGCGTGATCGGCGCCGGTGTTTTTGTCGTTGGGGTCCGAACTCTTCAGGTGCAGAACCACGATGTCGGCGCCGTATTCCACGCACTTCCCGGCCCAGGCCCCGGGGTCGCCCATGACGCCCGCAAAAGCCTGGCGCAGAGCTTCCGGCCATTCCTCGCTCGGATCGTAATCCCAGACGTCGAGAGCGATCTTCGGCTTGTTGGGGAAGCTGCCCTCAAAGGTGTGAAAGCTGTAGGCGTTCTGACCGCCCACCATCACTTTGGCGGGGCCGATGGGAACTTCATTGATTTTGCCGCTGTATTTAACGGTCGGAATTTGAAAAGCCAATGTTCTACCTCCTCGGGGTCTGGTCTGGGGGCATCGCGGACGATGCCTTTGTTCTGTTTCATCCGGCCGCGCCGACTGCCAGCCGGGCCTCAAGCCGGAATTATTATAGCTTATTTATCCACACCTTAACGGGCCGAAGCCCCGGAACAGCCGGCGGCCGAAACCCGCCCTGAGCTTGCCGGGAACCTCTGAATCAGGGCCTCACCTGTAGACGCGGGCGCCGGCAGATCAGGCCGCGTCGCCGGGATTACGAAAAACTCCGCCAAAATCCGGCACAAACGCAAACCCCCGAATCGGGCACCCTCGCTTTTAGGCATTAAAACCTTACATTTAAAGTTTATCTATATTTACCACATTTCCATTTTTTGTCAAGACTTATTCGAAGACATATGTAAGACTTCTTGAAAAAAAAGGGCCGGCGGCCGCTCATGACAATTAAGTATTTAATATAATTAATTATTGTCTTTACTTGATCCCGGCCCCTTTATCGGCTTTTTCTTTCTTGCCGCCGGACCGAAGCCCGGCTTCAAACGGTGATTTTTTGCTTGAAAAGCTTGGCCGGGGGCATTATAACTAAGATCGACACTATGGATTGGGGCCTGTCGCCTCCTCACCTACAATATATCGGAACCGTTTACTATATTATGAGCGATCTCTCCATTAAAATAATCATCGAAGGTCTGCTTTTCGTGGCCGACGAGCCCCTGTCCCTGGAAAAGCTGGCCCAGGCCTTTGAAGAGGAAATCTCCCCGGACCGGCTCTCCAGAGTAATGGACGAACTGATCAACGAATATGAGGAACTGGGTCGGGCCTTTGTCCTCAAGCCGGTGGCCGGCGGCTTTCAGTTCCGCACCCGCCCGGAGATCTCCCCCTATGCCCTGCGCCTGAAAAAGAAGTCGCCGGCCCGCCTGTCCCGGGCCGCCCTGGAGACCCTGGCCATCATCGCCTACCGCCAGCCGGTGCTCCGGGCCGAGGTGGAAAAGATCCGGGGGGTGGATGCCGGCGGCCTGATCAAGACCCTATTGGAAAAGGAACTGATCCGGGTGGCCGGCCGCCGGGATCTGCCCGGCCGGCCGATGGCCTACGGCACCACCAGAAAATTCCTGGAGACTTTTGACCTGCCCGGCCTGGAGGCCCTGCCGTCCATGGAAGAAATTGAATCTCTCAGTCAGTCCGACGAAAACCGGCTTTTCTGATTTACTGGAAGCAATTTGCTTCCCTTGCAATAGAACCTGATTTATTATATCCTGACTTGGGAGCCTGCTCGGGGTATGAGATAAGCTATTGAAATCATTATTGTCGAGAATTTTCTCAATAAAATTTATCCTTTTATTACAATATGTTATCTTATGCAAAATTCATACTCCGACAGGCTCCTGAAATAATAACCATGTCGATGCCCCATTGGTTTTCCTAAGGTGTCGACAAAGGGAGCATGGTAATGAAAAAAAACTCTTTCCGCCTGGTCCGGTTTTTCCTGCTGGCTCTGGCTATATGTCTGAATCCCGCCTGTCAAGAAGAGAAAAAGCCCGAAGCGGCGGCCGTCAGCCGGCCCGCGCCCGCTGAAAGCGCTGATCAGGCCGCCGGCCGCCAGGCGGAGGTCGGGAGCCCGGAAGCCCGGGCCCAGGGCGCGCCCGGGCCGGAAGGCCAGGCCCTGAGCCTTTTGCGTTTCGGCCCCTCAGGCGAACTCAAAAAACTGAACCAGGTGGCGGCCATGTTCAATCAGCCCATGGCGGCCCTCGGCGACTACCGGAACGTGCCCGAAGGAGCCCTGAGCCTGGACCCGCCGATGGAGGGGCAAGCCCTTTGGCTCAATCAATACACCCTGGCCTATGTTTTCAAAGAGCCTCTGACCGGCAGCCTGGAATTGACGGCCCGACTGAAGCCCGAAAACCTGAAGGCCCTTTCCGGCGCCCGCCTGGATCAGGGTGCGGAAATCAAGGTCAAACTGCCGCTCCTGGCCCCTCTCAGCCGATACCAGAGCAATGTCTCCCCCCGGGATATCGACGAAGCTCTGACCCCGGTCTGGCGGGTGCTTTTCAACCAGAACCCCGACTTGGAAAGCTTGGGGAAAAAAGCTTTTTTCAAATGGAGCGATTCCGGCGGGGAACAGAAGATCCCGGCCCGGGTCGAGACTGTCCCCGGCCACGATCCCAACTTTCTGACCTTTACCGCCCGGGGAAAATTGCCCCCCGACCGCCCCTATCAATTAACTGTGGAAGAAGGCGCGGCCTCCCTGGCCGGCCCGCTCCCCGCCCCGCCGCTGACCCTGGCCGAAGGCCGGACCTACGGCCCGCTGCGCGTCACCGTGGGCTCTGTCGATGAAGAAAAAGTGGACCCCGACCGCGGCCTTTATCTCCATTTCACCAACCGGGTCAAAATCTCGGAACTGGTTCGCCTCATCAAGATCGACAATGATTATGACCTGACGCCCCTGGTCAGGCAGTTCAACCCCGAAAAAGAAGAGCCGCCCGCCGGGGCCGACCCGGCGGCCGAAGAGACCGGCGATGAAGTGATCGACGATTTTCGGGACTACCTCTATCTTCCAGGCGGCCTGAAAGCCGACACCGACTACCGCCTGACCATCGACGGCTCGGCACGGGACATCTTCGGCCAGACCCTGGGCGGCGATTTTGTCCACAAATTCCACACCGGCGAATATGAAACCTTTCTGCGCCTGCGCGACGGCTACGGGCTGCTGGAAACCGGCTCTGAGGCCAAGGTGCGTCTCTGGGCCGGCAACATCAGGGAAGCCCGGGTGGAAGCCTATTCCCTCACGGCTGAACAGGCCATCGGCTTCCTGGCCGAGGCCGATTTTTCCCCGGATTATTTCGGCGATCTCAGCACCGCCGAAAAAACCCTGGCCAACCTCAAGCCGGAAGTTCTGACCCTGGCCGTCCCCGACGGCGCCCGCCACGGCCGCACGCCCCTGACCCTGGACCTTAAAAAAATTTACGGCGACGACCTCAGCGGCCGGCTTCTCTATCTCCGCTCAGCCTGGACCGTCCCCGCCCGGGAAAACGCCAAGGAATACCAGGATCACACCTATGCCCTGATCCAGGTCTCGGACATCGGCCTGGCCGTCAAAATGGGGCCGGAATCCTCTCTGATCTGGACCAGCCACCTGGGCCGGGGGCAGTCCTGGGCGGGGGTGGCCCTGGACTTGCGCGACCAGAGCGGCCGCCTTTTGTGGAGCGGCCAAAGCGACGCCCAGGGCCTGGCCGAACTGCCCGGGGCCCTGGAAATTCTCAGGGAAGCGGGGCCTGACCGCCCCAACCTCTTTGTGGTGGCCCGGGCCGAGGGCCAGATGTCCCTGTGGAACGTCAACTGGAACGACGGCCTGGAAACCTGGCGCTGGGATCTGAACACCGGCGATCCCCTGGGCCGGGACGAAGACCAGAGCAGTTGGCTCTTAAATTCCCTGCCCCTCTACAAACCAGGCGAGACCGCCAAATTCAAGATCATCGCCCGCCAGCGCCAGGGCGATCAACTGCGGGATCTGGCCGGCCAGGATCTGGAAGTGGAGATCCGCGACGGCGCCGACGAACTGGTGGAGCGGCGTCTTCTGAAAACCGGGCCGCTGGGAACCCTCAGCCATGAACTGCCCATTCCCCGGAACGCCGCCTTGGGCTACTGGTCGGTCAGGGCCGGCCGCCCCGGCCAGACGGACCTCCCGGAACTGGGCAGCTTCATGGTCATGACCTATCGGCCGCCGGCCTTTGAAATCAAGATGACAGATCCGCCCCAGAATCCGCTGGCCGGCCAGACCGTCGAAATCCGGGCCGAAGCCGGCTATCATTACGGCGCCCCGGTTGCCGGGCAGCCCGTCCGCTACAGCGTCAGCGCCTCGCCGGCCGAGTTCAGCCTGCCCGGCGATTTTTCCCAATACAGCGTCATCAACCGCTTCGAAGCGGCCGACGAGGACCGGGACGACGGCTATGACCGCAGCGAACCGTCGGTCACCGTGGCTTCCGACGAAGTCCGGCTGGACGCCGGGGGCCTGTTGAAATTCCGGCTGAACCTGAGCCCGACCCCGGAACAGCGGCCCCGGCCCAGAAACTATCAGAGCTTCGTCACCGTCACCGATGTCGATCAACGCACAGTTTCCACTTCGGCCTCTTTCCTGGTCCACCCGGCCGAAATCTACGCCGGTCTCTATCGGGACCAATACGTGACCGAAGCCGGGCGGCCCTATCGGCTGAAACTCATTGCCGCCGACCGGGAGGGACGCCTGATCAGCGGCCGGCCGGTCAGCCTGACCCTTCACCGCCGCGTCTGGCAGAACGTCCGCCGCAAATCGCCCGGCTCGGCTTACGAGTACGTCTCCCGCATGCTGGATGAAAAAATAGAAACCCGCACCGTGAGCAGCGCCGATCTTCCGGCCGAAGTGGAGTTCACGCCGGAAAAGCCCGGCCATTACTGGGTTCTGGCCGAACTGCAAGACGAGCAGGGCCGGGTCAACCAGGCCAGCTGCGACTTCTACGTCAGCGGATCCGGGCCGGTGGGCTGGTTCATGGGCAATGACGACCGCCTGACCCTGGTGGCCGACCGCGACTCCTACCAAGCGGGCGACCAGGCCCGGATCATGGTCCAGAGCCCCTTTGACCGGGGGCAGGGCCTTTTGACCGTGGAGCGGGCCGGGGTGCGCAGCTCCCGGGTCTTTGAGATCACGAGCCAGACCCCCGTTCTGGAAATACCGGTCACTGACGACGACAGCCCCAATATCTTCGTCTCGGTGCTCCTGGTCAGGGGCCGCATCGCCGACAAACTCGACGAAGCCGGCCTGGATTTCGGCAAGCCCGCCATTCGCCTGGGCTACACCGAACTGAAGGTCCCCAGCCGAAAAGACCTCTTTACGGTCAGGGTCACCCCCGATCAGAAGGAAGTCGGGCCGGGCGGCGAAGTGGAAGTGGACCTGGAAGTCGTCGATTACTATGGTCAGCCGGCGACCGGGGCTGAGGTGGCCCTCATCGTGGCCGATGCCGCCGTGCTGCAATTGGGCGGAGAAGCCGCCTACCATCCGGAGACCCTCTATCACCGCGACCGGCCCCTGATGGTTCAGACCGCCGACAACCTCGTCAGCCTCATCGGCCGCCAGAACTGGGGCAGCAAAGGCGACAACCCCGGCGGAGGCGGCGGGCTGATGGAGGCGGCCGCCCTGATGAAGGACCGCAGCGACGACGGAATACGGCGGCTCTTCGCCGCCCTGGCCCACTTCGAGCCCCGGGTCGCTCTGGACCAGAGCGGCCGGGCCAGAGTCAAGGTCAAAATGCCTGAAAACCTGACCACCTTCAAAATTTTCGCCGTGGCCACCGGGCCCGGGCGAAAAACCGGCACCGGGCAGAATTCGGTTCTGGTCAGCCGCGATCTCCTGGTCCGCTCGGCCCTGCCCGGCTATGCCGGCGTCGGCGATGAATTCCAGGCGGCCGTGGTTCTCAGCAACCGGGGCCGGATCTCCGGGGAGGCCGCCGTCAGGCTGGAAGGCGACAATTTCAGCCTGGTCAACGATTCGGCCGCCAAAACCGTGACCCTCGGCCCGGACCAAAGCCAGGAACTTCACTTCAAGGTCAAGGCCGGCTCCGCCGGAGAAGCCAGGTTTCTCTTCAGCGTGACTCTGGGGCCGGACCGCGACAGCGTGGAATACGTCCTCCCGGTCTCCCCGCCCAATCCCCTGAGCACCCAGGCCTCTTATGAACGCCTCCTCCCCGGCCAGGCCACGGCCTCTCTGGCCCTGGCCGAAGGGCTGGACCCCGGCCGGGGCGGCCTGGAACTGGCCCTGTCGCCCAGCCTGGCGGGGGTGCTGACCGAGCCCTTTGACTGGTTGGCGGCCTACCCCCACGGCTGCGTGGAACAGTCCGTCTCCAAGGCCTACGCCAGCCTGGTCTGGCTGCGGCTTAAAGAGCGCCTGAACGGGACCGCCGAAAAAGAGGAACAGGCCCGGCGCGACGTGCAGTCGCAACTGGCTCGCCTCTTGCGGTGGGAACAGGGCGGCGGCTACAATTTCTGGCCCGAAACCTATGACTGGTCAAGCCGCTCGGTCTATCTTTCGGCCTATGTGCTGGACTTTCTGCTCTCGGCCCGGGATGACGGCTTTGAACTGCCCGACCCGGCCCTGCCCGGCCGCATCGCCGACTTCCTGAAAGAGGCTTTGGGCGGCGAAAGCCGGTCCTTCCCCGCCTGGTATTCGCCAGAGGCCGTGCGGGAAGCCAAAAGCTACGCCCTGGCCATGCTCGGCCGTTCCGGCGAAAATGTGGCCGCCTATATTGAACTGCTCTATCAGGATCGGGAAAAACTGGGCCTCTTTGAACTGGCCAACCTCATCCGGGCCGTGGCTTTCCTGCCCCAGGGCCAGAACCGGGATCTCCGTCTGGCGGCCCTGATTCCGCTTTTGGACCGGCATTTACAGGTGAGCGCCGGTGAAGCGCAGTTCGTGGAACCGGCGGAGGGCGCGCCCGAAATCTGGTCCAGCTCGGTCCGCACTTCAGCCCTGGCCCTCAGCGTCCTCTGCCAGACCGCGCCCCGGCACGACCTCCTCCCGGCCCTGGTCCGCTGGCTGGTTTCGGCCAGCCGCGGCGGCCACTTCGGGACCACCCAGAACAACGCCTTGGCCCTGGCCGCCCTCTCCGACTACGTCAAAACGGCCGAGCCCGAAAACCCCGACCTGGACGTCAAAGCCCTTTTGGGCGAGAGCCTCCTGGCCCAGGCCCGCTTTAAATCTTTCAGCGACCGGCCGGCCCTCGGCCAGGCCCCGCTTTCGGCCATCCCCGCCGAAAGCCCGTCCGTCAGCTACGAGGTCCAGGGCCAGGGCCAGGCCTGGGCCGCCCTGAAGATCAGAACCGCCCCCCTGGCGCCCGATCTTTCGGCGGCCTCCAGCGGCGGCTTCAGGCTCGCCCGCTCCTTTGAAGTGGTCTCGCCCGAAGCCGGGCCGGCCGGGGCCCTGCGTTTCAAGCGCGGCGACGTGGTTCGGGTTTCGGTGACCATGATGGTCCCCGCCCCGCGCCATAACGTGGTGCTGATGGACCGGGTGCCGGCCGGCCTGGAGCCCGTCAACTTCAACCTGGCCGAGGCTGACCTCAGCCTCCTGAACCTGCCCGCCGGCGAAAATGAAGACGAGCGCCGCCTCCACTGGTACCGGCACCAGGAAATCTGGCCCGACCGGGTGGCCGTCTACGCCGACCGCCTCGAGGCCGGGGTCTACAGCTATTCTTACCTGGCCCGGGCGGTCACCAGCGGCGTCTACCTGACCCCCGGCCCCCAGGCCGAAGAGATGTACGCCCCCGAAACCTTCGGCCGCGGCACCGGCCAAAGCCTGGAAGTGGCCGATTAAAAATAGCAGATCGCCCCGGAGAGGGCGACGGAGCGGAGCGACCGGTCGGGTCGGCCAATCCGTCCCCTGCCGGGCAAAAATCGCCCTTTTTGCCCGGCTACGACCAGAGCACTTGAAGATGGAAAGCTACTTTTAGAATTGCGCCCGGTCGGAAGATCGACTTGCAATTTATTTTCAAGACAGTTATATTATGGGCAACAGTAGGTTATTTTCGGTTTCGATCCCATCAACCTGAATCAGAGGAGCGGCTTATAATGCAGGATTTCACCAATTTCACTCCCAATTCCCGGCAGCCGGGGGTCATGGCCCGCAGCGCGGCCGGCTCCGAAGCCCTGTTTTTTCAAAAAGTTTACACCTGGATGTTTGCCGGCCTGGCCCTCACCGCCCTGGCTTCCTATGTCCTGGCCCATTCGGCGACCTTCATAATGTTCCTTGTGAACAACAGCTGGGCCATCTGGGTCGGCTTCGCCTGTCAGTTGGGCCTGGTGTTTTTTTTAAGCGCCCGCATCCAGCATATGACGCCCGCTGCCGCCAAGGGCATTTTTCTGGCCTATTCGGCCCTGACCGGCGCCTGCCTGTCGCCCATCCTGCTGGTCTATACCGGCGCGGCCTTCATCAAGGCCTTTGTCTGCACGGCCGGTATTTACGGAGCCATGGCTGTTTACGGCCTGGTCACCAAACGGTCCCTCCAGGCCTGGGGCAGCTTTCTGTTCATGGGCCTGATCGGCCTCATCATCGCCTCGGTCGTCAACTGGTTCACCAGGAGCACCATGATGGAAATGGCCATCTGCGTCATCGGCGTCTTCATTTTCGCCGGGCTGACCGCCTATGACCACCAGAAGCTTCGCGTCATTTTCGGCACCGCCCTGCAAGACTCCGACGAAGATGAGGTCAGCCGGGTGGTGGTCCTGGGCGCCCTGAATTTGTATCTGGATTTCATCAATATCTTCCTCTTCCTCCTGCGCCTTTTCGGCAGCGCCCGCGACTGACGCTTTTTTCAACGGCCTCAAAAAACCGGGGAGCGTCTGGCTCCCCGGTTTTTTCATATCGTGAATTGAAAGGCTGATCGCGAAGCAATCAACCAAACCTTGACTGGCTACTATCCGGGGTCCAGGTGAAAGCTGATCTGGGAATCCGGAAAATGTTCCTGAAGGCTCTTCACCAGTTCCACGCCCAGACTGTGTCCCGCCTCCACGCTCATTCCGGCGTTGACCCGCAGTTCCATGTAAATATGCCGGCAGGAGCCGGAACGCCGGGTTTTGATTGCCCCGTAACCTTTTATCTGAGGCGCCAGAGCCTGAATATGGCGGACGATCAGGTTCAATTCGTCAGGTTTCAGGCTGTGGTCCAACAACTGGCCGACGGCCTCCCAACTGAGGGCGGCCCCGGCTTTGAGGATCATCACGGCCACGATCAGGGCGCAGAGAGGGTCCAGGAACAGCAAATCAAGATCCGGGGCCAGATGAGCCCCGATCATGATGCCGGCCAGGGCCGCGAAAACACCCAGGGAGGTGTAGACATCGGTGCGCAGATGCCAGGCGTCGGCCACCAGGGCCGCCGATTCGACGCGTTGGCCCACCCGGAAGAGGCCGCGCGAAACCAGGATGTTGACCAGCGCTGAAATCAACATCACCAGAGCTCCCCAGCCCAGTTCCGGCATGGGTTCGGGCTTGAAAAAGCCCCGGGCGGCCTGCCGGACGATCAGACCCCCGGCCCCCATGATCAGAAGGCCTTCGAAAAGAGCGGCCAGAAACTCGGCTTTGCCGTGCCCGAAAGGATGATGGCTGTCCGGAGGCCGTTCGGCCACCCGGACCGAAACGTAGGCCATCAGCGCGGCCACCAGATCCAGGCCCGAATGGACCGCCTCGGACATAATGGCCACCGAGCCGGTCAAAAAGCCGGCCGCCAGCTTCAGGAGCACCAGAGTGCTGTTGGAAACGATCGAGACCAGGGCCGCCCCGGATTTGGTCCAGCCCGGCCCTCCGTCGGCCTGGGCGGCCGCCCGGCTCTCTTCCTTATATGAATTTGACATAGGGCGCCTCAATCTGCTCTGAGCCGTCTTAGGATATTGAGATTGTGTCCAAGTTGCCCCGGCCCCTAAACGCTGAAACCGCCTTATCGGCGGTTTCTTAGTGGTCCGGAAGGCGGTTTCAGTTCCGCCCGAGACTTAATATATCACAGAGAGAATCGAAATGAAAGAGCCCGGCAAACAGTAATTCTCAAAGTAGCTTTCCATCTTCAAGTGCTCTGGTCGTAGCCGGGCAAAAAGTGCGATTTTTGCCCGGCAGGGGATTGATTGGCCGACCTGACCAGTCGCTCCGCTCCGTCGCCCTCTCCGGGGCGACCGGCTATTTTGATAATCGGGCCTACTTTGAGAATCGCTGCCCGGCAAACTCAGAGGCCGCGCCTGACCATCAGCCCGTCGTTGAAGGCTTTGGCTTTGTTGGCGGCGGCCAGGGCGCTGGCCCGGTCGTCAAAAGGGCCCTGGGCGATGATCCAGTTGCCGGGCCTGAGCTTGGGGAAGGCGTCGGTGTCCAGTATTTCCACATTCAAGCCTCGGCTGAGATATTGACTCTGCCGCCGCTCGGCCTCGGCCCGGGCGCTTTTGGGGATGGAGTGGAGGATGACCAGCCACATCTCGGTTTCCGCCGGGCTCGGCGAGACGTTCAGATGGGAAGAGCCCGGGGGAATTTCAGCGTCAGACGGACCGGCCGGCCCGGTGTTCAACTGGCCGCCGGTGCTTCTGTCCCGCACCGGGGGAGGCAACGGCGGGGTCGGGTCGTCCTCGGCGCCTTTGGCCACTTCCACGCCCGCATCCAGGGCCTGCTTCAGGAGCCCGGCCTGGTCGATCGAATAAAGAAGCGCCCCGGCCAGGGCCAGCCAGGCGACCAGCGACAGAATCACCGTGCCCGGACCGGCGCCGGAACGGCTGCGGGCACTGCGATACACTTTTCGCCGGTCCCGCCTGAAAAGCCTGGCCAGGAGCCGCCCGGGAGCCAAAAAAATACCTTTAAGCATATTTGATGCCTCATTCCTCAACAGGCGATCCCGGTCCGACGGCGGCCTGCGGCTATGCTTTCCGGGACTTTGCGGGCCAGGGCAGCCTGGATTATTTAGGTTCCCGTTACTATATTACTTGAAAACCCGCCAGGATTCAAGCCGCAGAATTCGCAAATTCGCGGCCTACGGTATAATTGCACTTCACAGAAAGCTGGAAAGGCGCGGCGAAAGCTGAGAGCCGAAGCAGCGACCTTGACCATTTGCAACCCGTGAAAGATTACCTGGATTCAAGCATTCAAGCCGCTTTGACTGGACAAGAACCCGGAAATATGATAAGTCGATGAAGGCCCGCGGTATTGGACGGGTAAGCAAGATAAGGAGTCTGGCATGTTTCCCGTTCCCTTTCGGCTGGGGCCGCTGTCAATCAGCTTTTACGGATTTATGGTGGCCGCCGGCGTCCTGGCCGCCCTGGTCCTTTTTTCCTGGACCGCGGCCCGCCGCAACCTCAAGGCGGCCCGCTGCCGCGACTTCTGCTTCTGGATGGTCCTGGCCGGACTGCTGGGCTCCCGGATTTTTTACATCCTTTTCCACTGGCCGGAATTCGCCGGCCAGCCGGCGGCCATGCTGGCCTATTGGCGGGGCGGCCTGATGTTTCAGGGCGGGGTGCTGGCCGCCCTGGTCCTCTCGCCGATCTTCCTGAAACGATATGCCCTGCCCTTTGGGCCGACCGCCGACGTCATGGCCCCCTCCCTGGCCCTGGGGCAGGCTGTCGGCCGTCTGGGCTGCCTGGGGGCCGGCTGTTGCTACGGCGGCCCCGCCGGCCCGGACAATCCTCTGGCTCTGATCTTTCCCCCCGGTTCCCTGGCCCCGGCCGGGCTGCCGCTCTGGCCGACCCAGTTGATGGAGTCGGCCGGTCTCTTCATCCTGGCCCTGACCCTCTTCCTGATCATCAGATCCCGGCTCCGCTTTTTCAGCCGGCCCGGCCGTCTGGCGGCCCTCTATCTGATGTCGGCCGGGCTCCTGAGGCTGCTGGTGGAATTCTTTCGGGGCGATTTCCGGGGGGCGGCCATCGTGGCCGGGCTGCCCCCGACCAGCCTGACCGCCTTGGCGGCAGCCGTATCGGGGCTGATTCTGCTTTTCTGGATAGGGCCCGCCCGGCCCAGCCGGCCGGGCGGCTGAAAAAAGCCTTCATTTTTATCTTGAATTTATTACAGCCATGCGGTAAGTATTCAAGAAACGTATGCGACGATAAGGAGGTCGACTTTGGATCTGCACGTACTTAGGTATTCCGCCGAAAAGCTCTGGATACGTCTGGAAGACGACCATCAGGCCACCAT
Organism: Candidatus Adiutrix sp.; assembly: GCA_031263565.1. Taxonomy (GTDB): domain Bacteria; phylum Desulfobacterota; class Desulfarculia; order Adiutricales; family Adiutricaceae; genus Adiutrix. Next base: position 36,105 of record JAISFR010000081.1, on the reverse strand, counting down.
CGGCCTGACTGACGAAGCTCTGGAGGATTTTGACGAACTGACCAAGATCCGCCTCCCGGCGGAAGGCGACGAATTCTCCAAGGACGAACCCTTCGGCCGCGTGTCCGTCGGCAGCGGCACCGGACTGCGGCTTCTGGCCCCGGTCAGCGGCGAAGTGACAGCCGTCAACGAGGATATAGTTGACGCTCCGGAAGCCATTTTGGAAGACCCTTACGAAGAGGGCTGGCTGATACGGATGGAAATGAATTCCATGACCGAATATGACGACCTGATGACTCGCGAGGAATACGACGAATTCATTGATGATGAATTCGGCGACGACAAACTCGACGAGAACGACGAGGAATACGACGAGGACGACGACGAATATTACGACGACGAGGACGACGATTAAAGTCCGCGTCAGGGCGTCAAGACGAATCGCCTGAAAAAAAGAGAAGGGAGCCCCCGCCGGCTCTCTTCCTTTTTCGGCCACGCCGGTCACTTATAGTGATAATGCAGGGCCGCCAGCGGCGGGGCGGGGTTCAACCCCAGGCTCTGATAGAGCTTTAAGGCCGGAAGGTTGTAGGCGGCCGTCTCCACCGCCAGGCGGACCGCCCGGCCCCGCAGGCGGTTGAGGGTTTCATGCATGATCAGCCGCCCCAGACCCCGGCCCTGATAGGCGGGGCCCACGGCCAGAATAGAGAGCCGGGCCTCCCGGCCGGCCAGACGCACGGTGGCCAGGCCGGCGGCCCGGTTTTTTTGGCGATCCCACAAGAGAACGGCCGGGTCGGCCGCGCCTTCCAGATCGTCCCGGGCGATGCGGCTCCACAGCCGGCGGGCCGCCTCCGGCCCCGGGTCGGGGTCGTGGCGGAAATGCCCGTCATAGAAAAAATCGCCCAGGGACGCCACCGCCTCCCCGGCCATTTCCCGCAGATCCTCGGCCGGGGGAAAGTCGAACTGGGCGGGGCGTTCCACCGGCAGTTCCTCCCTGGGCAGCGTCCCGCCCAGGGAGGCCCCGATTTCAGCCAGTATGAACCCTTCGGCTAAAAAGCCCCGCAGCCCGGCGGGGTCGTGAAAAGTCTTCAAAGTCATCAGACGGCAGCCCTGGGCCCGGCCCTGCTCGATGGCCAGACTGGCCAGGCGGCGCACCCGCCCCTCCCGGTCGCGCTGATCTTCCACCACCATAAAGGGCCCCATCAGGCGGGCGCAGCGGTAAGCCAAAAAATCGCTTTCCCAGGGCGAATCGGCGAAAACGGCCAACCCCCGGGCCGGATGGCGCTCCTCCACCCAGAGGGGCAAGGCTTCGCCCCGCCCTACCTGAATCGCAAGCTCGCGGATGTAATCCGGGTAGAGGGGGGGGCTCCAGAGATCCACCGGCCGCCCCGTCTCCCGTATTTCGCGGGATAACAAAGTCAGGGTCCCGGCCACAATACGGGCGGCCTGGAGTTCCGGCAGAGCCGGCGGCATCGGGGCCAGATCACGGCCGGGCAAGGGCGGTCCTCATTTTGACTCCTTAAACAGGTCATATTTGCTGGTGTTGTGGTAACAGTGGCGGCAGACGCCGGAGCTTTCGTGCCCCAGGGCGCGGCCCACCAGGTCCCGCTGACGGTTCATTTTCGGGCTGTGCCAGGCCTGGTGGAGGCTGATTTCCCCCACCCGGCCCAGGCTGTGTTCCGGACGGCTGTCGGCGTCCTGGCCGCAGAACTGGATGAGGCCGTCGTACTTGATTTCCAGGGCCAGGAAAACATCCACACAGCGTCCCCGGCTCAGGCCCCCGGACTGACGGTCCAGATAGGGCTTGACCCGCTCCAGTTCCGCCACGAAATTCAGGTTGGTCAGATCCACGGCCACTTTATCCACCATGCTCAGCATATCGGCCGCAAAGGCTTCCGGGTCGGCCGCCCGGGCCTCGTCGGCCAGAACCGAAGTCAGGACGCTGAGAAAGGGGCGCCCGGCCCGGCCGCGCCTCCGGGCGGCCATTTCCAGGTTGGCCCGGAGGCGGGCGTAGCTGGAGCGGCGGCGATTGAATTCATACTGTTCCGGGGTCAGGCCCTGAAGGGAAAACTGGAGATCATCCAAGCCGCATTCCAGAAAAACATCCATCAGCTCCGGAGTCAGGGCCAGGCCGTTGGTGTAAATTTTCAGCGGCAGACCGGCCCCTTTGATCAGCCGCACGGCCTCGGCCAGCCGGGGGTAGAGCAGGGGCTCCCCCCAGCCGGTGAGCCTCAGGCCGCATTCGGGGTAAAGGGCGGCCTCCTGGACGATGAGCGAAAGCAGATGCGGGTCCATGTCCCCCAGAGGCCTGAGGCTCTTCTGGCGGGAACAGAAAAAACAGTCCAACTGGCAGCGGTTGCTCAATTCCAGGTTCAGCCAGAAGGGGAAATCCCGGGGCGGATCGTAATCAGTCAGCCAGCCCGGAGATTTATAAAGCCGATAAAAGGGGTCGCTTTCCGGACCCCGGCGATAGCGCAGCATCAGGCCACCCCCTGATAAAGGTAATAGGCGCCCAGCAGCACAAAAACCGAGCCGGCGGCGGCCTTTAAGGCCCTGGGCGAAATCAGCCGCCCGATGGCCGCGCCGAACATGACCGCCAGAAAAGTCGACAGCAGCAGGGCCGCGCCGGCCGCCGCGAAAACCTCGGCCGCGCCGGCCGCGCCGCCGGCCATGAAAAGCATGGTGGCCACCTGGGTCTTGTCCCCCAGTTCGGCCATGAAGACACTGCTGAAGATCGGCAGCATGGTTTTGATTTTCACCGGCCGCCCCCCGGCCCGTCGGCCCGGCGGCCCAAGGCCTGCTTCAGAAAAATAAGGCCCATGATCACAAAGATGACTCCGGCCCCTATTTTCAAGAGGGACGGCGGAATCAGGCGGCCTGCGGCCGCCCCGAAAACAACGGCCAGAAACGTGCTGGACAGAAGCGCCAAAGAAGAAGCCCAGAAGACTTCGCCTTTGGAGCAGCCCCCCCCGGCCATAAAGCAGACCGTGGCCACTTGGGTCTTATCCCCCAGTTCCGCCATGAAAACGCTGGTGAAGATCGGCAGCATGACCCCGAAATCCATAGTTGGCCCCCCCTGACCTCGAATCCCCGACCACCGGAAGCGAACCTTCCTGTGGAGTTGATGAATATAGCATATTTTCAGCCTTTAAATAAAGCGCTGTCTAAATTTCGCTGGACCTTTCTTATGGACAAGCTAATGGAATTTGACTATAATAACTAGGAATTTTTGTAATTGAAGCCGGCCGGGCGACTCGCTTAGCCGGGCCCCCGCCTCCAGCCGCCAAGTCCAAGCCATCTGAAAAAAAACGGGAGATCCGCCAATGGACGAAATCAAGCGCAACCCCAAGCCTCAAGTACTTTTTGAAGAAAACCGGGCGGCCTTTAATAACGCCGTGGCCGAAGGCCGGGAGGCCGACTTCAGCAACCAGAATCTGTCGGATCTCGATCTCACCGGCTTTAATTTAAAAAACGCCAATCTGTCCGGCGCCTATCTTCGCGGCGCCAATCTCGGCGGTCAGGATCTGAGCGGCGCCAATCTCCACGGGGCCAGCCTGAAACAGGCCCGGGTCAGCGGCTGTCTCTTCCCGCCCGAAATATCGGCCGAAGAAATTCGGCTTTCCGTAGACCTGGGCACCAGGTTGCGCCAGATCAAAGGCTGAGGCCCAAGCAGCCTTGGAGTAAAGAGCAAACCCGCCGAAAAGTCCGCTTTTCGGCGGGTTTGCTTTGTTTGGGCTCTATTGGACTCTACTGGTAAAAAAACTGCGGCGGGCTGGCCAGGCTGTTGCGGTCGTGGTTGATGGAGCCCAGGCCCAGGAGGTCGATGACCAGGCCGACCCGGCGGTCGTTGTCGGAATCGGAGAAGAGGAGACCGAGGCCGTAGCACTGGGCCTGATACATGATCCGGGCGTGGGATTCCAAGGCCCGGCCCTCCCGGACGTCATACCTGGCGGAAAAATCGGCATACCATTCAGGGCTGAAGACCAGGGACAGGTCGGCCCTGACTTCCTTGTAATCCTCATAATCGCCGGTGCCCTGGGCCACCGAGGGCCGGTCATAGTCATAAGTCAGGGTCAGGCTGTCGCCGCGGAAGTCGGCGACCTTGAAGCTGAGGTCGTGGCTGGTGGTCTGGCCGGTGCGCCCGTCGACCGCCGAGACCAGGCGGGCCGAGAAATAGGGGTTGAAGAAGGTTTCTATTTCCAGCTCCACCGGGCCGGCGCCCCGGTCATAGTAATCGGTGGTGTAATAACGGGCGAAGGGGCGGTTGGCCCACTCCAGGTTGTCGGCGAACTCGTAGCTGCTCCAGAGACCGATTTTGAGAAACTGAAAATATTCGAAACCGTCATCCCGCCCTTTTTCGTCGACACTGGGCGTTTTGCTGACGAAAGTGTTCAGGAAACCATAGCGCACCGTGCGGCGCGACAGGCGGCGGTCATAATAGTCCCAATAGGGCAGATCGCTCTGGTCGTCAGGGGCGCCCACATAGGAAAAGGCAATGGTCGGCGAAAACTGATGGCGGGTGGCCGAGGCGTCGCCCGGACCGCCGCTGTAGACCCGGCTGAAGGTGGTGGAGAGCGCGGCCTCCAGAGCGCCGGTCAACCGGTTGTCCCGACGGTCATGCCGGGCGGCCTCCCGGGCGCCTATGACCGTGCGGTCATAGGGCCGGTGGCCGTTGACCCCGTACATGCTCAGTTCCAGCTCACCGTCGAGCCTGAAAGTGGCCAGCCCGCCGACCGGAGTGTTCCAGGTCATGGAGGGATTGAGAATCATCCGGTGCCCGGTTTCATCCGTATAGCTCCACTGGTTGGAAGAGCGGGTGAAATAGTCATAACGCATATTCAGGGAAACGCGGGGCAGGTTGCGCGGATCGCCGCTGAGGCTGTTCACTACGGGCCGGCTGACCATATTGTACTGCAGCGACGGCAGTTTCTGGATGGTGTCGCGGTTGCCCTGGCTGTAAAGGTCTTCGGTGTATTCCAGGGTCCCCCGGAAAAAAGTGTCATAGCCGGTTCTCTGGGCGAAGAGGCTGCTGTTGCGCAGCGGATCGAGATATTCGTTGACGCTGTGGCCGAATTCCCGGGAAAGGGCGTTGTAGGAGTTGAAGAATCCGTCAAAGTCATTTCTGAATTCAGCCAGGTAGAGCGGATCGGAGACCAGGTCCAGATTCAGGTTCAAATCCCAGGCCCCGAAATGCCACTCGTTCTGGGCCCGCAGCCAGTAACGCTCCTTGGTCCTCTCCAGATCCGGGGAATTTTTATAATAAAAATGCTGAGGGTCGTTGTCGTTCAGATAAGTGAACTGCCAGAGACCCCGGCCTTTTTCAAAATGGTAACGGCCCTCCAGGGTATTGGCCAGGCCCCGTTTTTCCCGCCAGACCGGGGTGTAGGTCAGGTCGTGGTTTTCGCCGGTGGCCCAGAACAGGGGGAGAGCCACCGTCAGGCCGTCGCGGGAGGAATTGGCCAGGCCGGGGAATAACAAGCCGCTCTGCCGCTCGTTTTTGACCGGGAAGACAAAATAAGGCGTCCTGACTATGGGCACCTGGCCGCCGGCGTTGAAGGAAACCCCCGAGGCGGTGGCGTAGCCGCCCTGGGTGACGGTCAAGCTTTCGGCTTCAATGGTCCAGGAGGGGTTGGGGCCGTCGCAGGTGGTGGCCGAACCGTTTTCGATGTGGATGATCTTTTCCCCGAGGCGTTCGATCAGGGCGCCCTTGAGGTAGTAATTCTGGGCCGGGAAGAAAGCCGAGCCGTCATAAATCTTGGCCATCTGCAGATCGAGATTGATGATGGCCCGGTTGGCCATGATGATGAATTCCCCGGTCTGGATGCGGATATTGCCGACCACCTCGGCGGTGTTTTGGCGGTCGCTCCAGAGGGCCCGGTCGGCGGTGACCGTCTCCGGGCCCCGGGTAATGGAAACGTGCCCGATGAAATGGTTGAGCCGGCGGTCGAGGTCGGACTCTATTTCGTCGGCCCGGATGATGATGGCCGGTTCGCCTTCGATGACCACCTCCACCTGCTGACCCGGCGCTTTCCGTTCGCCGGGCCGCTCTTCCAGAATACCGGTCAGGTAGTGGCTCTGGCTCTCGACTTTCAGGAAGTGGTGTTCGCGGCTGTCTTCGGCGGCCGCGGCCGGAGACAGGCAAAGCGCCGACAGCAGGGCCAGGACGGACCAGAATCCGAGCCGGCTCATCCGGTTCCGGCGGTCTCGCCCTCGGCGGGCTATGTCGGCGCTTTTCAGAATCAAAAGCCGCTCCGGCTCACCAGGGAAGCTCCGGCGCTGGCCAAAGTCCCCACAGTCTGTTTCCGCTACCCGTCAGCACTTAAAAAAACATTCATCCAGACAAAAATCAATTCGATTCCACATCGCCCAGGCCCATCAGCCAGGCCCGGCCCTCGCCGACGGTGAAGAGAGAGCCGCTGAGCAAAACCAAGTCGCCCTCGCCGGCTTCGGCCGCGGCCGCCGTCAGGGCTTCGGGCAGCCCCGGATAGAGAGTGGTCAGGACCTTGGGCGGCCCCAGGGCAGCGGCGATCTTGTCCCACAGAAGCCCCGGGGAAGCGGCCCGGCTGAAAAGCGGCCGGCTCAGGTAAAGGCGGTCGGCCCGTTCTATGAGAGGGCCCAGCACCCCGCCGATATCCTTGTCGGCCATGACCCCCACCACCAGATGCAGCCGGTCGCGGCTTAAGGAGTCCAGAAGACCGGCCAGGGCCTGAGCCCCGGCCGGGTTGTGGGCGCCGTCCAGCATCAGGGGCGCCCGGGCCCCGGCCGCCGCCGGAGGCCAGGAGCCGGCCGGGAACAGTTCGGCCCGCCCGGGCCAGACCGCCCGGACCAATCCGGACCGGATCTGCTCTTCGCTCACCGAAAAAGCCGGCCCGACCAGAAGATCCAAAATAGCCAGAGCCAGCGCCGCGTTGTCGGCCTGATGTCGCCCGGCCAGGCTGACGGCCAGATTTTCCATCCGGCGGCCGCCCATTTCAAAATCCACCGTGGGGCGGCCGAATTGATCCTGGCTGCGGGTCCTGACCTCAAAGTCACGGCCCAGAAGGTAAACCGGGCTCTTTTTTTGCTCGGCGGCCCTGAAAATAACCTCCCCGGCCCCCGCGCCCAAACGCCCGCAGACCAGGGGCACGCCGCTTTTGATGATGCCGGCTTTTTCAGCGGCGATTTTCTCCACCGTGTCGCCCAGGTGCTCGGTGTGTTCCAGGGAGATATTGGTGACGGCCGAACAGAGCGGCACAATGACGTTGGTGGAATCCAGCCGGCCGCCCAGGCCGGCTTCAATTATGGCCAGATCGACCTCTTTCTCCCGAAAATAAAGAAAGGCCATGGCCGTGACGAATTCAAAAAAAGTGGGCGGCGAGTTCGGGTCAATCACGCCCCAGACCCGGTCGCTCAAGCGAAGAACGTCCTCTTCGCCGATCATCTCCCCGCCGACCCGGATGCGTTCCCGAAAGGTCACCAGATGGGGGGAGGTGTAAAACCCGACTTTATAGCCGGCTTCCGTCAGGGCCTGATGGAGCATGATGCCCACCGAACCCTTGCCGTTGGTGCCGGCCAGATGAATGAACTTCCGGCCGAGATGGGGCTGGCCGAGCTTCTCCAGAATGCCCCTGATGCCGCCGAGCCCGAATTTCATTCCGAACTTCTGCAGCTCGAACATCTTCCGAAGTTCGCCGCTATAGTTTTTGTCGCCGCCCAAGATGCTCAAACTCCGCCCAAAAAGCCCAGGTACCAGAAAAGTATCGGCCGGGAACTATTTTTCATTTTCATGCCGGCCGTCAGGGTCCGCCGCAGTAAAAGGCCCCGGATCAGAGGGCCGTCAGCCTGGCGTACTGGATCACCACCCGTTTGCGACCGAAGAGGTCGAAATCGATCAGCGCCGCCGGCCCCTGAATTTCCCTGACCAGCCCCGACCCGTAAACCGGATGGCTGACCCTCTGCCCGGCCGCAACATCCAGCGGGGCGACCGGTTCAGGGCGACAGGCCGGACGCGGGGGGAGCCCGGGGCGACCCGCCGGCGGCCGGGCCGGAGACGATGGGAACGAGGCCTTATAATTATACCCTGAATCGGCCCCAAGATTCAAGAATTCATTTGGATCGATTTCCCGGTCGCCGCGCCACAGGCCGGCCCCGGCCTCGGGCGGCAGGGCGGCCAGAAAGCGGCTGGGGGCGGCGGCCAGACCGGTGCGGCGGTCGACCGTGCCCAGGGGCAGCATCAGGAAGAGGCGGTCCCTGGCCCGGGTGACGGCCACATACATCAGCCGCCGCTCTTCCTCCACCTCGGCCGGGGAGCGGGCCGCGTAAGAGGGCGGGAAACGGCCCTCGACCGCTGAAAGAATGAAGACCGACTTCCATTCCAGACCCTTGGCCGAATGAACCGTGGACAGGGTCAGGCCGGGCCGCCGCTCCTCAGGGTCCACCCGCTTGTGGTTGGGCGGATCCAGGGTCAGTTCGTCGATAAAGCCGCGCAGGTCGCCCCGCTCTTCGGCCATGCGGACCAGTTCCTTCAAATCATTCTGGCGCTCGGGCCAGTCGTCGGGGTAGAGGTCCCGAATGCGGGGGTAGTAGAAATCGGTCACCGCCCGCACCCGGGGGCCCAGTTCGGCCTCCCCGCCGGCGATCAGGGCCAGAAGGTCGGCCAGAGGGCCCAGGTTTTCCCTGGCCTTGCCCTTGACGGGCGCCGACTTCAGATCAACCAGCCGATCCTGGCGGCCGGCCACCCATGCCACCAGGCCGTCGGCGCCCTTGAGCCCGATGCCCTCGATCAGGGTCAAGACCCGGCGCAGGCTGAGGCCGTCGGCCGGGTTGGCCGCCACCCGCAAAAAGGCCATGAAATCCTTGATGTGGGCCGCCTCCAGAAATTTGCGGCCGCCATATTTGGTGTAGGGGATACGGCGGCGGACCAGTTCCACTTCCAGGTCGAAGGAATGGGAAGAGGCCCGGAAGAGCACGGCCATATCTTTCAAGTCCAGACCTTCCTCCAGAAAGGCCTCGATTCGGGCGGCCACCCAGCCGGCCTCGTCGGTCTGGTCCTGCACGGCCACCAGGCGGGGGGCCTCGCCCGGGCCGCGCACAGCCACCAGGGTCTTGTCATACTTCTCCCGGGCCTGGGCAATGAGCTGATTGGCCAGTTGGATGATGGGCCGCTGGCTGCGGTAGTTTTCCTCCAGTTTCAGAATCCTGGCGCCCGGAAAAATTTTCGGGAAATCCATTATATTGCGGAAACTGGCCCCCCGGAAGGCGTAAATGGACTGGGCGTCGTCGCCCACGGCCGTGACCCGCAGATGGTCCTGGCCCAAAAGCCGGGTCAGGCGGGCCTGGATGGGATTGGTGTCCTGATATTCATCGACCAGGATATAGTCGTAACGCCCGGCCAGGCGGCGGCGAACATCTCCGTGATCCCGGAGGATGATTTCCAGACCCACCAGAAGGTCGTCAAAATCCATCAGGGCATTGGCGATCTTGTGTTCCCGATAAGTGCGGCCGATCTGCTCGATGGCCGGGGCGTATTCCAGGAGATGGGGGGCGGAGTCGGTGATGGTCTCCAAAAGAGGCCGGTCTTGGTTGATGGCCCGGCTCAAAAGGCCCAAAATGGTCCCCTTCTGGGGGAAGCGCTTGTGGCGCCCGGCGGCGGGATGCTCGGCCCGGATGCGGGCGATGAGGCTTTCGGCGTCGTCCTGGTCCATGATGCTGAAACCGGCCGGGTAGCCCAGAAGGTGGGCCCAGGGCCGGATCAGGTAATTGGCCAGGCTGTGGAAGGTGCCCCCGGAGACCTCCGAGGCCCGCCGGCCGACCAGGGCCGCGGCCCGCCCCAGCATCTCAGAGGCCGCCTTGCGGGTGAAGGTCAGCAGCAAAACAGCCGGCGGCGGCACGCCCCGGTCCACCAGATAGGCCACCCGATGCACCAGGGTGCGGGTTTTGCCGCTGCCGGCCCCGGCCACGATCAACAGCGGCCCGCCCTCATAGGTGGCCGCGGCCAACTGGGCGGGGTTGAGCCGGGCAGCCAGGTCCAGGCTTTCGGCCGCTCTCTCGGGGGGCGGCGAAGCGGCTTCCGTTTCGTCGGAAAAGTTCATCAAAGGGGTTCCCGGCATCTGTAACGAAGATGGAACATCAATGGCCTGAATGACTATCGCTCTTCAGGCCCTCAAAGCCAGGCGGTCAGGTCGCGGGCGGGCCGCAATTGCGGTCATGCAGGCGCCTGGCCACAGCCATGACCAGACTGTCGATGGTTGAGCTTTCAGCCTCCACGGCCACCGGAAAGCCCAGGGACCGGGCCGTTTCGCTGGTGATGGGGCCGATGGAGGCCGCCGGATAGTTCTGGCGCTCTTCCGGGGGAATGAGGCCGGCCAAACCCGCGGCCGTGGAGGAACTGGTGAAGGTCACCAGATCGGGCCGGCCCGGCAGCGGCTCCGGCCAGACCGGATTGACCGTCTTATAAAGGGCCAGATCAGTGATCTCGGCCCCGGCCTCGGCCAGGCCTTTGGGCAGGACATCCCGCCCTTCCAGAGCCCGGGGCAGCAGCACTTTTTTGCCGGACAGCCCGGTTTTGGCCAAAGCGGCCGCCAGGGCTTCGCCCACATATTCCTTCTCAGGCATCAGGTCGGCCCGGAGGCCGTGCGCTTTCAAAGCCTCGGCCGTGCCCGGGCCGATGACCGCGATCTTCAGCCCGGCCAGGCTTCTGGCGTCCAGCCCTTCCCGCCAGGTGATCTTCATGAAGAGTTCCACAGCATTGGGGCTGGTGAGGACCAGCCAGTGATAATCGGCCAGGCGCCCCAGGGCGGTCTTGAAGTACCTGGGGTCATCGAGGGCTTCTATGGCGATGGTCGGGCGTTCCCAGACCTCGGCCCCCAGTTCCTGAAGGGCCTCGCTCAGGCGGCTGGCCTGTTCCCGGCTACGGGTGACCAGAATGCGGCGACCGAAGAGGGGGCGGCGTTCGAACCAGTTCAACTGCTCCCGCAGGGCGACCACTTCGCCGGCCACGAAAAGGGCTGGCGGCCCGATCCGGGCGGCCTCGGCCTTTTGGGGCAGATCGGCCAGGCAGCCGACCACTGTTTTCTGGCGGCCGGTGGTCCCCCACTGAATGAGGGCCGCCGGGCTGTCGGCCGGGCGGCCGGCGGAGGCCAGGGAACGGCAGATCCGGCCCAGATTCTTGACGCCCATGACCATGGCGATGGTGCCCATCTTGGCCAGGGCGGCCCAGTCGTGGGCCGACTCTTCCTTATCCGGGCGTTCCTGGCCGGTGACCAGGACGGCCTGGGAACTGTAGTCCCGATGGGTCAGGGGAATGCCGGCGTAGGCGGCGGCGGCGACGGCCGAACTGACGCCCGGCACCACTTCGAAGACCACCCCGGCCTTATAAAGTTCCTGGGCCTCTTCGCCGCCCCGGCCGAAGACGTAGGGATCGCCGCCTTTCAGGCGCACCACCACCCGCCCGGACCGGGCCTCGCCGACCAGCAGCCGATTGATTTCCTCCTGGCTTCTGGCATGATGGCCGGCCCTTTTGCCGACGTAGATCCGCCGGCAGTTTTCGGGGGCCAGGTCCATGATTTCCGGGGCGGCCAGATAGTCATAGACCAGCACCTCGGCCCGCCTCATCAGTTCGGCCCCCCGGAGAGTCATGAGCCCCGGAGCGCCGGGACCGGCCCCCACCAGGTAGACTATCCCGTTGCCGCTCATGAGCCCTCCACCTCCGCCATTATTTCCCGGCCGCCGTTGTCCAGGATTTCGGTGGCCAGCAACTGGCCGAAATTGGCGGCGGCCTCGGTGGAATCCAGTTCCACCGTCCGGCCGCGCCTGATTATCCGCCGCCCGTCCGGAGAGGCCACCAGGCCTTCCAGGCTCATGCTGGATTCCTCATAGCGGGCCAGGGCGGCCGCCGGCAACTGGCAGCCGCTGCCCAGGCGCCGCAGAAAGCCTCTTTCGGCGGCCAGGGCCAGAAAGGTGGGGCGATGAGTCAGGGGCGACAGAAATTCCTGGATCTTCAAATCTTCGGCCCGGATTTCCACGGCCAGGGCGCCCTGACCGGCCGAGGGCAGCATGATTTCCGGGGGCAGGTATTCCGAATTGGGCGGGGAAAGGCCCAGGCGGTCCAAGCCGGCGGCGGCCAGGATGATGGCCTCCACCTCAGTTTTCAGTTTTTTCAGGCGGGTGACCACATTGCCCCTGATGGGCTCCGCCACCAGATCGGGCCGGGCGGCCAGCATCTGGGCCTGACGGCGCGGACCGCTGGTCCCCAGCCGGGCGCCCCGGGGTAAAGCGGCCAGGCCTCCCGGCCGCCTGGTGATCAGAACGTCCCGGAAGTCGGCCCGGGGCGGCACGGCCCCGACCGACAGGCCGGCCGGCAGTTCGGAAGGCAGATCCTTGGCACTGTGAACGGCCAGGTCGATCTCCCCGGCCAAGAGGGCCTCTTCGATTTCCTTGACGAAGACGCCCTTGCCGCCGATCCTGGCCAGCGACACGTTGCGCATCTTGTCGCCGGTGGTTTTAATGCTGATGATCTCGGTCTTGAGCCCGGGATGGGCCTCTTCCAGGGCCCGGGCCACCAGGCCGGTCTGGGCCAGGGACAGAGGGCTACCCCTGGCGCCTATTTTCAAGATATCACTCATGACCATCCAATGTCTCGCGTCAGTTTATAATTTTAACGGCCAAAGCCGTCAGCAGCCCCCGCCGCCGCAGGTGGCGCAGGAAGTGGCCGCGCAGCCGCCGCAGCCGGAGCCGGCCGAACCGGAAGTGGTCGAACCGTCGGCCCCCTTGGAGAAGAAGCTGGAGGCGGACATCAGTTTTTCGCAGTTTTCCCGCCCGCAGTCGGGGCAGACTATTTTTTCGGGACGGCCCAGAACCAGTTCCTCAAAGTCCCGGCCGCAGTCCCGGCAGTGAAATTCGTAAATGGGCATCAAGCACCTTGTATGGCGCCGGGGCGGCCGGTCCCGGACCGGCCGCCCCGGGTTCAGGTTTAATAGCCTAAAAGCTCGCCGATCAACACCACATTGATGCGGCCGACCGGTTTGGAACGGTCGATGATGGTGAAATAGTTGCAGATGCTGCTCTCCAGCTGACAGTCGTGGCAGCGGGCCGACTTGGTGCAGGGGTTGGGAAGCCCGATTCGCTTGTTGTTCATGGGCGAGGCGGTCTGCCGGGCCCGGCGCCAGGCCTCTTCCGGGCTGGCGCAGACTTTGTTCATGCCGACGGCCAAAATGACCTGGTTGGGGCCGTAGATCATGGCGGCCACCCGATTGCCGACGCCGTCGATATTGTAGAGCCGCCCGTCGGCGTCTACGGCGTTGGCGCTGGCCAGCATGACCTCGGCCAGGAAGATCCGGCGCCGATAGTCGTGAGCTTCTTCCGGGCCCAGCCCTTTGAGCTGGGTGGCGTGATCCACCAGTTCCCGGCCGCTGGCCCGGAAGTGGGCGTAGACGCCGATCTGGTTCATGGTCTGGCTGCCCAAAAGCCCCACCGCGCCCCTATCCGGCACCAGATCCAGAATGATCTTTCTGGCCTCGGCCCCGGTGGACGCGTAGCAGGCCTTAAAGCCGCGTTTTTCCATTTTTTTGATCAGGTCCCCGGCCTGGCATTCCCATTGCCAGGCTTTGATTTCCGCGTCGTTCATGCTTGACCTCCCAGTCTTGGCGCTCTCATACGTCGTCAAAGTTTAAATCGTGAATTAAAAGGCTGATTGCGAAGCCCTCAAGCAAAGCGCAGACCTCAATGATTCGCGGGCCCGGGGCTCCGCCCGCCAGGCCTTGGTCGCCGCCCCGTCCATCTCAGCCCTCCCCGGGCAGCCGCTCCAGGACCTGGGACATCAGAAGCGGAAACATGATCTCATGATGGCCGATGAAATAAAAACCCCGGCCGCCGTCCTGGGTGGGCCGGCCGACCACATTGACCGAGGGGCGGTAATGGCGGATGAAGTCCATATTGATGGTGGTCAGATTCCCCACCTGATGGCCCAGGTTGCGCACCAGAGTCAGGGCTTTTAAGAAAACCTCGGGCATGATGACCGCCGAGCCGAGGTTGATGAAGACCCCGCCGTCGAGCTGGCTGACCATCCGGCAAAAAATCCGGAAATCGTGCATGCTGGAGGCCCCCAGAGCCGCGCCGTCGGCCTCCGGGTGAATGTTGTAAACGTCGGTGCCGATGGCCGCGTGAATGGTCAGGGGCCTCTTGAGCCGAACGGCGGCCGCCAGAAGGCTCACCGGCAGAAAAGGCGGCGCCTGCGCGATCAGGGCCTGCCCCAGAGCGTGGCCCAGGCCCTCCCCGGCCCGGGCGGCCTCCCGGGCGGCCCGGTTGATCAGGGCCCCGGTCTGGGCGGTGACCCCGAAATGGCCCGAGCCCAGGGTGGCGTCCACATCTTCGCTGGTGGCGCCGACCAGGGCCGCCTCGGCATCGTGCACCATGACCGAACCGTTGGCGGCCAGGCCGTCAATGAGGCCCCGTTCAACCAGGTCGATTATCAGGGGCCCCAGACCGACCTTGATGACGTGGCCGCCCATGGCCAGAATCACCGGCCGGCCGGCGGCCCTGGCGGCCGCGATCCGGGCGGCGGCCTCCTGGAGGTCGGCAGCGGCCAGGATTTTCGGCAGGCCCTGGAAAAAATCGGACAGGGCCGCGCCCTTTTTCAGGGGCCGGGCGAAAGCGCCGACTTTGACCTTGGAATGGCGGCCGTCGAGGTCGGTGGTCCGGACGGCTTTGAAATCCAGCGGTGAATAGTCTTTCATGGCCACCTCAGAGCCGGTCGGTCTCCCCGGGGACGTCGAAGAGCAGATGGTCCACCAGTTGGCAAATGGTATGGCCGTATAAAAGATGCATTTCCTGGATTCTGGGGGTGTCGGGGACCGGGGCCGGGATGACCAGATCCAGGTCCAGGCCCGGGGGCGGCCCGGCCCCGCACATCATCAGGCAGCGCCCCCCGGCTTCTCTGGCGGCCTGAAAGGCTTTCAGCACGTTGGGCGAGCGCCCGCTGGTGGACAGGCCCCACAAGACGTCCCCCGGCCGCATCAAGGCTTTGACCTGCCGGGCAAAGACTTCCTCAAAGCCGTAGTCGTTGCCGACGGCGGTCAGGATGGAACTGTCGGTGGTCAGGGCCACGGCCGGCAGCCCCGGCCGCTCCATCAGGAAGCGGCCCACGAACTCGGCGGCCAGGTGCTGGGCCTGGGAGGCGCTGCCGCCGTTGCCGCAGATGAAGATGGTGCCGCCGTCGGCCAGGGTCCGGGCCAGAAAACGGGCCGCTTCGGCCAGAAGTTCGGCCGGGGCCAGGGCCAGGGACCGGGCGCTGTCGTCTATGGCCTGCTTAGCCAGCGCAACAGGCATTTTTTCCTCACTTGTCCAGGTTCCGGATATGGACCCCAGCATCCTGCGGCGTCCCCGAAAACTATTATTATATATTGAATCACAGGTGAATGCCAGAGCAAATTTATACAGGTATTTCAGGGTTTAAGAAGCACCGGCAAAGGGTCGCCCAGGCTGATCTTCTCCAGGCTCAAATCGGCCCGGTAGGCCCAGACTTCCACCCCGCGGGCCACGGCGGTCCTCAGGCGGCGGCCCCATTCGGGATCAATATGGTCGGCCGGCCGAAAATGATCGGCATCGGCCCGCTGAACCAAAATGAAGAGCGCCGCCCTGAGGCCGCTTGCGGCCAGCGCGGCCAGTTCGTCCAGATGCCTGGTCCCCCGCTCGGTGACCGCATCCGGGAAAAAGGCCGCCCCGTTTTCAGCCAGGGTGCAGTTTTTTACTTCCACCATGATGATTCCGCCCCGGGCATCGGTCAGGCGCAGATCCAGGCGGCTGCGGCCGACCGTCACTTCCCTGGCCACCTGGACCGGGCCGCGGGTCTCAGCCAGTAACCCGGCGGCGGCGGCCAGAGCCGCCAGCCGGTTGGGGACCATGGTGTTGACGCCCACCAGGGCCGTGGGCATCTGAATCATTTCCAAGGTCAGGGGATATTTGCGGCCGCCGCCCTCGTGGCGGGACAGCCAGACCGGGCGCCCGGGTTCGGAGCAGCCCAGCATGCGGCCGGTGTTGGGGGTGTGGGCGGTGCCGGGCCAGCCGCCGTCCAGTTCCACATCGGCCAGAAAGCGCTTGTAGCGGCGGATCAGCCGCCCTCTGATCAGCGGTCCCCACGACAGGCCCCCGCCGGGGGCCGGGGCCAGATATCCGGAAGAATCGACGGGCATCAGTCAGCCCATGGGCTGCATGCGGGCCGTGAGCATGCCCTTGAGTTCTTTTTCAAAGAAGAAATCATGCTCGCCGAAGGCCGGCTTGAGGCCGTTGAGCCAGGTGGCCGTGCGGTCATAGAGGGCGAAGAAGGGCCGATCGACCCAGTCGGCGTTGCGGCCCTGAATGAAGCGCAGCATAAAGACCTTTTCATCGTTCAGTTCGGT
Source organism: Candidatus Adiutrix sp. (assembly GCA_031263565.1). GTDB lineage: Bacteria > Desulfobacterota > Desulfarculia > Adiutricales > Adiutricaceae > Adiutrix. Next base: position 19,756 of record JAISFR010000081.1, on the reverse strand, counting down.
GACGCCCAGGATCTCCACTTTGCCGGGCGTGGCGCTCATGACCGGACCCTTGACCGTGCGGCCGAGCCCGCTGACCCGCTGATAGGCCTGACGGAAAATCTGCCAGCAGCGTTCCAGCGGCAGGGCGAAAAAGTGCTTGGCCCCGGTGTCGCGTTCCACGAACATATAATAGGGGATGCAGTTGAGATCCACCTGTTGGCGCCACATTTCGGCCCAGAGTTCGGGCTTGTCGTTGATGTGGTGCAAAAGCGGCGACTGGGTGCGGATCTGGGCGCCGGTGCCGCGGAGGCGAATGATGGCCTTTCTGACCGCCTCGGTGGACAGTTCCACCGGGTGGTTGAAATGGGCCATGATCGAGAGATTGCGGCCGCTCTTGACCACCCGGTCGAAGAGCCGCAGAAGGTCGTCCGAGTCGGGGTCGCTGAGATAGCGGTAGGGCCAATAGCTGAGGCTCTTGGTGCCGATGCGGATGGTCCGCAGGTGGGCCAGATCCTTGCCCAGGAAGGGCGTCAGGCAGGTCTCCAGTACGCCGGCCCTCATGGTCATGGGGTCGCCGCCGGTGATCAGTAGGTCGGTGACCCTGGGGTGTATTTTGAGGTATTCGGCCATAGTCTGGCTGTCCTTGCCGCTGAAACGGGACTGGGAAAAGCCGACGAACTGGGGCCAGCGGAAGCAGAAGGTGCAGAAGGCGTGGCAGCTCTGCCCGGCCTGGGGAAAGAAGAGCACGGTTTCCCGGTATTTATGCTGGGCGCCGCTGACCCGGTGTCCGTTTAAGAGAGGCACGTTGGCGCTCTGGCTGGAGGGATCCGGGTTGAGTTCCAGTTGGATGGCCCGGACCAGGCTTTTGAGATCGTGCTCCGGAAGGCCCCGGGTCACGGCCCGGGACAGGCGCTGCCAGTGGGCGGCCCTTAAAAGTTCCCGCCGGGGGAAATTAAGAGTATACATGGGGTCGCCCGGAATCTGGTCCCAGTCGATCAGTTCGTCGACCACATAGTTGTTGGTCTTAAACGGCAGAACCCGGGCCACGGTCTCGATTTCCCTGAGAGCCGACGCCGGCCAGTCGGCTAACTGGGTGATCTCCCGAAAATTGCGGGCATTGTAGGCCTGATACTTATGTTCCGTCATAGGCAGCCTCCTTGCTTTGCGCTGTTTATCCTTGACTTGCGCACGGTTTATAATAACAATAAAAAAACAGTCAGGTCAAGCGGCTGTTCTTTCGGGGTGGCGCCGCACTCCGTCATGTGTTACAGTGGGGGGGATTTGGGAATCCCGGCCGGTCGGGGACTTCCGTTGGCGGAATTTTATCTGCCGATATAAATTCAATATTTATAGGGAACAAACCGTTCCTTTCATCAATGTGCGGCCACGCCGGGCGGGCCGCGGTTGACGACTTGAGTTCAAAATGGCTGTAACCGTAAAAAATCGACTCAAGGCTCTTGAAAAGTCAAACACGCTGACCGATCTTCTGCCCCCCGGCTTCGACCCCCACAACAACATGCGCATTCTGGGCGGCTATCTGCGGGATCTGGAGGCGGCCTACGAGGAGCTCAACAAATCCGCCGGCGCCCGATACCGCCAGTTGGAGGGTGAATACCGGGCCCTGAACAAGCTCAGGGAAGATCAGAAACAGGAACTCGACCGTCTGACCGGCGACCTGATGGAGGTGACCAACACTTTTGAAGAGCAGGAAAGCCTGCTCTCGACCCTCAACCAGAAAACCCAGAACTACGAAAAGCAGTTCAAAAAGCTGACCCGGGACAACAGCGACCTGGCCAACAAGCTGGCCCAGAAGGAAAACGACGCCAATTTTTACCGGCAGGAGCTGGCCCGCACCGTTCAGGAGAACGAGGCCCTCAATACGGCTCTGAAGGCCGCCAATCAGAAGATCGACGCCATGGAGCGCCGGCTGGCCGCCGAACGCGAAGCCGCCGGTCAGCATGAAAAGGAAGCCCGGCGCATGAATCTGATAATTTCGGAAAGCCAGGGCAAGGTGGCCCTGACCGAGCGCCGGCTGGAAGAGGCCGTGCTCAAATACTCCGAGGAAATCAGGCGGCTGACCGAGCGTTCCAGCGCCGACGCCGTGCACGAGGTCAATCTTCTGCGCAAAAGGGTCCGCTCCAGCGTGGCCCCGGAAATGCGGGAACTGAGCCGCCTTTTGGAGGCCAACAAGCTCACCGTGGAGAGCGCCCACAACTTCAGGGCCATTGTCAACCGCCTGATCACCAAACTGGAACAGGCCGGCCTGGAACTGACCTGAGGGAAAAAGCTTTACTTTTGCCGCAACTGCGCTATAATTCCCTATCTGGCGTCTAAAGCGGCCGCCGCGGGCGCCGCGGGCGATTAGCTCAGCTGGATAGAGCGTTAGCCTCCGGAGCTAAAGGCCGCGCGTTCGAATCGCGCATCGCCCACCATTTCCAGGCCGGGGCTTCAGTTTTTTGCTGAAGCCCCGGCTTTTTTAATTGAGGTTGACAAAAGGGGGCTTTTTACACCATACTCTTAAGATCGTTCGGCGGATCACAATCATCACAAAAAAACAGGGGTGGACCATGAAAGACGTCGCCAAACAGAGAACCATCGCCTTGATTGCCCATAACGGGGCCGGCAAGACTTCGCTGGCCGAGGCCATGTTGTTTTACACCAAGGTAACCAACCGCCTGGGCTCGGTGATGGACGGCAGTTCCGTTCTCGACGCCGAGCCCGAGGAAATCAAGCGCAAAAGCACCATCAACGCCGCCTTTCACTCCCTGCCCTGGAAGAAGCATCAAATTACCTTCGTCGACACCGCCGGCGATGAAAACTTCTTAAATGACACCAAAACGGTTTTAAACGGAGTCGATTCCGCGGTCATGGTGGTCGACGCCGTGGACGGGGTCAAGGTCTCCACCGAAAAAACCTGGGAATTCACCGACCTTTATAAGCTGCCGCGCATGATCATCATCAACAAAATGGACCGCGAACGGGCCGATTTCTACGGCACCCTGGCCGACATCAACGAATCCCTGGGCGCGCCCCAGGCCGTGCCGGCCTTCCTCCCGATCGGGGCCGAGGCCACTTTCAGCGGCCTGGTCAGCCTTTTGACCGGCAAGGCCTATACCTATGGCGAGGGCGGCAAGGTCAGCGAGGGTGAGGCCCCGGCCGACATGGCCGCCCTGGTCGCCGAATGGAAGGAAAAGATGGTCGAGGCCGTGGCCGAGGCCGACGACGCCCTGATCGAAAAATTCCTGGAAGGCCAGGAAATCACCCCCGAAGAAGTCAATGAGGCCTTCAAAAAAGAGATCCTGGCCTGCAAGATCGCCCCGGTCGTCCCGGCCTCCGGCCTGAAGATGATCGGCCTTCAGAATATTCTGGACCTGATCCTGAATCTGCCCTCCCCCCAGGACCGGGGCGCCCGGCCGGGCAGGAAGCCGGGCGCTGACCAGGCCGAGAGCCGGGAACCTGATCCGGCCGCGCCTTTCAGCGGCCTGGTGCTGAAAACCGTGGCCGACACCATGGGCCAGCTTTCGGTCATCCGGGTGGTTTCCGGCGCTCTGACCCCGGACAGCGGCTTTTACAACCCCAAAAAGGACCAGAAGGAACGTTTCGGCCAGCTTCTGACCCTGGAGGGCAAAAACCAGAAACCCATCGACGAGGCCGGCCCCGGGGACATCGTGGCCGTGGCCAAACTCAAAAACACCCTGACCGGCGACACGGTCTGCGACGAAGCGGCCCCCATCGTCTACCCGGCGCCCAAAAGCCTGGAACCGGTGGTCAGTTTCGCCGTGGAGGCCAAAAGCAAGGGCGACGAGGAAAAGGTTTTCGCGGCCATCAACAAAATGCTGGCGGAAGACGTCACCCTGCGCCTGACCCGCAACGACCAGACCAAGGAAATGATCCTCTCCGGCATGGGCCAGGTGCACATCGACACCGCCCTGGAAAAACTGAAACGCAAATACGGCGTGGAGATGATCCTCAAAGCCCCCAAGGTGGCCTACAAAGAGACCATCAAGGGCAAGGCCCTGAAGGTTCAGGGCAAATACAAGAAACAGACCGGCGGCAAAGGCCAGTACGGCGATGCGGTCATCGACCTGGAACCTCTGCCCCGGGGCGAGGGCTTTGTCTTTGAAGACCGCATCGTCGGCGGGGTCATCCCCCGGCAGTTCATCCCGGCCGTGGAAAAGGGCATCGTCGAGGCCATGGCCAACGGGGTCATCAGCGGCAACCCGGTGGTGGACCTCAAGGTCGGCCTGGTCTTCGGCAGCTACCACGATGTGGACTCTTCGGAAATGTCGTTCAAAATAGCCGGCTCCCTGGCCTTCAAAAAAGCCTTTCAGGAATGCAAGCCCACCATTCTGGAACCCGTCATGCTCCTGACCGTGACCGTGCCCGACGAATTCATGGGCGACGTCATGGGCGACATCTCCAGCCGCCGGGGGAAACTCCTGGGCACCGAAGCCAAGGGCAAGAAACAGATCATCAAGGCCCACGTGCCCCAGGTGGAAATTCTGAGCTACGCGCCGACCCTGACCTCCATGACCGGCGGCCGGGGCTCCTTCTCCATCGAGTTCGCCCGTTACGACGAGGCTCCGCCCCAGATCAAGGACAAGGTCATCGCCGAATACAAACCCAAGGACGAAGAGGCCTGACCGGCTTCTCAATTGAGAGCCTCTGCCAGCCGCCGGCCCCGCCGTTTAAGCGGGGCCGGCTTTTTGGGCAGGGCTCAGATTCCAGTTCCGAAGAAATCGACAAAATCCTGGTACAGTATATCCTGGTTCACAATGTAGCTGTCGTGATTGTGCCCGGCCATGATTTTCAAGCGGGCCGCCGGCATGGCCCGGGCCAGTTCGGCGAAAGTTCCCGGTTTGAAGACGTCGTTTTCGCCGGCGATCAGAATAGTCGGCACCCTGACCCGGCCGACGTCTTCCAATTCTATCCGCGGCTGCTCCAGCATCATCTTCAGCCGCGGGTCGCGGCTTTCGGCATAGGCGCGCTTAAGCTCGTCATAAATTTCCGCCTTAAAGTCGTCAGGTTTGAGATTGACCCCCAGCAAGGCCATTTTCCTGATCAGCCGACCGGGCTTCATGGCCAGCATCAGGGCCACGATAGCCCCGTCGCTGAAGCCGATCAAGCCGACCCGGCCCAGCCCGAGAGCCTGAATAAAGGCCTCGAGATCCCCGGCCAGGGCCTCATAACTGTAATCATCCGTTTGGGGGCTTTGCCCGTGATTGCGGCTGTCGAGGGCGTAAACCGTAAAATGGGCCGCCAGCCTGGGGGCTATCCGGTCGAAGATGTGATGATCCTCGCCGTTGCCGTGCAGCAGGATCAAAGGCGGGCCGGCGCCCCGCTTTTCATGGAAAAGCTCAAGTCCGCGGCTTTGATTGTCCGTTTTGAACAGAGAAGTCGGCCTGCTCATGGCCCAGTCCTTAAAGGTCTTGGATTCTTTGAATGTTGACCGCCTGTTCGCGGCAAATGCGCCTCACGAGGCGCGTTTGACGGAACCCGTCCGGGAGAGGCGGCTATTACCGGTCGCCTCCCTCTTCAGGATATCATTATTTGCTATCCAATGACAGCCTTGAGAATTGCCGATCACCCGTTCAAGGCACTTGCGGGATGGGCCGATTATATAGTATATTGGTCAAATCTTAAGTGGTTCCAATTATTGAAGGCCTATTTAGTATGGAATTGGAACTGCCGAAGCGCGGATTTTTTCAGGAAAGCTGGGAAGAGGATGTCCAGAGAATACAACGTGGGTGTTTTGGGAGCCTCCGGCGCGGTGGGGCGGGAAGTGTTGAACTGCCTTGAGGAACGGGGCTTTCCCTGGGCCTCGGTCAAGGCTCTGGCCTCTTCCCGGTCGGCCGGGAGCCGGCTGGAATTCGCCGGCGGCGAAATCACTGTGGAAGAAGTGACCCCGGACTCCTTCAAAGACCTGGATCTGGCTATTTTTTCGGCCGGCGCCTCGACCAGCCGGGAATACGCCCCCATCGCCGCCAGGAGCGGCTGTCCGGTGATCGACAATTCATCCTGCTGGCGGATGGACGAGCGGGTGCCCCTGGTGGTGCCGGAAGTCAACGCCCGGGTTCTGGCCCGGCACCGGGGCATAATCGCCAACCCCAACTGCTCGACCATCCAGATGCTGGTGGCCTTGAAACCCATCTACGACGCGGTGGGCATCCGGCGCATCGTGGTGGCCACCTATCAGGCCGTCTCCGGCACCGGCCAGAAAGCCATCGAGGAACTGGCCGAGCAGACTAGGCAGATCTTCAACTGCCAGGAACCGACCAGGTCGGTCTATCCCCACCGCATCGCCTTCAACTGTCTGCCCCATATCGATGTCTTCACCGACAACGGCTACAGCAAAGAAGAGATGAAGATGGTCAATGAGACCAGGAAAATTTTCGGCGACGACAGCATCAAAATATCGGCCACCTGCGTCAGGGTGCCGGTCTTCTACGGCCATTCCGAAGCCGTCTGGATCGAAACCGCCCGCCACATTGACGCCGGGGCGGCCCGGGAATTGATGAGCCGGGCTCCCGGCCTCCTGGTGGTGGACGATCCGGACAACAATAAATACCCCCTGGCCACCGACGCCGCCGGGCGGGACGAGGTCTTCGTCGGCCGCATCCGGGCCGATATATCCTGCGACAACGGCCTGACCATGTGGGTGGTTGCCGACAACCTCCGCAAGGGCGCGGCCGGCAACGCCGTGGAAATCGCCGAACTCCTGGTCCGCGACCCTGAACTGTTGAAAACCGACTGGGTATGGTGAGCCCCCGGCCCCGGCCCAGCCGCTTTTGCTGTAATATTTATCTTTTCCATGGAGGTGCCTCATGGCCTGGTCCCAAAATTCGCCGGAATACGCCAAACTGATCGAAATCGGACGGCCGCCCAACATTCAGAAGCTTTTTCCCAATTCCAGGGCTCTTCTGGTCAGCGGCAAGGTCATCGACCGGGCCCTGATGAGCAAAGGGCGTTCCATGACCATCGCCGCCAACGCCCGCAACCATCTGATCATCAGGGGCGTCCTGGCCGCCGCCCAGCGGGCCGACGCGGCCGTCATCATTGAGATCGCCAAGAGCGAAGGCGGGGCCAGCGCCTACTGCGCGCCCAATTATTGGAATCTGGCCCGCCAGGTGGACGCCCTGATCAACGAAATGGGCCTGACCATTCCGGTGGCCGTCCATGCCGACCACTACGGCCTGAAGAACGACCAGGACCTGGAAAAGGCCAAGCTGGAAGTGCCCTCCATGTTCGAGGCCGGCATGACCTCCATCGCCATTGACGCCTCCCACATGACCGACGACAAGAACCTTCTGGCCTCCATCGCCATCAACCCCTTTATACCCAAATGGGCCGGGCTGGAATGCGAAGTGGGCGAGATCAAGGGCGACGTGGGGCTTTCCACCCCGGAAGACGCCCTCTTCCTGGCCCAGGGCCTGAACGCCCACGGCATCCACCCCGACTGGATCGCCCTCAACAACGGCACCACCCACGGCATCCAGGCCTCCTCCACCGGCATCCAGGTGGAACTGACGGCCAAAGTGCATCAGGCCGTCAAGCCTTACGGCCTGTCGGGCGCCCAGCACGGCACCAGCGGCAACTCTTCCGAGCGCCTCAGGGAGATCGCCCAGTTCACCAACACCACCAAGGCCAACGTGGCCACCGCGCTGCAGATGGTTTCCTGGGGGGTCAAGATCGACGACTACGGCAACGCCGAACTGGATGCCGACGGCAAATTCATCAAGGTGGAAGGCCGGGGTATGAGCGAGAAACTCTGGGCCGAGATCGAGTCCGCCGGCCGGGCCCAGAATCTGAAGGCCGGGGACTATAAAAAATTCAACCTGCCTTATGAAAACAAGATCATGGCTCAGAGCCGGGAAATCCGGGAACGCATGGCCAAGGATGTCGAGGACTTCACCTATCGCCTCCTGACCAATGTTTTCTCGGCCCAGGGCAGCGCCCAACTGGCCTATGAAGCCATCATGAAGGCCGGCGGCTTCGACCTGGGCGAAAAAGCCTCGCGCCTTGAAGACCCGGCCGAATGGACCCCGGAAAAAATCACCCGGAAAGCCGCGGCTTTAAACAGCGGCAAAGGCCCGGAAGGAAATTTCGACGACTGAGCCGTTTCAGCCTTATAAAGCATCATCCCTGAAAGCCGCCTGAAGAGGCGGCTTTGTCTTGGGGTCACCCTCGCTCCCGGCGCCTTATATTATCCCCGGTCTGAATCAAGGTCGGCCCGCGGTTATGGCCAGACAATCAATAACGCTTTGTTCAAAAATTTTATTTTTTGATTTCCGCCTCTTAGGCCGCCGGGGATATGTAATTTTATTTTATAGTAATCCAGGATATTAATTTAAAAAATATCTTGCCAAATTGTAAAACATGCCTTATATTCAGAAACAGATCACCGGGATCTTCATTACCAGTAATGCAAAAGAGGGGTTTATCATGAGCGGAATCAAAACCAGCGCCAGAAACGTTTTTCAGGGCCAAGTCAAGCGGGTCACTTTAGGGGCGGTCAACGCCGAAGTGGTCCTGGACCTCGGCGGTCAGGACATCGTGGCCGTCATCACCAACGAGAGCGTCAAGACTCTGGGTCTTAAGGAAGGCCTGGCGGCCTGCGCCCTGATCAAGGCTTCCTGGGTCATCCTGACCGACGGCCAGGGGCTGAAGGTCAGCGCCCGCAACAACCTCAGCGGCACGGTGGCCAAGGTCACCAGGGGCGCGGTCAACAGCGAGGTAATTTTGAACCTGGCCGGCGGCCGCCAGTTGGTGGCCATCATCACCAACGCCAGCCTCGACAGCCTGGGCCTTGAGGAAGGCGCCCCGGCCGGGGCACTGATCAAAGCCTCCCATGTTCTGGTGGCGGTGGAGGACTGAGATTGATTGGGGGGCGGCTTGAAAATGCTTTTTTCCAGCCGCCCGACGCTTTTCGCCCCGCTTTGCGGGGTTTTTTAGGGATAGCCGGTCGCCCCGGAGAGGGCGACGGAGCGGAGCGACCGGTTTTGGCGGCCAATCCGTCCCCTGCCGGGCAAAAATCGCCCTTTTTGCCCGGCTGCGACCAGGCCACTTGAAGATGGGAAGCTACTTTGAGAATCGCTCCCGGAACCCTTGACAAATGGATTATGGAGATGTATAGCTTGTTTATTGACCATCCCTAAGCAAATTATTATTGATCTGGAGGCTGGCATGAGCGCCATGCGCGGAATAAAAAAAATCGTCACCGGTCAGGCCACCCAGGACGGTGCCGGCGTCAAGCTGGTGCGGGTTCTGGGTCCGGACACCGTGGACGATTTCGACCCTTTCCTGATGCTGGATGCCTTTGACTCCACCAATCCCGGCGATTACCTCAGGGGTTTCCCCTGGCATCCTCACCGGGGCATCGAGACCATCACTTATCTGGTGGAGGGCGTCATTGAGCACGGCGACAGCCTGGGGCACCAAGGCCGCATCGAAAGCGGGGAATGCCAGTGGATGACCGCCGGCCGCGGCATCATCCATCAGGAAATGCCTCAGCCGGCCCCCCGGATGCTGGGTCTGCAGTTCTGGCTGAACCTGCCCCGGGCCCAAAAAATGGCGCCCCCCAAATATCACGGAGCCGCCCGGGACCAGGTGCCGGTGATCCAGGAAGACGCGGCCACCATCCGGCTCATCGCCGGCGACTACCAGGGCCGCCCGGGCGCCCTGCGTCCCGAACACCTTCAGGCCACTTTCATTGACGTGGCCCTGGCCGGCGGAGCCGGCTGGTCATTCCCGTCCGACCCCCAGGCCACCGTCTACCTCTACATCCTGGAAGGCCAGGGCCGCTTTGATCAAAGCGAAACCATCGTCTCCCAAAAGCACGCCATTCTTTTCGGGCCGGGCGACAAAGTCCAGGTCCGGGCCGGGGCCGAGGGTCTGCGTTTCGTCCTCTGCCAGGCCCGTCCGCTCCATGAGCCGGTGGCCTGGGGCGGACCCATCGTCATGAACAGCCGCGAAGAACTGGACCAGGCCTTCCAGGAACTGGAAAACAATACCTTCGCCAGAACTTAGTACCAAGTCAAAATTTAGACAGTCAAGGCTTTGAAGTGCGGCTTGGCCGCATTTCAAAGCCTTGACTGTCTATTAGTATCTTATGCCGCTTTTAATTAATTCTGGGCCGGCGCCGGCCTTTCGGCCTCGAAGGCGGCCAGCCACTTGTCGGCTTCGGCTTCGCTCTCTTTAATCCGGGCCGGAGTCAGGGGTTTTTTGATTTCATTGATGAGTTCCTCAAGCCCCTCGGCCTGGTAGCCGGCCTTCCGGGCGATCGTATACCACTTCAGGGCCTGGGCGGCGTCCGGTTTGCGGCCCAGGCCGTTTTTGAAGACGACGGCTATGTTTTTCATGGCTTCGGTATTGCCCAGATCAGCCCCTTTCAGAAAGCTGTCCAGGGCCTTGTCGGTATCCACCGGCTGTTCCAGCAGGCCCTGAAGATAGACCACCCCCAGTTCGTTGGCGGCCAGGGCGTGGCCGTTATTGGCGGCGCCCTGAAGATACTGGAAGGCCTTCTTCTGGTCCGGGGGGGTCAGGGCGCCGCCCAGATAAAGGGCGGCCAGCTTATAGGCCGCGGCGGCCAGCTTCAGGTCGGCGGCTTTCTGGAAATTGGCCAGGGCCGCCTGGGGGTCGGCGGCCGTGCCGAAGCCGATTTCGTAACAGGTGCCCAGACGGAAGTAGGCCGTGGCCAGGCCGCCTGCGGCCGCTTTCTGGTACCAGTTGAAAGCCGTGCTGTAATTAGGGATGACCCCCACGCCATTTTCGTAGAAGGTGCCCAGCGTCTCCTGGCCGCGCGGCCCGCTTACCCCGGCCTTTCTCAGATAATCCAGGGCCTTTTGGTCGTCGCTTTTGGCGGCCGGACCGGCCATGGCCAGGGCGGCCAGTTTGTAGGCGGCCTCGGCCACTTTCAGGTCGGCGGCCTTTTGAAAATAGGTGACGGCCGCGTCGCGGTTGGCGGTGACGCCTTTGCCGGCTTCATAGGCCAGGCCCAACTGATAGAAGCCGGCCGGCAGGTTCTTTTCGGCGGCCTTCTGGTACCATTCCAAGGCTTCAGAGTGGTTGCGGGCGACGCCCAGACCCTGCTCGTAAAAAGAGGCCAGACTCATCATGGCTTCCGGCTGCCCCTGCTCGGCGGAATTGGTCAGAAGGGCGACGGCCTCTTGGGCGGTGATGGCCTGCCGCCCCTCGGCCTCGGTCGGCAGGCCCGTTCCGGGCTGCTGGTCAGGAGCGGTCAGTCGCCCGCCGACGCTGTTCCGCGGCGCGGCGGCCTGGCCCGAGGCCGCCTGTCCGACGGCGCTGAGGAGAGGGCTGGCTTCCGCCAGGCCGCTGAAAAGAAAAAAAACCCCTAAACTCAGGGCCAGGAACGAAAAAGAACGGCTTGGGGGGACCATGACACTACCTCTTTCAAATTTTACTTTATTTGGCGTCGCTGAGCCGGCGAAGGACGAAACGGTTGATGGCCTGGAGGTTGTTTCTGATTTTGACCTCCAGATGCTTCAGGGGGATTTCGGCCCGGGCCATGTTTTTGTGGCCGCCGGCCGAACCCAGCTCGCCGAAGGCGCGCTGGGCCAGTTGACCCACATCCTGACGCAGGCCCCCGGCCCTCAGGATGATCACCAGTTTGTCGCCGGCCAGGCCGGCGGCCACGGCCCGATTGACCCCTTTGATCTTCATCAGAAAATCAGCCACCATCACCAGGGTGTCGGCGTGGTCGGTCCGGCCCAGAAAACTGTGGGCCGAATTTTTCGCAAAAACCGCGCCGCCCAGCCCGGAAACGATATTTTTAAAGGAAGAGCGGGCGATGGGGGCCCGTTCGATGTCGGAGAGCAGCGGCAGATGAACCAGGGGATAGAGCCGGCGGAAGGCTTTCATGTCCTCCAACTGTCCCTGGCGGACGAAATTCTGGGTATCGGTCTTGATGGCGTAAAACAGGGCGGTGGCCAGCCGGGGATTGGGCCTGATCTTGGCCGCCCGAAGGTAGCCGGCCATCATGGTGGCCGTGGCCCCCAGTTCGGGCCGGATATCGGCGAAGGCCGGCTGCCGGCCCGGATAAAGGGGCGCCGACGGGTGATGGTCGATGACCAGATCAAAAGACAGCAACTCGGTCTCGGGCGAATGGTGGGGCTGGGAATCGACCATGACCAGGCGCTGGTAATCGCCGGGATCGATCGAGGCCAGGGAGTCCATCTTCAGCTTCAGGATCTCCAGCAAATGGAGATTGTCAGGTCTCTTGACCTGGTTGACCGAGGCCACGGCCACCTGGCTCACCTTGCGCCACAACAGACGCTTGACGGCCGCCGCGCTGGCCATGGCGTCAGGATCGGCCGAGATGACGATGAGCACCCGGTCGTCGCTTTGAAAGACCTTGAAAAAAGCCTCCAGACGGGCCCGGCCGGAGGACTGGTGACTCATGTCGGCTCTCCCAGAGGGGCGGCCTCGGCCAGTTGCCGGACGAGCTTCTGGGCCCCGGCCGCGAGTCTGGTGGGCAGAAGAGCCCGAATGGTCACGTAGAGATCGCCGGCGGCCTCCTTTTTGCTGGCCGGCATTCCCTGGCCTTTCAGGCGCAGGCGGGCGCCGTTCTGGGTGCCGGCGGGGATCTTCAGAGAGGCCCGGCCGCTCAAGGTCGGAGCCTCGACCGTGCCGCCCAGAAGGAGATCATAGAGACTGACCGGGAGTTCGGCGCTCAGGTCGCGGCCCTTCCGGGTGAAAACCGGATCGGGCTTGGTCGCAACTTCCGCCAGCAGGTCGCCGGCCGGGCCGCCGTTCCGCCCCGGAGAACCTTTGCCCTTCAGACGGACCTTCTGGCCGTTTTCGATGCCGGCCGGTATTTTGACTTTCAGGTTCTCCAACTGGTTGACCTGGCCGCGCCCGCCGCAGCCCGGGCAGGTCCGCACTCCGCCGCCGGAGGACATCAGGCCCTGGCCCCGGCACTGAGGGCAGGTCTGGGGAATGCCCAGTTCCAGCTTGGCTTCGACGCCGAAGGCGGCCTCGCGCAGGCTGATGGTCAGCTTGAGGTTGACGTCGTCGCCTTTTTGGGGCGCCGACGCCCCGCCAAAGGAGCGCCCGAAGGAAAAGGAGGCTCCGCCGCCGCGACCGCGACCACCGCCGCCGAAGAGATCGCCAAAAATGTCTTCAAAGGAAAAGCCGCCCTGGCTGAAGTCCGGGCTCTGATAGCCGGCGCCGCCGAAACCCCGTTCATAAAAGGCTTCGCGGCCCAGATGGTCATATTCGTTTTTTTTGGCCGGGTCGGACAGAATATCGTAAGCTTCCGAAATCTCTTTGAACTTCTCTTCGGCGGCCTTGTCGCCCGGGTTGACGTCCGGGTGATGCTTGCGGGCCAGCTTGCGATAGGCGCTCTTGACGGCGGCAGCGTCGGCGTTCTTTTCCACGCCCAACACTTTGTAAGGATCCAGGCTCATCTGATTTACCAAGCTTATCTAAATTAACTGGCAGCCCTTGACGGCCCCATCTCCGGGTATTATTCGCCGGGCTTGGCCTCTGGTTCGGCCGGGCCGGCCTTCTTCCCGGCCACCGTCTTCTTCGCGGCCGGGCTTTTAGCCGCCGGCCGGGCGGCCGCTTTGGCCGGTTTTTCTTCAGTTTCTTTTTTGGCGGCCGTTTTTTTGGCCGGGCTTTTCGGACTGGCGGCTTCGGCTCCGGGCTCAGCCGGGGCCTTCTTTTCGGCCGCAGGGGCGGCGGCTTTTTTGGCCGGCCGGCGCGTTTTGGGCGCGGCGGCTTTTTCAGCTTCAGCCCCGGCCGGAGAGCCGGCCGCGGAGCTCTTTTTGGCTGCGGACCGGCCGGCCTTGGCGGCGCTTTCGGCCCCGGCCTTTTTCACCGGGCTTTTGGCTTTGGTCCCGGCGCTCTTCCCGGCCGGAATTTCGGCCGGGGCTTCGGCCGCCCGGCTCGCGGCCTTTTTCCGGGGAGCCGCTTTTCTGGCCGGGGCGGTTCCGCTTTTTTCAGCCGGCCCGGCCTTCTCCGCCGACGGAGCTTCCTTCTCCGGCCGGGCTTCCGAAGCGACGGCCACCCCGGCCGGGGCCTCCGTCTCCAGGGCCCGGGCGGGGACCCGGCTCTTTGAGGAAGAACGCGGTTTTCTGGCCGGCGCCTTCCTGGCCGGCGCCTGGGGAGCCTCTTCCGGGCTGGAATCCTCCGACGCTTCGGGCGGCTCGGCTTCGGCCGAGGCCGGGCTGGCCGCCGACGCCTCAGGGACGGCGGCCTCGCCGCTCAGATCGGGCAGCTCCGGAGCAGCGGAGACCGCCGCCTCCCGGCCGCCCCGGCGGCCCCGGCGGCGTTTGCGGCGCCGCCCTTCCCGGCCTTCGCGTTCAGGGCCTTCAGGGCCATCCCCGGCCTGGACTTCCATAAGCTCCGCCTCTACCGGGGGAGCCTCGTCAACGGCCGGAGACCAGTTGAGAATCTGGCGGGGATCTTCGCTTCCCGGAGAACTCAGGCGGGGGGCCAGCCCGAAAATGCCGCCGGGCCGCTGGCTCTTGGCCGGCCCCCGGCCAACGCGTCCGCCGCCGCCGGTCTCCCGGCCGCCGCGCTTTTCAGTCCGTCGCTTATCGCCGCCGACCCGCCGTTCTTTCAAGCGCACTTCGCCCCCCAGATCTTCCTGTAACCAGTCCTGCTCGGCCCAGAAGACCGGAATTTTCTCACCCAGAAAATTTTCAATCGCCTCCAGATGAAAGACATAATCCTCGCAGCCAAAAGAGACGGCCTTGCCGCTGTGCCCGGCCCGGGCCGTGCGGCCGATGCGGTGAACGTAATTTTCCGCGTCCTGGGGCAGGTCGTAGTTGTAGACATGACTGACGTCATCGACATGGATGCCCCGGCTGGCCACATCGGTGGCCACCAGGATCTGGAGGCGGTTTTCCTTGAAAGCCTCCATCAGCTTCAGGCGCCGGGGCTGGGGCAGGTCCCCGGTGATGCCTTCAGCCTGAAAACCGTTCATGGCCAATTTTTTGGCCAGCCATTCCACCCCGCTTTTGGTGTTGACGAAGATGATGACCCGGCGATGCTCCTCCCGCCGCAGAAGGCCCATCAGCAGCGGCAACTTTTCGTCGCGCCCCACGTGGTAGAGTTCCTGTTCGATGGAGATCTTGGTGGCCTTGTCGGGTTCGGCGGTGATGTACTGGGGCGGGTTCATGTACTGATAGGTCAGTTCCAGCACCCGCTCATCCAAAGTGGCCGAAAAGAGCATGGTCTGCCGCTGGGTGAAAGGCGGCAGCTTGCCCAGGAGATATTTCAGGTCTTTGATGAAGCCCATGTCCAGGAGGCGGTCGGCCTCGTCGACCACGGCCGCTTCAATGGCCCGGGTCTTGAAGACCCCCTGCTGGAGATAGTCGATGATGCGGCCGGGAGTGCAGATGACGATCTCCGGGCCGGAACTCAAGAGTTCGGCCTGTTCCTTGTAATCCAGACCCCCGATGACCAGCACCTGGCGCAGGCTGGTGCCCCCGGCCAGGATCAGGGCGTCCTCATGAATCTGCAGGGCCAGTTCCCGGGTGGGGGTGACGATGATGGCCCGGGGCAGACCCGGCTCCAGGGCCTTGTTCTTTAAAAGACGATTGAGAAGCGGCACCAGAAAGGCGGTGGTCTTGCCGGTGCCGGTCTGGGCCTGGCCGGCGATGTCGTCGCCCTTCAGGGCCACGGGAATGGCCTGGGCCTGGATGGGGGTGCAGTATTCAAAGCCGGCGTTGTCCAGGCCTTCCAAAATTTCCGGGGGGAGATCGAAATCAGTGAAGCGGGTGGCGGTGAGGAAATTGGGGCGTTCGGCCCGGGGCCCGGCTTCCAGTTCTGAAACCAATTCCGGCTCCAGCGGCTCGTTTTCTTGGCCGGACTGAATTTCCGACGGCGTTTCGTCGCTCTGGACTGAGGACATGCAAACTCCATAGAGGCGCCTTGGCCCGCGGCCGACGCCGGTATCACGGCCCCGAAGGAGCCTTGGGCGGCCCGGCCGACTAGCGGCGCTGGGCGAACTTGTTCGGAACCTGGTTATTTTTAAGTAAAGTCAAAGCTTTATCCAATTGAGGATCAAACTTGAGGCGTTCGGGCAGCGGCATTTCCGACAGCGGCCGGTCGGGCATTTCAAATTCCGGGCCCTGGCCCTCGTCTTTCTTTTGATCATCTTTTTTGGATTGGCCGGGCATATCTTTCGACGCGGAGGATTGGCCGCCGACCTTTTCATTGACCCCTATCAGATGGCGGTCCAGATCTTTTTCCCGCACCACTTCCACTTCCGGAGGCAGGCGGCTGGGCACCTCGATGTCCGGGGTGATGCCGTCAGCCTGGATGGAATGGCCCGAGGGGGTATAAAAGCGGGCCGTGGTCAAACGCAGGCCCGAGCCGTCGGGCAGGGGCAGAATGGTCTGCACCGACCCCTTGCCGAAGCTTTTGGCCCCCACCACCAGGGCCCGCCGGTGGTCCTGAAGGGCGCCGGCCACTATTTCGCTGGCGCTGGCCGAGCCTTCGTTGACCAGAACGACCATGGGCAGCCGGGCCGGAAATTCCATTTTAGTGTCGGCTTTGTAGCTGACGTTCTGATCGGCCAGGCGCCCCTTGGTTTCCACCACCAGCTCCGGCCCCAGAAAGAGGCCGCTGATTTTAATGGACTGGTCCAGAAGCCCGCCGGGATCGTTGCGGACATCTAGAATCAGGCCCTTGAGGTCGGGCGGAAAGTCCTTCAGGGCCTTTAGGGCGTCCTGGTAGGTGTCGCCTTGAAAATTGACGATGCGCAGATAGGCGTATTGGTCTTCAAAAACTTCCGAGCGGACGCTGCGCATGGGGATCAGGTCCCGGACCAGGGAATAGGTATGGAGGGACTTGGTTTTTTCGCGGCTGATGGTGAATTCCACCCGGCTGCCCTTCGGCCCCCTGATGAGCTTGACCGCCTCGGTCAGACCCATATCCTTGGTGGATTTGTCGTCGATCCTGGTTATCTGGTCCCCCGACTGGAGCCCGGCCTTGTAGGCCGGGGTGCCCTCAATGGGCGAGACCACGGTCAGCACTCCATCGCGCAGGGTGAGTTCAATGCCCACCCCGAAGAAACTGCCCGAAGTTTCCTGCTGAAAGTCTTTCATTTCCTCGGGGGTCAAAAAGGACGAGTGCGGATCCAGGGTGGCCAGCATGCCTCGAATGGCGCCGTATATCATTTCGTCGTCCTTGGGGGCTTCGACGAATTTGCTCTTTATTTCATAAATGACCAGCGAAAAAATTTTCAGCTTGTCGTACAGTTCGCTTTCCGAATCGGCCCGGGCCGCCCGCGCCGGAACCATGATCAAGGCCAGGGCCAGCATCAGGGCCAGAACCGCGCCGCGCCGGCGGCCTGAATTAGTCGGTGAAAACATCATTGAACCTCGTCATCGCGGCACTTGGAGCAAAGCCCCCAAATCTCGAACTTGTGGCCTTCGCTTTTAAAATTTTTCTGCTCGGCGATGTTCTTTTCCAGGATCGGCAGTTCCGGCGCGCTGAATTCAAAAATACGGCCGCAACTGGTGCAGCGCAAATGGCTGTGATGTTCGCGGCCGTAAACCTTTTCGTAATGCATATGCCCGTTTTCCAGATAAACCGCGGCCAGGAGGCCCGATTCGATCAGAATGGGAATGGTTCGGTAGATGGAGGCTTTGGAAACGCCGGCCTTGACTTTCAGGTGAAGGAAAAGTTCGTCAACGTCAAAATGGCCGCGATTGAGAAGCACGGCCTCGGCGATGGCTTCCCGTTCCCGGGTGATGCGGTGCCCTTTGCTTTTGAGGAAGGCCCGGAAAGAATCCAATTCGACCCTGAGGTCAAGGTCGTTTTTATGAACAGAGTAGGCTGAATTTTTATTCGCCATGGAACCTCGCCGCGCCGGCCGCACCTGGTTTTAAATTCGAAAAAGCCCTCGCGCCGATGCCATCCGGCACGATTAAATTCTGATGATACCATATATACTATGGACAAAACAAGCCCAAATCAGCGAATCTCAGGTCCGAGACAGCCATCCCTGAGGCTGCCGGCCAAAAGCGGCCAACCGGCGGAGCCCAGACGGGCCATCAGGTCCCGCCCCAGACTCCGCTCTGATTCCGACTTTAAAAGGTCCGCTTGATTGAGAAAAATCAAATCCGGGCGGAGCCCGCGCCAGCCGGCCCCCAGCACGGCCGCCACCTGGGCCGGGCGGAGAGGGGCATTTTCTTCAGGCAGTTCCCCCGGCGGGCAAAGAAGCGGCAAATCGGCTGCCCGGTGGACGCTTCCGACCCAGGGCCGGACGAGAACCGACAGCCCCAGCACCGCAATGAGCCGGTCGGCCCCGGGCGGCGGCGCCGGCTCGCCGGCCCGGTGTATTTTAAGAGGCCGCCCGGCGGAACCGTCGGCCTCCACCAGAATGCTCAGTTCCGGCCCGAGAGCCCGGCGGACGAGCGGAAACCAGGCCGGGGGCAGGCCGGAAAATTTATTCAAGGTCAGATTATCCGGCTTAAACGGGCCGGCCAGAAGCAGCCTTTCGCCCCGGGCCGCCCGTTCGGCGGCGGCCAGGGCCTCGTCCGGGGAGCCGGCCTCGACCCTGGCCAGGTGCGGCAACTGCTCCCGGCCCAAACGGGTGGTCACACTGACCAGCGCCGGACGGCCGGCCTCATGGAGGGCGGTCTCCAGCTTTTCGATGAGCCCGGTTTTGCCGCCGCCGCCAATGACGGCCACGGTCTGGCCGGCGCTTATCAATTCACTGAACTTCATGCTCCCATTATACTTCATCCCTCCCTCATGTGGGGGGCAATTTGGCTCGAGCGTCAATATTTTGTGCGCATAATGATGCACAGTCACCTGTAAAAGCATATTTACGCTAAATAACATATTGAATTCATTATTTATAGTACCAAACGGCCCTTTTTCGAAGGGCCGGCCGACCAGCCCCCGCTGTGCGGCGGCTTTCACATCTCGGCACCTGAATTAAGATAAAACATTGAATTAAAAAGCAATTTATTAAATGGCACAGGCCTTGCTTAAGTAAAGGTCAAGAAAGAACTCTCAACAGAATGAGGCCCGCCATGTCTAATAATGTTTATCAGGTTTTGAATATCAGCGGCAACGGTCCGGAAGAGCTGACGGCCCTGAGCGGCCGGCCGGCCGGGGCCGTCGGCCAGGGTTCAAGCGCGTCCGGCGCCTGGCCCGGCGACAAATGGCTCATTCAGAGCCGCGGGGAAGACGGCCTGAGCGTCTGTTACCAGCTCTGCCTGATCTATCCCCGGGAACAGGATTTTCCGCCGGCCCTGCCCTGGCCGGTTCAGGAAGTCTGCCCCACCTGTCAGGGTCAGGGCCTGGTCTACCGCTGGCGCCGGGACAAATCCTCCTACGAGGCCTCGCTCTGCGAGGACTGCCGCGCTGAAGGCCCGCCGCCTGACAACAGTGAAATCGACATCACCGTCAACGACGGCCAGGGCGGCCGGCGGGTCATCCGCAAGCGGCCGGCCGGCCGCTACAACGCCCGCCTGGGCTTGAAGGGTGATTTGATCCTCAACATCACCTGGGCGGAAGAACTGCCCGCCCCTGACGAAAGGAGGCGCCTATAAGCTGAATACCCGCCAAATGAAAGAAATGGTTCACCAAAGGCGGCAAAGGAGATCGATCGATCTCCTTTGCCGTTTCCAGCGGCCAGGACCGGGGCCGACCGAATTTCCAGGGGGCCTCAAATCCAGTAGAGTCGAGATGTGGCGCGGTGGCCGTGGCTCCGTTTCCACATCCCGCTCGTCGGTAGGGTCGAAGACTGGCGCGCCGGTCCCATTCGGACCACGTTTCCAGTCCCCGCCACGTC
>JAISFR010000048.1 GCA_031263565.1 Candidatus Adiutrix sp. | reverse complement strand
GCGCAGGATCAGTTCCGCTCCGCAGCCCTGGCAGGCGCTGCAGCCCGGGGTGACCATATCAGGCTTTTCCGCAATAATATCCAAGTAATTCATAAACTCTCCTACCTTCCGCTCATATTTTCTTTTCCAGCCAAAGGGTTTCCCCGTCGCTGAACTGGCCGGCTCCGAGCCGGTCGATCATCTGCGACAATTCGCCCAAGGAAATGTCCGTCCCTCCCAGACCGCCGATGATTGAGAAATGGGGGGCGGCTTTCGGGGCGCAGGCCAGCGCTTCCGAATACAGGGAGCCCGAGTTCCAACCGAAGGAAACGCTGCGGTCGGCCGCGGCCCAGGCTTTCTTGCCCGCCAGGGCGGCGGCGATCTTTTCCGCCGGGAAGGGCCGCATGCAGCGGACCTTGAGCAGGCCAACTTTCAGACCCCTTTCCCGGGCCAGGTCGACAGCCACCCGGGCCGTGCCGGTCATGGAGCCGATGGTCAAGAGGATGTAATCCGCATCTTGGCAACGGTATTCCTCCACCGCCCCGCCCCAGGAGTGGCCGAAGACCTGTTGGAAACGGGTGTCGACTTCCTCGAGCTTGTTCAGGGTCTTTTGGAGAGCGGCCAGGTGGTTCTGGCGGTATTTGATCAGAATGTTGCCGGGAGTCAGCGGATCCAGTGAACGGAGGTCTTGGGGGTCCAGCATGGGGTCCTGGGGCGCGGAGCCGCTGAGGTATTCGTCGGCCTTTTCAGCGGCCGGGATTGCCACCCGTTCATAAAGGTGGGACAGGAAGAAGCCGTCATAGCAGACATTGACCGGCAGCAGAATTTCGCGGTCTTCCGACAGGCGGCAGCCCTGGAGGAGCATATCCAGTATCTCCTGGTTGTTTTCAACATGAATCTGAATCCAGCCGGCTTCCCGAACGCTCATGGCGTCCTGCTGGCCGCTCCAGATGGTTTCCGGGGAAGTCATTTCCCGGCAGGCCACGGCCATGACCATCGGCAGGCGCAGGGTGGACATGCGGAAGTAAGGCTCATACATCAAAGCTAAGCCTTGGGCCGAAGTGGCCGTAAAGACCCGCCCGCCGGCCGCGGCCGCGCCCTGGACCACGCTCATGGCCGAGTGCTCGGATTCCACCTGGATCATGGTCGAATCCAGCTGGCCGTTGGCAATCATGCCGGCCAAGTATTCGATCACCGAAGACTGGGGGGTGATGGGATAGGCGGCGATGAGGTCCGGGCGGCACAGGGCGGCCCCCAGGGCGGCGGCGGTGTTGCCGCTGACCGCTTTAATCGAGGCGCTGCTCATAGATGACACCCCTCTTTTTGCATTTCAATGGCTTTTTTGTTGCACTCCTTGGCGCAGAGCCCGCAGCCCTTGCACTGGGTGTAAGAGATGTAATATTTCCTATTGTCGTCGCGCCGAATGGACATGACTGGGCAGATGACCAGGCACAGCCCGCATTCGATGCACTTTTCCTTATCCATGACCGGCCGCACCGTCCGCCAACTGGCGGTATCCAGGACGTACAGGCCTTCCTGGCCGATGGGGGTGATAAAAGCTCGGGATTCCATCGCAAACCTCTCCTGGCCCCGGAAAGGGCCATGCGCCGCTTAAACGGCTCAATGTATGGGTAACCTCTCATCCACAAAGGGCCGAAAAACGCTCACTTCAATTCTCCGTCAGGAAACGGCCACCGCCTCATAGGCCGCCTGGGCGGCTTCGACGTTTTTTTCGCCGAAAGAGGCCGCAATCTGTTTTTTCAGGCTCTCCCAGTTGACCTGGTCGCACACTTTGGCGAAGGCGCCCAGCATGGCCGTGTTAGGGATATTGCGGCCTAGCCTGCTGAGGGCCAGGCCGGTGGCGTCGACCAGGGCCACCCGCCTGGCCGTGGTCGGCAGTTTGACCGCCTGACGGTTCACGCAGGTATTCAAAATGATCGTTCCACCGGCCTTGAAACCATCAAATGTTTGCGGCAGGCTCAGGAGAGTGTCGTCGAAGATCATCAGGATATCCGGTTCGTAGACCTGGCATTTCAAGCGAATGTCCTGATCATCCAGCCGCAGGAAGCCGTAGACCGGCGACCCTTTGCGTTCCACTCCGAAAAAAGGTATGAAGTGAGCGTACTTATGGTCGCCGACCACGGTCTGCACGATCACCTGGGCGGATTTGACAACACCTTGTCCACCGCGCCCATGCATGCGAATCTCTTTCATGGCACAGATCTCCCTCGAGGCTCCGCCCAGGGCGGGGCCGATATGTGGTTATTGTTCCAGTTTTAAGGCGAAGCTGTCTGCGGATTGGTCGCGGGGCGATCAATCAGTGGAATTCAGGACATCGCTACGTCGCTTTGGCGTACCGTTTACGGCTGCTTACTTGATACGTTTTTCAACGGGCCGGTGCCGAGGCCATTGATCAAGACACAGGGTTATCGGTTATCGGGGTTGAATTATCCAGGTTTCTATGGTTTTTATGATAGGTCAGTCGCTGTTTTTGGTCAATTGACAAACGCTGGAAAATATGGCCCCAATATAGCATTTAGATGTATATATCCCCGATCAACCAGCGATTATACGTGTCCGCACTGGACAATGCCGCGCGACTTGCCCTAAGGCAGCGATTCTCAAAGTAGCTTTTCATCTTCAAGTGGTCTGGCCGTAGCCGGGCAAAAAGTGCGATTTTTGCCCGACAGGGGACGGATTGGCCGACCTGACCGGTCGCTCCGCTCCGTCGCCCTCTCCGGGGCGATCGGCTATTTTTATAATCGGGCGTACTTTGAGAATTGCGTGCGCCGTGGAAAGATGCGCCTCATCCAGTGGGTGAAAATCCCACCCGGCAACTATCGCTCCACGATCGGCCGAGCCTTTTCCAGAAAGGGATTAGAGCGTCCGCGCCTTTGCCGTTGCCAACGAAAATGACTGTGTCAGGGTCAAAATTTATAAATAATGTCACACATTTGTGCCATTTTTAAACATTGAACCTGATCTGGCCTCCTTCATATTCCGTGCTGACATAATAGTATTTCTTCAAAGCAAAGGCAAGGATGGCTGTCCCCGCAATTACCCTGGGAACTCTGTTTTGACAAAAGCCTGAAACCCGGCTACCATAAACACAGCCCTGACCAGGAAGCCGACAAGCCAGGTTGACGGCCGGAGAACCGGCCGGGACCGGACAGAGATACTATATGTGAAGCAGGTATGGAAAAAGAAATAATAAAGGCCCCCTCTTTGCTTCTCCTCGGCTCGGCGGGAAGAAACGCAGGCAAGACCGTCGCCGCCTGCGCCCTGATCGAGGCCGTCAAAAAGCGGCGGTTCCCCCTGGTCGCTCTGAAGGTAACCTCTGTGGACCATTCCGCCCCCGGTTGCCACCGGGGAGGAGAAGGCTGCGGCGCCTGCTCCTTTGAGGGGGCCTTTGTCTTGGAAGAGCAAACCGATCCCTCATCCGCCAAGGATACCTCGAGGCTACTGGCCGCCGGGGCTGACAGGGTTTTCTGGCTCAGGGCCGGCCGGACTTCCCTGGCCCCCGGCTTCAGGGCCTTTTTGTCTGTTTTGAACGGGCCGGCCCAGGAAAGCCTGATTTTGGGAGAATCCAACAGCCTTCGCGAGGTCGTCCAACCGGGCCTTTTCATCATGCTTAAAAACAAAAAAGAGCCGGTCAAAAAAAGCGCCGGCCGGGTGGCCGCTCTGGCCGATCTGACCCTGGAGACCGAGGGGGTCCTGAGCCCGGAAGCGGCCAAGGTCCTGGCCTCGCGTTTGATTATTGAGGCCGGCGGCCCGGGCGGCGTCAGACCTTTTATTCCCGGCTGCGCGCCCATAGGCTATAGATGAATGAAGCTCGGAAAGTCAGCTAAAAAGATTGCCGTTGGAATTTTGATCGCTATCGGCCTTTTAATGGCCCTGGGCCTGGGGGGAGGATTTATGTTCTTGCGGCAGACCAAGTTCGGTCTCAATCCCCAGGGTGATCATCTGGCCCGAATGGCCCAATCGCCAAATTACCGGGACGGCGAGTTTAAAAACAGCATCCAGAGACCTCCGGTGATAAACAGCGACGGCCGGCTGAAGTCTTTTTGGAATTTTCTATTTTCTGAAAGGGAGCGGGCCGCGCCGGTTCAGGATGTGCCGAGCCAAAAACCGGATTTGAAAGGTCTGGACAGGAATAGGGAGGTCGTGGTCTGGCTGGGCCACTCTTCTTTTTTTATCCAACTTGGCGGCCGCAGTATTTTGATCGACCCGGTTTTCAGCGACTACGCCGCGCCGGTCTCTTTCGTCAACAAGGCTTTTCCCGGCGCCAACCCTTTTGCGGCGAAGGATATGCCGGAGATAGATTATCTCTTGATTACCCATGACCATTGGGATCATCTTGATTACCAGACAGTGTCGGCCCTGAAATCCAAAATCAAAAATATCGTCGTTCCGCTGGGACTTGGTTCCCATTTCCGGCACTGGGGTTTCCCGGCCGAAATTATCAGGGAAGGCGACTGGAACGAGGTGCTGGAGACCGAGCCGGTAAAAATCAGCATTCTGCCGGCTGAGCACTATTCCGGCCGCTGGCTGGACAGAAACAAAACCCTGTGGGCCGCCTTCGCCCTGGAAAGCGCCGACCGCAAGATTTTTGTCAGCGGCGACAGCGGCTACGGCCCTCACTTTGAGGAAATCGGGCGGACTTTCGATGGCTTTGATTTGGCCGTTCTCGATAGCGGGCAATACGACCCCAAGTGGCCGTATACCCATATGAATCCGGAAGAAGCGGCGCTCGCGGCCAATGATTTAAAGGCCAAAGCCTTACTCCCGGCCCATGTCGGCAAATTCTCCATCGCCTATCACAGTTGGGACGACCCCTTTATCAGGCTGTCCAAGGCTTCCGACAATAATGACTACAGGCTGCTCACCCCGGTCATGGGGCAAATCGTTGACCTTGACGACCATGAGCAAATATTTGCCGATTGGTGGCAATCAGTGAAATGAGCAAGGGAGGCAATCAATGACATTCTTGGGGGAAAACATCAAAAAACTGGGCTTCGGCTTAATGCGTCTGCCGCAAATCAGCGGGGAAATAGATGTGGAGCAGGTCAAACAAATGGTGGACTTGTTCCTTGAAAAAGGGTTCAGCTATTTTGACACCGCTTATGTCTATAATGACGGTCGGTCTGAAGAGGCCATCAAGAAAGCTCTGGTTGACCGCCACCCCAGGGACAGCTATCAACTGGCCACCAAGCTGGCGGCCTGGTTCGGGCCGAAAACGGCTCAGGAA
Source organism: Candidatus Adiutrix sp. (assembly GCA_031263565.1). Classification (GTDB taxonomy): domain Bacteria; phylum Desulfobacterota; class Desulfarculia; order Adiutricales; family Adiutricaceae; genus Adiutrix. The sequence goes on along the minus strand of JAISFR010000048.1, from coordinate 9,137 downwards.
GCTCAGGATATGTTCTGGACATCCTTAAAAAGAACCGGCGTGGAGTTTTTTGATTTTTACTTGCTGCACAACTTGGGTGTGGGCCGAACCGAATCGTTTGAGCAGTTCGGAATCTGGGACTTCCTGGCCGGGCAAAAGCGGGCGGGGCGGATCAGGCATCTTGGATTTTCAATGCATGCCACCGCCGCCCGCCTGGAGGAAGTGCTGGCCCGGCATCCTGAAATGGAATTTGTTCAGTTGCAGATCAATTATTCAGACTGGGAAAGCGGCATCATTCAGTCCCGAAAATGCTATGAAGTAGCCAGGAAGTACGGTAAGCCCGTTATCGTCATGGAGCCGGTCAAAGGCGGGGCTTTGGCCAATCTGCCGGAGAAGGTCGCCGGCCTGTTCAAGCAGGCCAACCCCAAGGCCTCCATTCCCTCCTGGGCCATCCGCTACGCCGCCTCGCTCGAGGGGGTCATCACCGTGCTCAGCGGCATGTCCGATTTGGAGCAGATGAAAGACAATCTTTCCTATATGGAAAAATTTCAGCCGCTAAGCCAGGATGAACTGGCCGTGGTGGAGAAAGCCCGGGCGGCCCTGGCCGAGATTCCGCAAATTCCCTGCACGGACTGCCATTATTGCCTGAAAGGCTGCCCGCAGCATATAGCCATCGCCGGCACTTTCAAGGTGATGAATGATTACCTGCTTTATCACGACCTGGACACGGCCCGGCAAATCTACGGCTGGGAGACGATGGGCGCCGGGAAGGCCTCCGACTGTACAGAGTGCGGCCAATGTGAAACGGCCTGCCCGCAAAGTATTCCCATTATCGGGGAATTGGCCAAGGCGGCTAAGGTGCTTGAATCATGATCTCGGTCTTTTCCGAGGCCGCCAGCAATCCGGCAAAAGTAAGAGCGCCTGGCCAGGAAAACGTATAGGTTATTTCACAGCCTCTTAATGGCTTGTGAATGCTCCGCAAAAATTGGAGACCGAAAATGCTTCGGCTGCCGCTCAAGCTCATCGCCTTTGTTTTTTGCTTCCTGTTTGTTGTGCCGCCGCAGATGCATGCTTGTAGGGGAGGACACCTGGAGTACACGCTTTTCTTAGAAAGGCTTGGCCAAAAGCCATCAGATGCGGAGAGGCTGGTCGAATTGCCGCCTGATGTTGATGTGATTGCGGAAGTTATCTTGACGGGCGCCAATTCAACACGGTTTGGAAGAACGACTGCTGCAAAAATTGTGCGGGTTATAAAGACATCTGACGCCAGGGTTCGCCAAGGCGAAGAAATCCCAATAAAATTCCTATTCACAACCTGCGCCCCCAATTATAGAAGCGGCAACAAAGGAACCATAGCTGCCAAAATAGGGACTGATATCGAAGACCGCTTTGTGTTGTGCCCGTACTCGCGCATGGTTACTAATGGCCACATTAAGCCTCCAATTGTAAGCGAATGCGATCCCAGTGAAATAGAAGCGGCCAGGCAGATCAAACTGGCGGCGGAAAATGGCGATGTGAAGGCGCAAATAGCCCTTGGGTCAATGTATAAAGAAGGTAAAAACGTCAGACATGATAATGCCGAGGCTATGAAGTGGTTCCGCCTGGCTGCGGAAAGCGGTGATGCGGAGGCACAATACAACTTTGGGAGAAAAAATTACCGCAACGCCATTGAGGCGCTGAAGTGGTTTGAACTCGCAGCGGCCCAGGGGCATACCGAGGCGATGTACTCAATCGGGTGGATGTACGAATATGGCAAATTCGGCATAAAACAAAGTGAAGCGGAAGCGGAGAAGTGGTATCGGCTAGCTGCGGAAAAAGGGAATTGGAGCGCCAAGTCCGCACTAAAGCGGCAAAAGGAGAAGCGGGAGCGCAATATAAATTTGGGCATATGTATCTTGGCAGGAGTTGTCTTAACAGCAATGGTCTTGAGGCGGTTAAGTCGTTCAAAGTCTCGGCGCCCCAGAGATGTTCCGAAGCAATGAACGAGCTTGGATATCCCAGTGGCCGGGCTTGAAAAGCTTTGGGATGGCACATTCGGCTGGTACAGAGTGAAGGTGGACCGCCTGACCGCCAGGGGCGAGAGATCCCTCGACTTGAGTCTGCGCCGCGTCAGCCAAGTTAGGCAAATGATAAACTTGTTCATCCAGATTTCAGAAGGCCACCGGCGAACTTTTCCCCTTCGACCAGCTTGCAGGAGAATGATATGAAAGGGCGCCTGAAAACCCCCTTGGAAAAAATTTCCATCGAAGGCTTCAAATCTTTCCGAAGTTTAAAAGATTTTGTTCTCAATCCGGGCTTGAATATTTTGATCGGAGCCAACGGGGCGGGGAAAAGCAATTTCGTGGATTTCTTCCGAGTCATGGAACGCATCGCTGTGAAGGGCCTTGGCGAATATGTCGGGCAATATGGACAGGCCGAGACTTTCTTTTTTCGCGGGACAAAAAGGACGCCCTCAATAGAGATTGGAGTTTTTCTTTCCGATCTGGAGTATGCGTTCTCTTTGCTTCCGACAGTTAATGGATCGGTGATGATCAAAGGCGAAGCCGTGGCCTTGATTCGCCCGGATGGCTCCCGTATTGAAGGGGAGCCCATTGAAGCTGATATGGCAAAGCCTGAAGAGTCAAATCTTGGCGCCGCCATTAAAATAGGCACGACAGTGAACCTTAAAATAGCCGAGAAACATATTCGCAACACTATCTCCAAATGGCGCGTTTATCATTTTCACGACACCTCGCCGTTCGCCCCATTGCGTAAAGCGGCTTCCATTTACAATCATAAGGAGCTGTTCGCCGATGGTTCCAACTTGCCGGCTTTTCTATGGGGCTTGAAAAAAGAGCACTCGCGGGCGTATGAAAAAATCGCCTCATCCATGCGCTTTATAATGCCGCTCTTCGAGGACTTCGTACTGGAGCCGGAGTCGAACGGCACGACCCCGGACCGTCTGCTGCGCTTGTGCTGGCGCGAGCGGGGCTCCCATTATATTTATCAGCCCTGGCAGATGTCCGACGGCGCCTTGCGCGGTCTGGCCCTGATGACCGTTCTCATGCAGCCGGACCCGCCGTCAACTATCATCATCGATGAACCTGAATTGGGCCTGTACCCCAACGCCTTGGATTTCCTGGCCGGGCTGATGCACAGCGCGGCGCAGAAAACGCAACTGATAGTGACCACCCAATCGCCCGACCTGTTGCGAACCATGGAGCCGGAGGACGTTATTGTAGTTCACAACCGTAGCGGCGAAAGCACTTTCGAACGCCTGGAGCGCTCCCCCCTGACCGCCTGGCTGGAAGAATATTCCATGGGGGAACTGTGGTTAAAAAACGTTATTCAGGCGGGGCCAGACCATGCCTAAGCCGAACCTCGTCATCATCACCGAAGGTCAGACGGAGACACGCGCGCTGCCGGAACTGTTGACGACTCATCTGCGCGGTTTCGGCTGGGAGTCGATTTTTCCCACCATCGGGAGGCCGGGCACGGTGAAAGGTGGAACCAAAAGTTTCAAAGCGCTGCTTGACAACATCAGGCTGTCGGCCCAGCAATATAACGGAGGCTACATTTCCACCTTCTTTGATTATTATGGATTGAAGCTCTGGGCTGGCTATCTTAATGTCCTGCAACAATCGGCCGATAATAGCGGACTTTTGGCTCAAATTTAATTAAGAGCATATCACCTTTTCACCCCTTCAGCCGATGGCGGGTCAGGCATTTGCGGCCATTGGGTCTGGATATTGTCAAGACGTTCATCCTTTAACATCAGACAGTGAAGCGCGATGGCATTGCGTTATCCAGGAGCCTGCCGGGGAAGCAGGTATTCCCCGGCAGGCATATTTAAACTGGTCCGAGGGCCGGGCCGCCGGCGCTTCAAAATCGATTAATGCCGCCAAAATCCAGATCGTTCAGGGCCTGGCTCAGGGCTTCGGAGAGCACGGTGGCGCCGCCGGCGCCGCCTATCAGTTTCATGCGGTTGGAGGTGGCCCGGGCGTTGGATTTGGCCACCGAACTCTGATCGCGGTAGATCAGGGAGTCGAGGGCCACACTGGCCACCAGGTCGCTGCCCTGAAGGTCGATGTTCAACTGGTCGATGTTGATTTCCACGGTCAGGTGGGCGGCGGCCCGCTGGTCGGTGGTGCTCACGCCCTGGGACTGAAGCCGGCGGCTGGCGGCCTCACGCACGGCCTCCACGACCGAGAGGTTGGTGACGGTCACTTCCCGGGCGCCGGGCATGGTGACTTTCAAGTCGAAACGGCCGCCGCGCAGTTCCTCGAAGAGCCCCCGGTCAAGGGCGGTGGGGCCCACCAGGTCGTTGGAAGAGCGCTGGTCGTTGACCAGCAGATAGACCGTGTAGTCTTTCAGGGCGGTCGCCGAGCGGACGGTGTAGTTGACCTCCATGGCTTTGCCGCTGAGGCAGGCGGCCAGAAAGATCAGCGGCAGAAAGAGAGCCAGACCCTTGAACATTTTTTTCATGCGTTCACCTCAAACAGAACTGGAATGAGAACCGGCTAATTTTCGGAGTGTCCCTAAAGGCTGTTGAAATAAAACAATATGGCGGCGGCCATGATCACGTGGTCGATGCGGCCGTCCAGGACCATAGCCTTCAGCGAGTCCAGGGGGAGGCTGATCAGGTCCAGGTCCTCGTTTTCGTCGAAATTGGTGCGGCCGGTCAGGCGGGCGCCCTCGGCCACGAAAACATGGGCGCTGTTGTTCTGAATGGCCGGGTTGGCCCTGAAAGTGACCAGGCGGCGCCAGTTTTCGGCCGAATAACCGGTTTCTTCCATCAGTTCCCGCCGGGCGGTCTCCTCCAGACTTTGCCCGGCTTCCTGCACCCCGCCGGGAAGTTCCAGGCTCAGGCGGCGGGCGCCCTCGCGGAACTGGCGCACCAAAAGCGCCTGACGGTCTTCGGTGACGGCCAGCACCTGGACCCATTCCCGCACGTCCAGAACGGTGAAGTCTTTGGACCGGCCGTCTTTGGGGGAAAGGCAACTGTGCCGGCGCAGGGTGAAGACCGGCGTTTTGAGAATTTCCTCGTCGGCCAGAAGGGGCCATTCCTTAACGGGCATTTTTCAATCCACCAGAATCTTTTTGTAACGTTTTTTGCCGGCCCGGAGGGTGACCTGGCCGCCGGCCAGCCAGTCGGCGCCTTTGACCGGGTCGTTTTCGGCCTTTTCCGAAACCTGAACTTCATTGAGATAGGCCCCGCCCTGGCGGATCAGCCGCCGGGCCTCGCTTTTGGAGTCGGCCAGGCCGGCCAGAACGAAGAGGTCGGCGCAAGCGGCTTCTTCCAGGGTGGCCAGCTTGACCTTGACCGAGGGAATTTCAGCCTGGGCGTCGGCCGCCGTCAAAGAGGCCGCGGCCGAGCTGGTCCGGACTTCGCCGGCCGGGTCGGCCGCTCCAAAGGTCCGGATGGCGGCCAGATAGGCCTGGTCGGCCTCCGGCCGGCCGTGGCACATGGCCGTGACCTCGTAGGCCAGGATTTCCTTGGCCCGGTTGACCAGGCGGCCGGGCAGGGCCGCCAGATAGCGGGTTTCTTCCAGGGGCAGAAAAGTGAAGAGGTTCAGGAGGCTGGCCGTCTGCTGATCGTCGGTGTTGCGCCAGAATTGATAGAAATCAAAGACCGGGGTCTTGTGCTTGTCCAGCCAGACGGCGCCGGCGTTGGTCTTGCCGAATTTGGCCCCGGTTTTGGGGTCAAGCAGCAGCGGAATGGTGGCCCCGAAGGCTTCGTCCCCGCCCAGGCGGCGAATGAGGTCGACGCCGGCCACAATGTTGCCCCACTGGTCCTGCCCGCCCATCTGGAGCTTGTTGCCTTCTTGCTTATAGAGTATCCAGAAGTCGTAGGCCTGCATGACCATGTAGTTGAATTCCATGAAGGTCAGGCCTTCTTCCAGTCGGCTTTTGTAGCTTTCGGCGGCCAGCATGCGGTTGACCGAAAAATGCCGGCCCACGTCGCGCAGGAATTCCAGATAGTTGAGGTTCAGCAGCCAGTCGCTGTTGTCGATCATCAGGGCCCGTCCGCCCTGATGCAGGCTCAGGAACCTGGCCGCCTGGGGCCGGATGCCCGCCATGTTCGAAAGAATGCTTTCCCGGGTCATGAGCTGCCGCGATTCGGTGCGGCCGCTGGGGTCGCCGATCATGGAGGTGCCGCCGCCCATCAGGGTGATGGGCCGGTGACCGCAACGGTCCAGCCAGGAGAGGGCCATCATGGGCAGCATGTGCCCCACGTGCAGCGAATCGGCGGTGATGTCGAAGCCCACATAGGCGGTGACCACTTCTTTGTCGAACAGTTCAATCAGCCCGGCCTCGTTGGTGCACTGGTAAATATAGCCGCGCTCGGCCAGAATCTGGTAGGCGTTCCGCTTTTCCATCAATCAAACCTCAATAAACGCAAAATATGTCAGGCCAGGCCTAAACGGCCGGGCGCCGCCTGAAGGGCGTCTTCAGAGATCAATCCTCGTCGTCGTCCGCCTCTTCATCCGGATCCTGGTCTTCTTCCATGGAGCGGGCCTGGTCCAGGGCCAGCATTTCCCAGGGATAGAGCTCCCGGCCTTCCCGGGGGTCGCGCACCCGGCGGGTCAGGCGGGTGCTGGAGTCGGCGTCAATGGAAGCCCACAGGGCCCGAAACTCCATCTCGGCCTCCTCGTCGCTGATCTCGTCGACGAAACATCTCTCGGACAGCGAGACCATGGCCGACCTTTCGCCCAGGGCGCTGGCGGTCTGGGACAGCCAGATGATAAATTCACTGGCCGTCTTGTTTTCGCTCCACAGATCGCCCCCCAGCATTTCCACATACAGGAGGTCGTCGTGGGGTTCGGGCGCCCGGGGGCCCTGTTCCCAGAAAATATTGGGGGCGGTCAGACGGCCGGTCAGAAAATCCACGGCATAGGGCGCCAGGACAAAGGCCCGGCGCAGGCGGGTGGCGGCCGTTACAAAGTCGTGGTTCTGAAGGGCCAGGTAGGCCAGACTGTACCAGGCCGTGGCCCGCTCTTCCAACTGGGCGTTCAGGATGCTTTCAGCCTCGTCAAGCCGGCCGGTCATGATGGACAGCTCGCCCAGTTCCCGTCGCCGGTCGAACTGGTCGTCGGGGTCGAAGGCCAACTGCCGGTGGGAGGCCTCCAGGGCGGCGGCGTAATCGCCTTTGGCCACCAGGGCCTCGACATAGCCGGCGTGGCAGCTTAGAAAGCACTGCACATCGGCATTGTCCAGATCCAGGGGCCCCTGGTAGGTCTCCGGGATGATTTTCAGGGTCGCCCGGCAGCCTTTGACGTAAAGTTCCGAAGCTTTATCATCTTCCCCGGCATTGCCCAGAATCTCGCCGGCCAGGGCATAGCCCCTGAGAAAGAGCGGGTCTTTGCCGATCATATTTTTAATGGCCCGAATGATTTTTTTGGGGCTTTGCTCACCGTCTTCCGCCTGAGCCACGATTTGGCGCAGCTGGTCCCGCTGCTGTTCCGCGGCTTTCGGATCTTCGGGGAGAAAAGTTCCCAACCCGCTGACGACTTGAAAAATCAACGACATGCCCACTCGTTTCCGCCCGTTTTCAGGGCTTTGGATTAGGGGTTGATTGCTTCGCAATCAACATTTCAATTTACGATTTAAACCTTGACGGCGTACGAGTCATCGCGCTTTTCATGTTATCATAGCCGGACGATTTTGCGGAAATAAAAAGGAGCCTGTTATTGAAGAATTATTATAGTATAAATAAATATAAATTGCACTATAATTGTCGATAATTATTTCCAGCCCCCAAAATGAAAATTCCAGGGCGGTCTCTCAGCCCGGCCGCGGTCAAACGAAACCGCCTTGATGAGAATTCAAAAGACAATTGACCGGCCCGGACTTTTTCCGTAAGATAAAAAACGATTGAACGATTGAATAAATGCGCGCTGAGGCCTGATCGGGACAATATGGAAGAAAAAAAACACCAGGCGCGGCTGAGATCCCGGCGCCTTACTTTGATTGTGGGTCTGGTGACGGCGCTGACCTGGCCGCTGGCCTGGCTGCCCGCCCCTCTGGGGCTGGCCTGGGGGGCCGCCGGCGGGCGGCTGGTTTTTTACCTGTGGGCCCGGCGGCGCCGAATTGCCGTGGCCAATATTGAGATGGTCAAGGAAGCGGGGAGCCTGCCGGCCGACCTGAACGCCCGGGCCACCGCCCGGGAGGTTTTTGCCAATCTCGGGCGCGGCGGCTGGGAGACCATCTGCTTCTACCACCGGGGCCTGAAGCCCTTCGAAAAATACTGCCAGGTGGAAGGCGAGCGGGAAAAGCTGGAGGCCCTTCTGGCCGAAAGCCGGCGGGAGGGGCGCGGCTTGATGCTGGTCACCGGGCATATGGGCAACTGGGAGATCATGAGCCAATATCTGGCCCGGCTTTTCGGCTTTCATTTCAATGTTGTCGGCCAGAAGTCGGGACATGACTGGCTGGATGCTCTGGTCGAAAGGATCAGGACCCGTCTGGGCAACGATTTTATCGCCAAAAGCGGCGGCGCCCGGGACATGCTGATGGTTCTGAAGCGGGGCGGGGTTATGGGCACGCTGATCGACCAGGCGGCCATCGGGGACAGCGCGGGAGTCTCTCTGCCCTTTCTGGGCCGGGAGGCGGTCACCAATCTCGGGCCGGTGCGCCTGGCCAGGCACGGCCGGGCCAGGATCGTGCTGATTTTGTTTCGAAGGGCCGGCCGCCGCCACTATCTGACCATTTTCCCGCCTCTGGAGGATAAAGGACCGGACGGTTCCCAGGAAGGCCTTCTGGCCGAGGCCCGGCAGCTAAACGACTGGCTGGGGGAGCATATTCAAAAATATCCCGACCAGTGGATGTGGGGTCATCGCCGCTGGAAAACCAGGGCAGGGGTCCACCGCGACCCAGATTCGCTGATTTGAGGCAGCGATTCTCAAAGTAGCTTTCCATCTTCAAGTGCTCTGGTCGCAGCCGGGCAAGAAGGGCGATTTTTGCCCGGCAGGGGACGGATTGGCCGACCGAACCGGTCGCTCCGCTCCGTCGCCCTCTCCGGGGCGACCGGCTATTTTTATAATCGGGCGTACTTTGAGAGTCGCGTGCGCCGTGGAAAGGTGCGCCTCATCCAGTGGGTGCAAGCCCCACCCGGCAACTAACGCTCCAGCCGGAAGCAATCGGAGCAGTCATGGAGGTAACGAGATGGCTGAAGCCTTCGA
>JAISFR010000136.1 GCA_031263565.1 Candidatus Adiutrix sp. | reverse complement strand
CAATACGTCGCCGGCAATCAATATCGTTAAGGGACGACTGTGCAAATCAAAAAAGCGCCCATAGCCCAACCGGACAGAGCAACGGCCTTCTAAGCCGCAGGTTGCAGGTTCGAATCCTGCTGGGCGCGCCACTGATTTCAAGGGCTTCAGGCAATAATCCTAAGGTTATGGACCATGTATGAATCATACGCCAAAATACTGGGCAATCATGCCGCCGAGGTCATCAGGCGCACCAGCAATCTTCACCCGACCGAGGTTAAAGTCAGCCCGCGCCCCCAGGAATTGCCCTCTTGCGAACTGGCCGTCCGCATTAATTTCGAGGGCGTTTTCAGCGGAGGAAGCCGGGGGGGCGGCTATGTGCTGTGCGCTTCGGCGCGAAAAGAAGACTCCCGGCCCCTCCTGTCGGCCCTGGCCAGCCATCTGGACCTGAGCCCGGATTTGATTGCGGAAGATCGGGGCCCGTTCAACCTTTTAAGTGAGTTTCTGAATATTATCATCGGCCTGACCGGAGCCGACTGGTCGGAACACGGCTTTGACATGAACTTCAGCCCGCCTGATGACCTCAGCGGTCAAACCCTCCCCCCTCCGGGCGAGGCGGATCAGGCTTTCCACATTGTCGTGAAACTGGAAAACAGACTCAGACTGGATCTCCTGGCCGTCTTCAGCGGGAAACTTTAAAACTACCTGATGACTGACCCTGCTTCGGAAATCACGGCCCTTTTCTTCTCCCCGGAACTTATCTGGCTGGCCCCCAATGAACTGGCGCGCTCCCAACTGGAACACCAGTTGATGGCCGCGGCCCGTCTGGAACCCGAAGGGCGGATTTTCCCCCGGCGCCTGGCCCCCCGCCTGGAAACCTTCAGTTCGCTGGAGACTTTGCTGGGCCTGGAATTGCCAGCCGCGGAAATCGATCCCCTGATACACGCCTTCATTCTTGAGCCCCTGGCCCGGACGGCGGCCCTTACGATCTGGCCTGAAAGCCAAAACCCCGGCCAGAAGGCCCTGGACCGGCTGGCCGAAGATCTGGGCGACGGCCTGGACCGGCTGATCGCCGGCGGCCTGACCTGGGCCAGAGTGGCTGAACTGCCCCCCGGGCCTCTGGGCCGACTGATGGCTGATCTGGGCCGACAGCGGGACCGGGAACTGAAGCTGCGCGGCCGGCTGAGCCGGGGCGGCCGTCGGCGCGAACTGCTGAAACGGCTGCGGGGCGGCGCCAGGTTCCGGGCCCTGGACGGGGTCAGCGAAATAGCCTGCGGCTGGTCCAGCCGTCTGTCGCCCTTTGAAACCGACTTTCTGCTGGCTCTGGCCGAAAACTTGAAGCTGGAACTGAAACTGAACTTCCCGGCCTGGGTTCTGGAAGAAGAGCTGGAACACGGCTCGGGCTTTGACCTGCTGCGCACGGTAAGGCAACTGGAAGCCAGCCCGGCCCCGGGCCTGTCGCTGTCTTTTGAAACGCCCGGCCAGGGGACGGCTCCGCCGGCTCTGGCCTATGCCGCCGAAATGCTCCTGGCCCCGCCCGCCTCGCGCCTGGCCGACCCTCCCCTGCCCGGCGATTCTCTAAGCCTCCTGCGGGCCCCCACCGCCTATCTGGAAGCTGAAGAAGCCGCCCGCCGGGTCAAGGCAAGCCTGGCCGAGGGTCGCCCGCCGGAAGGGCTGGCCGTGGTGGTTCCGGATCTGGAAACTTACGGCCCCTATCTGGACGACCTGGGGCGGCGTTTTGGCCTGCCCTTCCACTTTCGCCGGGGCGAAACCCTGCTGGATCAGGGCCCGGTGCGGGCCGTAACGGACTTGCTGGGCCTGTGGTCTTCAGACTGGGAACGGTCCAGGCTGATGTCGCTCCTGCGCTCGCCCTATTTCCGCTTCCCCGGGCTGGACCCGGACCAGATCCAGGCCCTGACCCTGGCCGCCGGCATCACCGACCAGCGGGCCGGAGGCGGCTTTGAAGAAAACCTGCCCAGGCTCTTCGACCAGTCGGGGCCCCAGGGGATTCTGGCCCAAAAGCTGGCTGAACGCCTCAAAGATCTCAAATCAATGGGGCGGGCCCTGGACCAGGCCCCGGACTGGCCGGCCTTCATCCGTCTGTTTAAAGAGTCTTTGAATGAACTGGGCTGGCCCGGCGACCTCCAGACCGCCCCGGAGAGGCCCGACAATATCCGGGGGGCCGACCTGGCCGCCGCCTCGGCCCTGGCCGAAGAGCTGGAAAAGCTCGGCCGGGCCCTAAAGGACCCGGCCGCGCCGCGGCCGGGGCCGGCCCGTTTCAGCGCCCTTTTCAGACGGCTGATGACCGACAGGCGCCTCAATTTCGACGCCCGGGCCGAAGGGCGGGTAAGGGTTCTGAATTATTACGACCTTCACGGCGGCCGTTTCGATGAAATTTTTCTCCTGGGGCTCAATGAGCGTATTTTCCCCCAAACCGGGCCCGAGACCCGCTGGTGGCCGGAGGAATTCGTCAAAGCGGCCGGGGCGGCCGAAAACCTGGGCCGTCCCCTCTGGAGCGAAGCCGCCAGCCGTTACCGCCAGGAAGAGTTGATGCTGGCCGGCGCCCTGGCCCAGGCCAGAGAGCGGATCTGGCTTTTTTATCATGCCGGCGATGAAAACGGGCGGGCGGTTCTGCCCTCCCCCCTGCTGGCCCTGCTGCGGGAATTGTGGCCGGCCGGCACTCTCAATGAGCTGGATCTTCCCTGGCGGGCGGCGCCGCCCCTGTCGCGGGCCGCCGGGCGGGATGAGCTGTGGACCGCCCTGGCCGGCCGCCCCCCGGAACTGTGGCCCGAAAAACTGCGGACCGCCGAGAATCTGGCCGCCCTGGCCGCGCTCCGGCGGCGCCGGGAACGCTGGCGGCGCCTGAAAAAAGGGGCCGCCCCCGGCCCTTCCGGCGCCCGGCGCTGGCTGGGCCTGCGCCCCGGACATCTGGGCCGCCCTCTGATGACCCCTGATTTTCTGGCCTCCTTCGCCGAATGCCCCCTGGCTTTTTTCAGCCGTTGGGCTCTGGGCCTGGAAGATGACGGCCGGGCCGCCGACGAATGGCCGCGCAGCAGTGAAGGAACCCTCTGGCATGAGGTTCTGGAAGAATTTTTCCGCCGCCGCCTGGGCCGGAACGGTGAACCCGGCCCGCCCTGGCCGGGAGAGGCCGATTTTCAGCAAAGCCGCGAGGAAATTCTGGAGATCCTGGAGCGGGCCGCCCAACGGGCCGGAAGGCGTGACCCCCTGGGCCGCCGGCCGCTGTGGCGGATCCGCCGCGGCCGGCTGCCGAAACTGTTGAGCGCCTGGCTGGAGCGGGAAATGGGCCGGGAGGCCAGCCGCCCTTTTCGCCTGGAATGGTCCTTCGGCGGGCCGGAAGAGGACGGCTTCAACCCCTGGGAACTGCCCCTGGGCCACGGGGAATCCATTTTTCTGCGCGGCCGGGCCGACCGGCTGGACATGAAGGCCGGCGGCGAACCAAGCCTGAAGCTCATCGACTACAAACTCCGGGCCCATTCCGGCCTGAATTTCAAACCGGTCGACGGCCGGCTCTCCCCCAAGGTCTGGCCGCTGATGTGCTACGCCCTGGCCGCCTCCCGGGCCTTTAACTGCCCGGTTTCAGCTTCTTTCGAAATCCTGGAGGCCCAGGGACCTTCTTCGTCTCTGACGGCCCCGCCCAGCGATTCCCCGATTATGGCCCTGACGGCCCGGGGCGGCCCCGACGGCCCGGTGGAAAGCGACGAATTCAATTTTCCGCGCCTCTTGATTCAGACCTGGCGGGAGATAGAACAGGGCAGCTATCCGCCGCTCCAGGAAAGCGGGACCGCCTGCCCCTGCTGCCCCTACAGCCTGCTCTGCCCCCGGCTCGAATCGGAAGCGGAAAGCGGCGGGCCCGAGTCATGAGCGGGCGCTCTCTCAATCCCTCCCAGGAGGCCGTGGTCCGTTGCCGGGATCATCTCTGCGTCATTGCCGGGGCCGGCAGCGGCAAGACCCACACCCTGGTGGAGGCCGTAACCCTTCGCCTGGCCGAAGCCTTTGAAAGCCGGTCCCCGGATTCTCCCCGCCCGCCCCTGGACATTACCGAAATCCTGGCCCTGACTTTCACTGAAAAAGCCGCGGCCGAACTGCGGAGCCGGCTTTTTGAAAATTTCCGGGCCCGTCAGGATCAGGCCCGCTCTTCCGGGGCCGCGGCCGAGGCGGAATTCTGGCGGAGCCAGGCCGCCCGCCTGGACCGGGCCGACATCGGCACCATTCACGGCTACGCCCTGAGTCTGGTGCGGGAAAACGCCCTGGCCCTGGGCCTGGCCTCTTCGCCGGTCATCGAGGACGAAGCCCGCCTGAGCGGACATGATCTTCAGGAAGTGCTCACCGATTGGCTGCACGAGGAAGACCGGGATCTGACCGCTCTTCTGGAGACTTTTTCCCTCAGCCGCCTGACAGCTCTCCTGACCCGCTGTGCCGGGACGGTCAGTTCCTGGGGGCTGACCGAACTGTCGGCCGACGACCTGGAACGGCCCGAGCCGGAACTTTCCGGCGCTCTGAGGGAACTGGCCGACCTGGCCCGGCAAAGCCTGGGCGATCTGGAGAGCGGGGCGTTGAAGATCACCCCCGAGCAGAACTATTATCCGCGGATTCTGGAAACCCTTCTGGCCTTGGTCCGGCTTCTGGACCGGCCGGAATCCGAGGCCGAAGCGGAGCGGACCCTGGCCGGCACGGCGGCCCTTCTGGAAGCCGGCGGCGACTGGCGCACCAAAGCCGGCCGCGAGGCCCGCAAAGCCCTTCAGGGCCTGGTAGACGAACTTCGCGGGCCGCTTCATGAAAGACAGGCCTCGATTCTCAAAGCCCATTTCCTGGGCCTGGCCCGGCGTCTGCCGGAACGCCTGGCCGAGCGCCGGCGGCAGCGGGAGGCCATCAATTTCGACGACATCCTCATTCTGGCCCGCCGCCTTCTGGCCACCAGCCCGGAAATCCGCCGCCGGGAAATCCTTCGCCGACGCCTGATCTTCATCGATGAATTCCAGGACACCAACCGTCTGCAGACCGGCATCCTGGCCTACCTGCTCCTGCCGCCGGAGGACGGGCGGGTCTATGAGCAAGGGTGGGACTTGTGGCCGCGTCTGCCCTGGGCCGACCTGGCCCCGCGCTTAAGCGTCTTTGGCGACCCCAAGCAGTCCATCTACCGTGTCCGGGGGGCCGAGGTGGAATTGATGAGCGGCCTGGCCCAAACCCTGAGCCGGGGGCAGGGCCGCCTTCTGGCCCTGGAATACAACTACCGTTCCCAAGGCCCGCTGCCTGATTTCTTCAATCTCCTCTTCCCGCCCCTTTTGGGCGACTTCTTCGGCCCTCTGGACCGACAGCGCCCGGTGCGGGCGGCGCTGGCCGGCGCGCCCCACCTGGTGAGGCTGTCCGGGAGCGGCCCGGCCCCCAAAGGCGTGGCCGCCAAGGCCCTGGAGCAGGCCCGCCTTTTGGTCAAGTATCTGGGCCTGATCTGCGGCCCTGATTCCCTCATCAAGATTCAGGACCCGGAAGACGGGCGGCCGCGAAAGCCCCGGCCCGGGGACGTGGCCGTGCTCTTCCGCCGCTTCACCTGGGCCGGTCTTTTTCGTGAAACCCTCCTGGAGGCCGGCTGGCCCGTTCGGGCGACCGGCGGCGGCTCACCCTGGGATTTCGCCGAGGTGCGGGCCCTGAGCGCGGCCTTTCTCTACCTCAGCGGGCAGAGCCGCGACCTGAACCTGGCCGCGGCCCTGCGTTCCCCCCTGGGGCCGGTTTCTGATGAGGCCCTGCTGCGTCTGGCCTGGCCTGGGGGCCGGCTTCAAAGGCCCCGCCCCTTAAGTCAATGGTTTCGGTCCCGGCCGGCCCCGGCCTGGCCGGAAGAACTCGATCCGGATGACCGGCAAGCCCTGGATGAACTGCGCGATCTACTGCTCTCACTGGAAGCCGTGACCGGGCGGATGGCGCCGGTGGAGATCCTGGAACGCCTGGCTGAAGAGCGCCGCCTGCTGCCCCTGGCCCGTCTGGAGCCCGACGGCCCGGCCCGCATCCAGGCCATCACCCGTTTTCTGGCCCTGACCCGGACCCTCGGGCGGGGGGACGGCCCCTGGAGCCCGGCGGAAGAGCTGCTGGAACTGAGGCGGCATTGGGATCCGCGCTTCAAGGGCGGCCCGGAACTTCGAGGCCGGGAAGAGGCCGTCAGCCTGATGACCGTTCACGCGGCCAAAGGCCTGGAATTCCCGGTGGTCGTCCTGGCCGAGGCCGACCGCCGCCCCCCGGCCCTGGCCGAGGCTTTGCTCATCGACCGCCAGGGCCGGCTGGCCCTGAAATTCACCGACGCCTTCGGCGCTTCGGTGCAGCCCCGCGACTATCAGGAACGCCTGGCCATCGAACGTCAGGCCGACGCCCGCGAAAACGCCCGCCTTTTTTACGTGGCCGCCACCCGGGCCCGGGATCAGTTGGTTTTCCTGGGGCGACCCGACCCCAAAAAGGCGGAGGCCCGGCTCAAAAGAGCCCAAGCCGGGCCGGAAGAGTCCCCGGCCGAGAATATCTGGCTGGAGGCCCTTCTGGACAATCCCCGGGCCTCGGCCACGGCGAAACTGGTGGACTACGGCCCGGAAGATCTGGAATCGCTGCCGGCCTGGACCGGGAGCCCGGCGGAAGAAAGCGAACCGGTCGGCGAGCCGCGCTGGCTGCTGCCCATGAAACTGGAAAAGCAGAGCCTGGCGGTGACTGATCTGGCCCGTCTCCTGGCCGACCCGGAGGCCTATTATCGGGAAAGCCACCTGGGCCTGGGCCGCCAGCGCCGCCGCCCCGACCAAAAGACTTTCTTTGATTTGGAGGCGGCGGCCGACGATAAGCCTGGCCAGGCCGGCCTGTTGGCCGGTCTTTTTCAGGCCGACGCCCAACAGCCCCCGGAGGGCGCCGGAAACCTGAAGCCCAATGAAGCCGGAACCTTGTTTCATGCCGTTCTGGAAGAGCTGGAGCCTGTCGGGGGCGACCTGACGGCCCTCCTGACCCGGGCCGCTGAACGGCTTGCCTTTCAGCCCACGGCCGGGGAAATCAGCTACCTGACGGCCAGGCTGTCCGGATTTCTGAACAGTTCTCTGGGCCGTTCCTGGCGAGAGGCCCGCCAAGCCGGGCGGCCCCACTGGCGGGAACTGCCTTTCCGTCTGGAACTGCCTTCAGGCGGCGACCCTGGCCGTCTGCGCCTGACCGGAATCATTGACCTCTTCTTCGTGCGGGCCGACGGAGTCGGCCAAATAGTGGATTACAAATTGGCGGCCATCCATCCCGGCCCGGAGCTGGCGGCTTACGAACATCAACTGTGTTTTTACGCCCAGGCCCTGGTCTCGGCCGGCTGGACGGCGCCCCTGGCCGCCGCCCTCTATTTTGCCGGCGGCCCGGCGCCCGGCCCGCATCAAGTTTTTCTGGCCAAGCCTCAGCCCTTGTCGCCGCTGTGGCCGAAACTGGAAAAAATCGGCCCGCTGCTGTCGGCCCTGCGTCCCCTGCGTCCCGGCCGCCCGGCTCCCGGGCCCTTCAATATTAAGTTGTGATAATTTAAAAATTATTATCTGTTTTAACTGAGTAGCGCTAACCTTGGCCTGTTTATGGAGGACCACCTGATGCACCCCCAAGTCCGCTTCAATCTGATCGCCCTCTTGATCTCGCTTTTCCTGCTGGCCCTGCCGACGTTGAATTTGGCTGCGGAAGCGACTCCGTTGACCGCGTCGAAAGTGACCAGACGTCTGCTTTTCGACACCAGCGGCGGTCTGCCCTTTGTGACTCCGACCGATGCCGGCTATCTTGCCGATGTGGCCGGTTATCAGAGTACGGCCACCGTGACGGTGTCCGGTTATGACGACGGCGGCGGCGTTTCCCGGCCTTTGCCCGGCGGGGCCACGGTGCTTTGGTCGGTGAAGTCGGTGAGCAAGCTTTGGGAGGCTTGGTGGCTGAGGTCCGCGACGGCCAAGAACGGTTTGACTTGGGGCGCCGATGCCGACGGCACCGGTGATTGGGCCAGTGACACGGTGGTCGGAACGCCTCCCACCGCAGCCACGGCTCAACTGACTGACATTGTTGGTTCGCGTTCGGTTACCCTGGAGGCTTCGGTCTGTATTGGCGGCAGTGGCGGTGAAAGAGCTGAAGCCCTTTGTACCGCCAATGGCGGCGCCTGGTATACTGATGAGACGGCGGCGTCTTTCGGGGCCGGCCCCTTGTCGGTGTTCACGACCAACCCGAATAACAGGTACATTGCTAACTCCTGGGCGACTTTAACCGGCACCTCGGCCGGCACTGGTAATGGAGACTTTGCTTCAACCGGCAACACCTTCCCGGCGGCTGGCATCGCTAGTGGTTTGGGGGTTGGCACCGGTTATGGTTCGGTGCGTAACGATACCGTATCGACGTCCGGTTCAACGCCGTCCATGACGGCAGCCTTTGGCGCCGGCTGGACAGCCGGTGAAATGTTGGATGGTCATTACTCGACAACGGCTAATTTGCCGAAGGTGTCGCAGTTGCTGGCGGTGGCGAAATATGATGGCCGTTACAACCGTGGCGTGCAGCGTAAGGGCGCCGCTTTTGCGGCTGGTTGGCCGGATGATAAATGGAATCATCTTCGGTACGCCTATTGGTCCGGCGAAGTGGTCTTCAACGGCGACGATGGCCTCTTCAACGCCCGGACCGTCCACCTCGGGGACGGCGACGACGGTTGGTACCGCATCGTCGGCGGCGACCCCGTCGCGGTCGGCGTGCTTCCGTAAGGGTTAATTTTAAATGGCCTTTTTACCTTTGAAGGCCAGGTTCTGGCAAAAGCACGCCGAAGTCCCGCTCAACGAACGCCAGAGAAAAGTCTTAAACCGGCTGCTCGACGCCGACCCCGATGAAGGACCACCTGATGCACCCCCAAGCCCGCTTCAATCTGATCGCCCTCTTGATCTCGCTTTTCCTGCTGGCCGTGCCGGCTTCGGCTGTGAACAGCCCGATGGCCGGGAAGACCAGCCGGACTTCAGCCCTGGAGGCGACCGTGACCGGACGTCTGCTTTTCAGCACCAGCGGCGGTCTGCCTTTTGTGATTCCGACAGATGCCGGCTATCTTGCCGATGTGCCCGGTTATCAGAGCACAGCCACCGTGACGGTGACCGGTTATGATGACGGCGGTGTTTCCCGGCCTTTGCCCGGCGGGGCCACGGTGCTTTGGTCGGTGAAGTCGGTGAGCAACCCTTCGGCGGCTTGGTGGCTGAGAGCCGCGACGGCCAAGAACG
>JAISFR010000108.1 GCA_031263565.1 Candidatus Adiutrix sp. | reverse complement strand
GCACAAAATTTTGGATGATGAAGTGATGGCACTTTTGAACCGGGCCGCGCCCATGCCCGCCTTTCCTAAGGAGATGACCCAGAACAGCCTTTCTCTGACCGTTCCCATTAAGTTTTCCGCCAGATGATTTGCTTATGGCGTTGAGTGCCGGTAAGATAGGGGCCGGGGCTCGAGGCGGCAGGGCGCAAACAAATCCAAATCCGCCTCGTACATTTTGCTGTCTATTTCCAGCAGACCGGCCAGGGAATGAAAAAGATGATCATGGGAGTGGGGCCGGGCTGATCTTTTTTTGAGGCATTCATAGTCCAGATGGTCATAAGTCTTCATGACCCCGTTCATCCACAGAATCAGGGGCACTTTGATCTGTTCGTCCGGGGCGATGCTGAAAGGCAGGCCGTGAAGATAGATGCCGTTTTCCCCCAGGGATTCCCCGTGGTCGGAAACGTAAATCAGCCCGGCTTCAAAATCGGGATGCTTCTTAAGAGCCTCGATCGCCTGATTGATGACGTGATCGGTATAGACGATGCTGTTGTCGTAAGTGTTGACAATCGCTTCGGCGGGGCAGTTCTGAATCTCGCCGGTGTCGCAGGTGGGCCGGAAGATTTTAAATTCATCCGGGTAGCGCTTATAATAGGAAGGCCCGTGGCTGCCGATGCTGTGCAGCACTATGACCGTATCGCGCTTGACTTCCTTCAGCAGCTCCTCCAGCGGCTCGATCATGACCTCGTCAAGACAGTGGTTTCCGTCGCAGAATCCGGGCTTGTTCTCCCGCGCCATATCCCTGGTCGGCACCCGGTCGCAGACCTTTTTGCAGCCGTTGTCATTTTCCAGCCAGACCACTTCATAGCCGGCGCCGCTTAACAGGTCGAGGATGTTTTCCGAATGGACGGCCTCGTTGAGGTCGAAGCCGGACCGGGGCTGATGGGAAAACATGGCCGGCAGGGAAACGGCCGTGGAAGTGCCGCTGGCGGTGACCTCACTGAAGCTGATGACGTCTTGCCCGGCCAGCAGGGGGTTGGTGGGCCGTTCATAGCCGTTGAGAGAAAAATTGCGGGAGCGGGCGGTTTCCCCGATGACCAGAACCAGAACTGTAAAATAGCCGTCCTGATAAGGCGCGTGCCGAACCTCTTCGTCAATCCGGACGAATTCCCTTTTGGCCAGAGCCCGGCGCTGGAAGTATCGCCAGGTTCCGTATATATAATTGGTGGGATTGATCAGTCGGGTGACTTGACGGTTGTTTCGGCCGAAGACGGCGTACTCCTTATAGAGCCCGGCGGCCAGGAGGCCGAGCAGCAGCCCGCAAAGCACCGTGGCTGTAAGTCGGCCGGCCAGCTCCCGCCGGAAAGGCTTAAAAAGCACCCTGGCTTTGATGACCGCCAGAGACGGCAGAAGGCCGGTCAAAATCAGCCAGGCCAGGGCGCTGAAATTCAGGTAGTCGAGGGCTTCCCGCTGGTTGGTTTCAAAGAGATTCCGCATCATGTCCGAATCGATGAAAATGCCGTATTGAAACATGACGTAATTGGCCGCGCAGGACAGCGGAATGAGAAGCGCCAGAACAGGCTTGTAGGTATAGGGCCAAAGCAGGCTGTTGAAGATGAGATAGAGGCCGATGAAAATGAAAAGCGGAAGGCTCAGGGCAAAGAAGAAAGTGGCCGCCGACTTGATCTCCAGGTTGGCCCAGGCAAAGCGCCACAGGCTGAGATTGAGGGCGGCGGTAAAATAAAGAGAGCTTATGGCGGTCAGGGCCGGGCTGCTCAGTCGGGATGATCCGTTTTTCCGTTTATCAGCGCTCATTCTAATTTTCAGGGCCTCCTTTCAGGTCAGACGGGCCTGGGAACCGGCCCTTTTTCATATTAATTTTTTTAGTGTAAAGTTCTTTACCGCGATGGCAAAGAATTGTAACCACAGTCGTCAGCGCCTTGCCGGCCCGCGCTTCTTTTGGCATAATCCGGAAGTGACGGAGGCTAACGATGAAGAATATTCTGCTGATAGATGATGATCAGGACTTGCTCCGGATGCTCTCAGAGTACCTGAAAGGGGAGGGCTTCCATTGCGCCTGCGCCCATGACGGCCACCGGGCCCTGGAGATGGTCGGGGCGGGCGCGAAATGGGATTTAATGATTCTGGACGTAATGCTGCCGGGGAAAAACGGTTTCGAGGTCTTAAGCTCATTGCGGAGCCGGGGCCTGCGTCTGCCGGTCATCATGCTGACAGCCAAGGGCGAGTCGGTGGATAAAATCGTCGGTTTGGAAATGGGGGCGGACGATTACCTGGGCAAGCCCTTCAATCCCCGCGAGCTTTTGGCCCGCATGCGCACAGTGTTAAGACGGACTTCGGAGAGTCCGCCCCCCTTGCCGCCCGGCGCGGCCTGCCCGGCCGACGGCGGCTTCTGGCTTGACGAAAAATCCTTTCTGGCCAAATATCAGGGCCGCGGGCTGGATTTGACCGGCGCCGAGTTTCAGATTTTGAAAATATTGGTGGACAATGCCGGCTCGATAGTTCAGCGGGAAAAACTTTTTTTAGAGGTGCTGGGCCGGCGAAAAAAGCCTTTCGACCGAAGCCTGGACATGCACGTCAGCCGGCTGAGAAAAAAAATATGGCCGGATTCGGACGGGAGCGAAAGAATAAAAAGCATCCGGGGACGGGGCTATATTCTGGTGCCGGACAGGAGCCGGGAATGAAAAAAGAGAGACGGCGGCCAAGTCTTTTTCCCTGGCGGAGCGAACGGCCGGTCACCGCCGCGCCGGTGGCGCCTGGCCGGGCCGGCCTTTGGGCTGAGAGATGGAACAATTTATCTTTTTTTTGGAAAACATTTTTATTGTCGATGCTTCTGGCCTCTTCCGTGGTTTTGATCGGCGAGGGGGTTGAAGATCTGGCCAGGGACTTTTTCAGGTCTTCCGGTCTCCCGGGGCGGTCCAGGCACCGGGAAGCCTGGCTCTGGCTTTTCGCCATCGTGGCCAGCAGCCTGGGCGGCAGCTTGATTTTAAGCCGCGTCATCACCCGGCCCCTGTCTCAGCTCCATTCGATGGCCACTGAGGTGGCCGGGGGAAATTTAAATTGCCGGATGGGCGAAGCCAGTGCCCGGCGCGGCGACGAAATCGGCTATCTGTCCAGGAGTTTCAACCGGATGGCCAATACCCTGGTGAAACTTTTAGATAATGAGCGCCGGCTCATTCGGGATATTTCCCATGAATTGCGTTCCCCCCTGGGCCGGATGAAAATGGCGCTGGCCGTGATCGACCAGCAAAGCCGGCTCGGTTCAGCGGCCGGGTTTCGGCCATACTGGCGCCAACTGGAAAAAGACGTTGAGCGGATGGAAGAGATGCTGACCCAGATGCTGGATCAGGTTCGCCTGGAGAGCAGCCGGCAAACGGGGCTGGTCAGGGAAAATTTTGACCTGGCCGGCCTGGTCGGCCTCAGCGTCGATGAATTTAAATTCGAAGCCGGGGAGGAAAATAAGAAGATTGAGATCTACTCATCCGGCGATCCTTACTTTTACGGCCACAGACTGATTTTAAAGCGAGGGCTGGATAATATGCTGAAAAATGCCTTGCGCTGCGCCCCCGCCGACAGCACAGTCCGGGTCGGCCTCAGGCAGAATGATTCCGAGACCGTCCTGGAAGTTGAGGATCAGGGTCCGGGAGTGGCCGAGGCTTTGCTGGAAAAGATTTTCGAGCCTTTTTTCCGGGCCGATCAGTCCAGGGAAATAAACAGCGGCGGCTTTGGGCTGGGCCTGACCATCGTGCGGCAGACGGCGCAAATTCACGGCGGCCGGGCCGGCGCGGTCAATTTACTGGACGGGGCCGGCCGTCACCTCGGGTTTAAGGTCTTTATGAGCCTGCCGCGGTCCCGAACCGGGCCGGCCGATGAAGCGCCGTGTAACTGGGCGCTTTGACTTCAGAGACCGCGCTTGCTTATACGAAACCTCAAAACCCCGAACACTTTTCGCTTGAGGCCTGTCGCCTGGAGGAAATATGTGGCTGGTTTACGCGCTTTTGGCCGCGGCGTTCGCCTCCCTGACGGCCATTTTGGCCAAGGTCGGGCTGGACGGCGTTAATTCCCATTTGGCCACGGCCATCAGGACGGTAGTGGCGCTGGTCCTGTCCTGCGGCCTGGCGGCCCTGGTCGGCGCCCAGAAGGAAATCCCCGACCTGAGCCGCCACAACTGCCTTTTCCTGGGCCTGTCCGGCCTTTGTACCGGCCTTTCGTGGCTCTGCTATTACAAGGCCCTTCAAATTGGCCAGGTCTCCAAGGTCGCGCCCGTCGACAAACTCAGCGTCGTCCTTACGATCATCCTGGCGGCCGTTTTTCTGCATGAACCGTTTACCGCCAAAACTCTGGCCGGGTCGTTGCTCCTGGTCGCCGGAATTTTGATGCTCATATAAAAATTTGTCACGCCTCCCGCCTGTTCCAACCTCGCCTTGCTTGCCGACGGCCCTGGCGTAGCCGCAGACTTTCAGAAAATGTATAGTTTATTTCTTGACAAGCCCTAAGGCCTGTTCCTTCAACAATTCAAAGTGGCTCTTGCGGTAGTTGATTATGCCGCTTGTCTTCAGCCGCGACATCTCCGCCGACAACGCTGAGCGTTCCACAGACAGATAGTCGGCAAGCCCCTGACGGTCAAATGGTATCTCAAATCTATCGCTGCCGCGCAGTTTGGACTGCTCCGACAGATACGACAGCAGTTTCTCGCGGGTGGTCCGCTTGGTGATGTGCTCCATCTTGCCCGCCAGCATCATGTTTTTGCGGGCGAACACGCCGATCATATTGCGGATAAGCAGGGTATGGAACATGCAGGCGGAAGAACAGGTTGAAATAACCCGCTGGAAGTCCATAAAGCAGACCTCCGTATCCGCCGCCGCGACAACGGTGACGGGAAGAACGCCCACGCCGCCGCAGACGACCGCCTCGGCGAACATCTCGCCGTTGGCGATCTCCGCTATGATGTTGCTGTGGCCCCAGGAGTCGTCTTTGATCAGATGAACGCGGCCGCAGACGACCAGGCCGATCTCCCGGACGAAATCGCCCGCTAGGTATACAGTCTCGCCTTTGCCGTATGACTTGAGCGTACAGCCCAGGCACTTCGCGAGCAAAACGAGTTCTTCTTCCGACACGCCCTGAAAGAGCGGCGATTGTTTCAGCGCTGAAAAATTTTTCATATTTTTTCAACTCAGTTGTAAATACAACCGATTTGCGGTTTCTGACAATGTATATTGTAGTCACAATCAGCTGAAAATCAAGGAGAAAGAAAGGAAATCTGATTATGGGAAACACAAAGATGTTTTGTATGCAGTGCGAGCAGACCGCCGGGGGCCAGGCTTGTACAAACTCCGGGCTTTGCGGCAAGACCGCGAACACGGCGAAACTCCAGGACGAGTTGACAGGCTCGCTGATCACCGCCGCCCGCAAAAGCGTTACGATTGATGACCGCTTGCTTCTGGAAGCGCTATTCGCCACCCTGACCAACGTCAACTTCGACGACGCTGCTTTGTCGCGGTTCATAGAGCGCGTCGGCCAGCCGTACTATAACCTTTACAAAGTACGGAACGCGGATGAGGACGTCCGTAGCCTGAAAACCCTGCTCCTGCTCGGTATTCGCGGCGTCGCGGCGTATGCCGGTCATGCTCTCGTGTTAGGCTGTGATGTGGGGGAGGTCACGGCCTTCATCCGCAAAGCTCTGACGGCAATCGGGGAGGACGGTCAGGGCCTGGACGAGTTGCTGCCGCTCGTTATGGAGTGCGGCCAAGTGAATTTGTCGGCTTTGGAACTACTCGACAGGGCCAACACCGAAACATTCGGTGTTCCCGCGCCGACTGCCGTCAGCCGCGCGATAGAGCCGGGCCCGTTTATCGTCGTCAGCGGCCACGACCTGCAAGACCTGAAACTTCTGCTTGAACAAAGCGAAGGCCGGCGCGTCAATATCTGCACCCACGGCGAGATGCTTCCCGCCCACGCCTATCCCGAACTTAAAAAACACCGCCACCTCAAAGGCAACTTCGGCACAGCGTGGCAGAATCAGCAAAAGGAATTCGACAGTGTTCCCGCCGCGTTCCTGTTCACCACAAACTGCTTGATGCCGCCGAAGGCGAGCTATGCCGACCGCGTATTCACAAGCGCGAGCGTAGGCTATCCGGCTTTGGCGCATATAGGCGAGGATAAAGACTTCACGCCGGTAATCAACAAGGCGTTAGAGCTTGGCGGTTACTCTGAGCCGCGGGGCGGCGGCACGTTCACGACCGGCTTTGCTCACGGCGCGGTGCTGGGCATTGCCGACACCGTAATCAAGGCCGTAAAGTCCGGCGCGATTAAGCGCTTCTTCCTCGTGGGCGGCTGCGACGGCGCGAAGCCGGGGCGCGGTTACTTCACGGACTTCGTGAAGCAAACGCCGCCCGATACGATTATTCTCACGCTCGGCTGCGGGAAATACCGCTTCAATGACCTTGACCTCGGCGACCTCGGCGGCCTTCCGCGGATCCTTGATATGGGTCAGTGCAATGACGCGTACAGCGCGATCAAGGTCGCGCTGGCTCTCGCGGACGCGTTTAACTGCGGCGTAAACGATCTGCCGTTGTCGCTGGTGCTGTCGTGGTACGAGCAGAAAGCGGTCTCCATACTGCTGACGCTCCTGTATCTCGGCATCAGGAATATCCGCCTGGGGCCGACGCTTCCCGCGTTTATATCGCCCAATGTGCTGAACCGCCTCGTAGAGGACTTCGGCGTCGCACCGACTGCCGCGCCGGAGGCGGATTTGGCCGCCATACTGGCGTAATGACGAAAAAGCCTCTGGCCATGAAAATGTATAGCTTATTTATTAACAGAGCCTTAGTCCAGCCCGTATTTTTTCAGTTTGGCGGCCAAGGTCTTGCGGGTCACCCCCAAAATCAGGGCCGCCTGGGTCTTGTTGCCGCCGGTGTGCTTCAGGGCGTTTTCCACGCCGATTTTTTCCAGGTCGTCCAGATTCAGCGGCAGTTCGGCCGCCGGAACCTGGCTGACGAGGCCGCCCGGGCTCAGGTTGGGCAGGTCTTTTTCGCTCAGGTATTCCCCGCGCATGATGATTACCGCCCGCTCTATGGCGTTCTGCAGTTCCCGGATATTGCCCGGCCAGGGATGGGCGGCGATGAGGCGCAGGGCACCGGGGCTCAGGCCTTTGACTTCCTTGTGGTTCTTCAGGGCGTAACGCCGGGTGAAATAGTGGGCCAGGGCCGGCAGGTCATCGACCCGCTCTCTTAAGGGCGGTACTCTGATGCTGATGACGTTCAGGCGCCAGTAGAGGTCTTCCCGGAAGCGGCCGGCGGCCACCTCGGCGGCCAGGTCCCGGTTGGTGGCCGCCAGGAAGCGCACGTCCACCTTTTCGGTCAGATCCGAACCCAGGGGCTGGATCTCGCCTTCCTGGATGGCCCGGAGAAGCTTGGCCTGGAGGGCCGGGCTGGTCTCGCCGATTTCGTCGAGTAAGACCGTCCCCCCGTCGGCGGCCTTCAGACGGCCGTCGCGGCGGCGCTCGGCCCCGGTGAAGGCGCCCTTCTCATGGCCGAAAAGTTCGGCCTCCAGGAGGTTTTCGGCCAGGGCGGCACAGTTGATGGCGATGAAGGGTTTATCGGCGCGCAGGCTCCGGCGCTGAATGGCCCGGGCCACCACTTCCTTGCCGACCCCGCTTTCGCCGGTGATCAGGACCGTGGCCTCGGCCCGGGCCACCAGTTCGATCATGTCCAGAACCTGGCGGAAGGCCGGGCTCCCGCCCACCAGGCCGTCGTCTTCGGCCGGCCCCCAGAGGCCGGCCTCTTTTTCCTCCTTCAGGGACTGATGCTCCAGGGCCCGGCGGACGGCGATGCGCACCAGGTCCAGATCCAGGGGCTTGGTCAGATAGTCGTAGGCCCCGGCCTTCAGGGCCCGCACGGCATCCTCGACTTTGGAATAGGCGGTCATGATGATGACCGGGCTGTTCTGGTTGCGGCCGTCGCGCTTGAATTCCTCCAGAGCCGAAATCCCGTCCACTTCCCGCATCCGCACATCCATCAGAATCAGGCCGAAAGTCTGGCTCTGGCCCATCGCCAGGGCTTCCCGGCCGCTTTTGGCGGTCAGGGTGGGGTAGCCCCAGTCGCCGAGTACGGTTTTGAGCATGAAAAGATGTTCCGGGTCGTCGTCAACTATCAGGACCGGGGCTTTGGGGGCCTGGCTCATGGCTGGGACTCTCTTTCCGGCCGATCACCGAGCTGATCGGTTTTCAGGTTGAAGGAAATGCTGATCAGGGCGCCGCCGCCGGGGGGCGAGGCCAGGCTGATGTCGGCCCCGTCATGGGCCCGGATGGTTTTTTCCACCAGGGCCAGGCCCAGGCCGGTGCCTTCGGCCTTGGTGGTGAAATAGGGCACAAAGGGCTGAGCCAGTTGCTCGGAGTTGAAGCCCGGCCCGTCGTCGCGGAAAGTCAGAAGGGCCCGCTGGTCGTTGTTTTTCAAAGTCACCGTCAGTCGGCCGCCGCCTTCCGCCCGGCCCCCGGCGGCCTCGATGGCGTTGAGGTAAAGATTCAGGAAGGCCTGGGAAAGCAGGGCCTCGTCGCCGTCGATCAAAACGGGTTCGGCCGGTAAGTCCAGATCGACGGCCACGTCCCCGGCCCGGGCGTCGTGAGCGGCCAGCACGGACATTTTGCGCAACAGTTCGGCCAGTTCCAGGGTTTCGGGTTTGGCTTCGGCGGGCCGGGAATAGGCCAGAAAATCGGTGATGGTGGAATTCAGGCGATCCACGCTGGCCAGCATGACTTCCAGGGCCTCGCGGTCGGCCGGGTCGCTGGGGCCCTTGCTCAAAAGGTGCTGGCTGAGGCCGCGAATGGCCCCTAAGGGGTTGCGTATTTCGTGGGCCAGCCCGGCGGCCAGGCGGCCCAGCACCGCCAGGCGCTCTTTTTTGCCCAGTTCGGCTTTCAGGCGGCCCAGTTCGCCGAGGTCTTCCATCAGAATGACCCGGCCCAGGGGGTGCCCGTCGTCGCTGACGACCGGGCCGGAGGTCAGGGCCACCCGGACTTTATGGCCTCCGTTGAATTCCAGGTCCAGCTCCCGGCCGGCCAGGGTCTCCTCCCGGGGGAAAAGGCCATAGGTGAGATCCGGCAGGGTCCGGCCCAGAAAATCGCGTTCCGTCAGGCCGCTGATATTGAGGGTGGAACGGTTGACCAGGGTGATGCGCCCCCGGCAGTCGACAATGATGACCCCGCTGGGCAGGCGCCCGATGAGTTCGGCGGCCAGGGCGTTGGTGTCCTGATACATCTGTCGGGCCAGGCGGGAATTATGGCCCCAGATCAGGGCCAGCACCCCGGCCAGGCCGGCCAGGCAGAAAAGGCCGATGAAGACGGCCGCGGTGCGCACCCGGCGGTGGCTGATCTTTTCAAGGGGGCTCAGATCAAAGCCGACCCACATGTAGCGCAGTGGAAATTCCAGGCGCGTCTGAGCCGGGTCCCGGTCCGGGCCGGGGGTCTCGAGCCGGCGCCAGTCCGGTCCGGGCCGGGGCTGGCGGCCCGCTGAATGGTGCGGGCCTTCCTTGAAAAGGGGCTTGGGGCGGGGCATGGGCCAGAAGCGGCGATAGACCAGATAAACCCAGCGGTCGCCGATTTTTTCCAGTCGATAATTAGGGGCAATGGGGCCTTCGCCGTAGACCTGGGGCTGGGGATCCTTAAAGACCGACGGGTCGGGCGTCAGTTCGCCGGCCTGGGCCAAAGGCCGCCCCTTTTCGTCGGTCAGGGTCAGGAAGAGAACATTGTCGCCGTCTTCCAGATTGTTCCAGAAAGCCAGCAGATGGGCTTCCTCCAATTGGGCCCCGAAACGGACCCGGCCCACCAGCTCCAGGGAATGGATCAGCACCTCGCCCCGCTGCAGGAATATGTCTTTCAGATGCCCCTGCTCCCGGCGGTAGTCCCGGTTGAACATGATCCCGGCCAGGAGCATGGCCCCCAAAACAGCCACCAGGATTATCCAGGGCGATATACCGGGCCACTGGGAGAGGCGTCCCCTTTTACTTTGCTCCATAAATCCCCCTTCAGTATAAATATTATACAGCGGCTATGGGTAAAATTTAAACAAAAAACGATTCGGCCCGAGGAAGCTGTTTAACTATTATCAATAAATTTAAGATGTTAAGCCGTTAAAAGCTTTTTGGCACAGGCCTTGTAATGCATATAAAGCACCAGGAATTGGAGGCCGGTCTGGCCGGCCCAAAGCCCTAAGCTCCCCGCCAAGGGGAAAGCCCCAGGAGGATTATGATGACCCTGAAGAAGATTTTACCGGTTCTGGCCCTGATTTTACTTTTCACCGTTTCCGGCGCCCCGGCTCTGGCCCAGCCCGCCGACGGCCCTCCGGGCCAGGGCCCGGCCCGGGAAAGCCGGCTCAGCCCTGAGGACCGGGCCGCGCTTGACGGTCTGTGGCAGGATCATCACCGGAAAATGGAACCCCTTAAAGACCAGTTGTGGGCCAAGTCGATGGAATACGACGCCCTGGTGGCCAACCCCAACACCAAGCCCGGGGAAGTCAGGGCGGTGATCGACGAGATGGGCAAGTTGCGGGCCCAAATGCGCGGGGAGAGAGAAAATTTCTTCGGGCAGGTCAAGGCCAAGGGCTTTGGTCCGGGTTCGGGCAAAGACTGGCGGGGCCATGGTTTCCGCCGCGCTGGCCATGATGGTTTCGACGGCGCTTACGGTCCCTGTTCCGATGCCGGCCGGGGCTATGGCCGTCGCCACGGCGGCGGACATCACTGGCGCTGAGCCCGAAAATTCCTGTCTATATATGGCCGTAAAAATAGAACCCTTCCCGGAGGCTTCCGGGAAGGGTTCTGGCCTTATGTGCGCCCGGTCCGGCTCTTATTCAGCGCGGTCCGGCTCGGCCTCGAAGGTCAGGGTGCTGTCGCCCTGTCTGAGATAAAGGCGGCTGCCGTCCACGGACAGGGACGCCCCGTTTTCCAGCATTTTAAAGAGGCTGTTTTCCAGTTGATCCAAGCCGCCGGCCAGGCAGGCCATTTGGGTGGCGACCGGGGCTCTGACGGTCAGCCGGCCGTTTTCCAGTTCGCCCGGCCCCCGGAAATTGTTGCAGACCCGGCCGCTGACCATAAAATCGTCGCCGAATTCCAGGGTGGGGACCGTCTCCCCGCTGTAGTCCAGGCCGTTGACGGCCTTCAGCCTGAATTTCCGATTGATCAGAAAATCCTTGTTCGGGATGGACAAGCTGCCGCCCGGCTCCGGCGGTGGTGAATCTTGGCAGGCGGCTAAAAAAAGAACAGACGGCAGAAGAATCATCATCAGCAGTTTTCCCATATGTCCTCCCGGCCGCCAAAAGGCGGTTTTGGCCTGGCTCCCGCCGGCTTCGTCGGCGGGAAGCCCTATCGGCCGCTTTCGGTTTTTGAACTGTTATCGCCTTTCAGCTTGTCGGCGGCTTCATGGAGGCTGTCGGCGGCGCCGCCCAGGAAGGAGCCGGTTTTCTCCCTGGCCCCCTGCCAGGCGGCATCGGCCTTATCGGCGGCCTGTCGGGCGCCGTCCCTGACGTCATCGGCGATATCACCGGCGGCCCGGCGGGCGTCACCGGCCAGTTCGGAGGCGGACTCTCTGGTCGCCTGGGCGGCCTGGCCGGCCGCGTCCCTAAGGATGTCGGCCGCCTCCCGGGCCTTGTCGGCGGCTTCGCGCCGTTTCTGTTCGGCGGCCTGCCGGGCGTCCTGAAGAGCCTCATTGGTCTCCCGGGCGCTGTCGGCGGCGGCCTTTTCAGCCAAGGCGGCCGCTTCCCCGGCGGCGGCCTGGGCCTTTTGCGCGGCTTCTTCCGCGGTTTTTCTGGCCATGGCGGCCGCCTCGTCGGCCGCTTTCCCGGCCGCTTCGGCCGCCTTTTGGGCCGCATCAGCCGCCGCGCTGTGGTCGGCGCCCGTTTTAGCCGGGCCGCCGGCGGCCGGGGCCGGCTTGGAGGCTTCGCCCGGCCCGGAACCGCCGTCGCCGCAGCCGGCCGTCAACGACAGAAGCAGAGACATACTCAGAATGGGAATCAAAGTTTTCATGTTCCTTCCTCGCTTATGGTATCACACTATGTTTGATATTAATTTAAAACATAGTCCGGGGAATGTCAAGATCAATCGACGGTGCTCCCTGCCGGACGACGGCCTGAATGACGCCCTTGACAAAATCGCCGCATCAGCTTAGGATTTCAGAAATGTATTCAGGTGCTCCACAATGCTGGAGAGAATATGGGAATCCCGTGAAAATCGGGGGCGAGCCCGTCACTGTAAGTCCTTTTCCCGAATGCGGGACTATTTGCGCCCAGGGCCACTGTTCGAAACGGATGGGAAGGCCGCCGATAGGGACCAGCCAGAAGACCTGCCTGAATCCGCCAGGCCCTTTGCTTTGGGCCGGGCCGCTTTCGGAACTTCGGGGACTTGGTTCCGTCCGGCCGCCTGATTAATCAGGCCAATGATCAGTGGAAAATGGGCTCCCGGATCACTTTGAGGTGGTCCGGTTTTTTTATGGCTCCGACAAAAGCGACGGATGCGGGATGATTCGTATCAACTTATTGATATATTTATTAATGTTATTTAAGGCCACCGCGGCCGGCCCGGCCTGGACGGCGGAGCCCGACTTCATGAGCTGGCGCCTGGCCGAGAGCCGGCGGGTCCGGGACGGCGGACAGGCGGTCGAATACGAGTTGAAGATGCCCCAGGGCGTCCGGAACATCGAAAAACTGGAAGTGTTCTACGTGCTCCGGCCCTGGAACCTGCCCGCCGTCGCCGGCCAGATGTTCGGACCGGATGAAATTTACAGCCAGGGACTGACCAACGAGGCGGACTCGGCGAGACTGAAGCTTTATTGCGGCCGCCTGGCCCGGCTGGATCTCCTGGCCGGCGCGATCCTCGACGGCCGCTTTTACCTG
Organism: Candidatus Adiutrix sp.; assembly: GCA_031263565.1. Taxonomy (GTDB): domain Bacteria; phylum Desulfobacterota; class Desulfarculia; order Adiutricales; family Adiutricaceae; genus Adiutrix. The sequence goes on along the minus strand of JAISFR010000108.1, from coordinate 10,190 downwards.
GCCCGGACTTTTCAGAACGTCTATGGCGACTCCGGCCGCAGCGACCCCGGATCCCGCCGGGTACCGGCGCTGCCTGACTGGCCGGCCCTCGACCTGGCCGGCGGGGCGGCCTACTACCGGGCCCAGGCCGGGGAGGAATTGCGCTTTCACCTTGATCCGGCCCGGGGCGCCCCGGTCTCCGTGGAAGTCTTTGAAGAAGGCCGGCCGGCCGAAGCCCGACCGGCTCTTCTGGAAGAAGGGCTTTACAGCTACAGCACCCCGCCGTATCCGTTATTGTCGGCCCCGTCCTATTCGGTCACCAGAGATATGGTTTTTGTGGCCCGAACCGGGGAGGGCGCGGTTCTCTCCTATTATCTGCCGGTCGGCCGCCACCGCTATGGCCATGTTTATCTCCAGGCCGGCCTGGCGACCGTGGCCGTCACGGCCGCGCTCGCCTTCCTGGCGGTGAGACTGGCCGGCCGGAGCTTCAAATGGCGGTGACTTTGAGGTCCCTCAGATGGGCCGTTCAGCATCTGTCTTTCGCGCTGCTCATCTACGGCGGGCGCTTCGGGGTCAGCCTGGGGCCGGCGCTGCCCTGTTTCGCCTGTCCCTATGTGGCCGGCTGCGGGGGCTACTGCTATCTGATGGGCCTTCAGGGCTATATCGGCTTCGGCATGACCCTGGCCGCCGTCGGCGGCCCCCGCCTGCTGGCGGCCCTGGGCTGGCTGGCCGTCTTCATTATGCTGGTGGCCTTTTTGGGCAAGGCCTGCTGCGGCTGGATCTGTCCCTTCGGCCTGGTTCAGGACTGGCTGACCGCCTTGCGCAACAAACTGGGGATACGCGAGAGGCGCTTGAGCCCCGGGGCCAAATCCGCCCTGGCCCCCTTGAAATACGCGCTGCTGGTTTATCTGGCGCTGGTCCCGCCCCTGGTCACTATCGGCCTTCTGCCGGAAGACTTCAGCCTGCCGTTCTGCAACATCTGCCCCGGCAAATCGCTTCTGCCGCTTTTTGTCGGCGAGGCCCGCTATCTGGGCCTGGACATGAACAATTTCGTCACCTTCGCTTTTTCCCTGACCCTCTTGATCATCACCGGCCTGATGCTGGTGGGCATGTTTTTCAAGGCGAGGTTCTTTTGCCTTTTCTGTCCCCTGCTGGCCCTGATCCACCTTTTGAAGCCCCTGACCGTCCTGCGGCTGGTCAAGGCGCCCGAACTCTGCCTCGGCTGCGGCAACTGTCGCCGGGCCTGTCCGATGGCTATCGAAGAGGTGTATCAGGAAAAGATTTCCCCGGACGTTCAAACCGGGGAATGCCTGAACTGCGGCGCTTGCCTCGAGGCCTGCCCCACGGATTCGGCCCTGAAACTGAAATTTCTGAAATACGGATTTTCCTCGTCCCGTCCCGGCTTTGGCGGTCTGGAGAAAAAACCATGAGCGGGCCGGCCTCAAATGAGCGCCGGGAACGGGTCATTAAAAAGGCCGCCGACAAGGCCGCCCTGGAAATGACCTGGACCCTGGAACGGCTGCGGGGACGCCCGGACCGAAAGCCCGCCTACGATTATTTTCTGAAACTGGCGGCTGACGGCCTGAGCCCGGCCAAAGCCGCCGAAAGGACCGGCCGCCCGGTGGTGAATCTGATGTGCCTTCAGGCTCCGCTGGAACTGATTCACGCGGCCGGCTTTCAGCCCTTCAAAGTTTTCAGCGGTTCCCCGGCTGAAGGCGGGCTGGCCGCCCAGGGCTTTCCGGCCCTGATGTGCCCGATGTTGCGGTCGGTGCTGGGGGCGGTTCAAGTCAACCGCTTCCCTGGGAGCGCGGCCTGGGTGCTGCCCACCACCTGCGACTGGCTGGTCAAATTCCCCGAAATGCTCAAACTGGCCGGAACGGAAATCGAGGCGCCGCTCCACTGGCTGGAACTGCCGCATCTGAAAGACGGCCCCGAAGGCCGGGAGCGCTGGCTGGACGAGGTCTACCGGCTGAAGTTCTTTCTGGAAAAACTGGCCGGCGGGCGTAAGATCGATCGCCGGCAGCTCAGGGCTTCCATCGCCGTCTATGATGAAGCCTGGCGGGCCTTGGGCGCCCTGGCGGAGAAGCGCCGCCGGGGCCAGTTGGCCGCCCCCTGGTTTTTTCTGCTGACCGGGGCTTTTTTTCTGGACAGGCCCGAACACTGGAGCGAGGCCGTCCGCCGGGTCCTGCCGCAGCTGGAACCCGGCCCGGAAGCCCCGAGGGTGTTCCTGGCTGGTTCCCCGATTTTTCTTCCCAACTTCAAACTCCTGTGGCTGATGGAGGAAGCGGGCCTGGCGGTGGCGGCCGACGACCTGTGTTCCGGGGAGAGGCTTTTGCCGGGCGGGGTGAACTACAGTGACGCCTCGGAATTCGGGCTGGTCTCGGCCCTGGCCCAGCGTTATCATCAGGGCTGCCTCTGCCCCACCTTCATCGACAATGACCGGCGCGTCAATAACATTCTGGGCCCGGCCCGCCAGGGCGATTTCAAGGCGGTGGTCTTTCAGGTGCTGAAAGGCTGCCACCCCTTTGACCTGGAAAGCTTGACCATCGAAGGGCCGATCAGGGACCAGGGCCTCAAATACCTGCGGCTGGAAACCGATTACAGCCCGGAAGACAGCCAGAATCTTCTGACCCGGCTGGAGGCTTATCGGCGGACCTTGGGAGAAGACCATGAATCTCAACATCGGCCTTGATTTGGGCAGCACGGCCATCAAGCTGGTCATGACCGAGGGGGACCGCCTCCTCTGGCGTTCCCGCACGCCGACGGCCCCGGGCCAGGAGGCGGCGGCCAGACGGCTGATGGCCGGGGGCCTGGCCGGTTTGGGCTTGGACGAGAGCCGGGTCCGAAGGGTGGCCGCCACCGGCTACGGCAAGAAACTCTTTGCCGGGGCGGATAAAAATATAGACGAGATAAGCGCCAACGCCGCCGGCATCTTCAAACTGAGCGGCGCCCGCGCCCGCACGGTCATCAACATCGGCGGCCAGGATTTGAAAGTGATGACCCTCGATGATCGGGGCCGCATCCTGGATTTCAAGATGAACGACAAGTGCGCCGCCGGCACCGGGCGTTTCTTCGAGCAGGCCGCCCGCATCCTGGACACGCCCTTGAGCGAGTTCGGCTCTTTGGGCCGGCTGGCGGAAACCGACCTGGAACTGAACAGCACCTGCGTGGTTTTCGCCGAAAGCGAGATGGTCTCCCTTCTGGCCAGGGGCGCGGCCAAAGAGGATATTGTTAAAAGCCTCAACCATTCCGTGGCCAGAAGGGTGGCCGGCCTGATGGGCCGCTCGAATTTGGGCGGCGATATTTATCTCGACGGCGGGCCGGCCCAAAACGCCGGCCTGGTCGCGGCCCTGGAAGACGAACTGATGGCGGAGATAAAAGTGGTCGAAGAGCCGCAATTCACCGTGGCCTATGGCGCGGCCCTGTCGCTTCTGGAATAGCTTATGGAACTGAAGACTCTCTGGCTGGGCATGCTGATATCCATGGCCGCCTTCGCGGTCAAGACCGGCCTGGGTTGGGCCTATCTGTGGTCGCAATGTCCGCCCGGCCGGAAAACAGCCGCCAGCCTGGCTTTGTTCGGGCTGTACGGCCTTTTGTTCTACGGCTTCTCCGGGCTGGTGAGCGAAATCAATTTTTTGAGTCATTACGACTTTCTGAAACCCTTGTGGGCGAGCGGCGTCACTCTCCACTGGCTGACGGCCGGGCTGTTGCTCGTCTGGGGATTGGCGCTTTTCAAATCAGACTCCGCCGGCTGCGTCGGCCGCGGCCGACGCAGCCGGGGCTGGCTGGCCCTGGTGATTCCGTGCCCGGTCTGTCTCAGCGTCATTCTGATGTCCGCCGGCGGTCTGGCCCTGTATTTTCCCAAGAATACCGGCCCGGCCCTGGCCGGGCTGTTCGCCGCGTTCGTCATTCTGGCCCTGGCCGGCGGTCTGCCCCTGATTTTAGGGCGGGCCGCGGGCCCGGGGCTCCGGGAGTCCGACCTGGGGCTGGCCATGATCTTCATGGCTTTATATTTTATCATTTCCGCTTCGATCATGCCCCAGTTCGCGGAGATCGGCCAAGTTTACCGGCTGGCCGCCCACGCCGCCGAGGATCAGGCCGGCGACCCCTCGGCCGCCCGGCTGACCCTGGCTTTGATCACCTCTCTGGCGGCCTTCGGTTTCTGGCGCGCCAGAAGGCGCCTGCGGGCCGCCCGCCAAGCTCAACGAAGACGGTAAAGATTATGGAATTCAGCGCCCTGCTCAAATCGGCCATTTACGTCATCTCCTCGTCGCTTCTGTACCCGTCCATGCTGGTCTTGCTGGCCGCCTTTATCGCCCTGGTGATCGGCTGCGGCTCTTTTCTGGCCGAATGGGCCGAACGGTCCCGCTTAAAGCCCCCGCATCCGGACGACTGGCCGGCTATTCTCAAAGGCCGCAAGACCCTCAACCATTTTCTGGGCCTGACCCTCGACCGGCTGGAAGTCATCTTGAAGCGCCCCGAAGCCAGCTGGGCCGAAGTGGACAACCTCTGGCTGGGCACCAGGCGCGTTTTCCGAAAGCGATTGGATTACCTGCGAATTCTGGTGCGTCTCGGGCCTTCCATGGGGCTGATCGGCACCCTGATTCCCATGAGCACCGGCCTGGCCTCCCTGAGTCAGGGGGATATGAGCCGCCTGTCGGCCGATCTGGTCATCGCCTTCACCACCACCGTGGTCGGCCTGGCCGTGGGGGTGACCGCCCATGTCCTTTACACCGTTCGCAGCCGCTGGCTGGAGGGCGACCTGGAGGTTCTGGGGCTGGTCATGGAAAGCCGGGCCGCCCGGGTGCTGGAGGACAAGCCGTGAGGCGCGCTTTTCCCAGGCGGCTCGGGGAGGCCCCTTTTCACCGGGAAGCGCCGGAGGCGGACGACCCCTTGAGCGCGGTGGCCAATCTTCTGGATATTTTTCTGGTCTTCATCGTCGGGCTGCTGGTCAGTTTCCTGGGCGCCTACCAGCTTCAGGACTTGTTGTCGCCCGATTCCCAGGTCACGGTGCTCAAACAGTCGGCCGGGGGCGAGCTGACTATCATCACTAAAAAGGCCGCCAAAATAGAAGCGGTCAAAATAAGCAGAACCGAGGCCGAAGGCCGGGGCGCCCGCCTGGGCGTGGCCTATCGGCTGGAAGACGGCAGCATGGTCTATCTGCCTGACGAGGGGCCATGAGAGTTTTATCATTTACAATGGGTATAATGGGCCTGCTGCTGGCCCTCACCGCGCTCCCGGCCGCGGCCGCTTCCGGCGGCCGGGTTTCGCTTCTGGTCATCGATGTCGACAGCTATCTGGCCCAGAGCGCCGTGAACGGTTTGAACCTGCCGTCCAATATCGAAGTCCGGGCTTTCACCCTGGCCGATTTGACGGAAAATTCCGAGGCCGCCGCCTTTGTCGCCGCCAGCCCGGTTCTGCTGGTGGACATCATGGACGACAACCTGTCCGGATACGTCATTGACCATCAACTCCTGCCCGGCCGGCGGGTCTTCGCTTTGCGGGAATCCAAGGACGACCAAAGCCTGAAGGCCCTGGGTTTTGACTTTAACCCGGAACTGGCCGGATATTTTTACCGGCTCAGCCGGGCCAACATCCGCAATATGTTGAAGAGGGCCGTGAACCTCAGCCTGGACCCGGAAACGGCTTACGGGCCGGTGGAGCCGGAACCGGAACAGGGCCTTTACCATCCCCGGGCCCCGGCGGTCTTCGCTTCGGCCGACGATTATTTGAAATGGTACGAAAAGCGTCCCGGCTATGACCGCGGCCGTCCCCGCCTGGGCTTGATGTTCTTTTCAACTTCCCTGACCCCCGGCCAGGTCGAGGCCCTGAACCGGTTGATCGGCCTTCTGGAGGACGGAGGCTTCAATGTCCTGCCGGCCTTTGGCCAGGACCGCTTGCTGATTGATTCCTATTTCCTGACCCCGGAGCGAAAGAGCCGGGTCGAGGCGGTGCTGTCGTTTTCCCTGAAATTCTATTCGGCGGTCAATGCCGGGCTCAGACAGAGCCTGGCCGACCTGGATGTGCCGGTCTTCAACGCCGTCAACCTCTATTCCTCAGCCACCCGCGACTGGCAGGCGAGCGACCAGGGCCTTCCCCCCCTGGACGTGATCTGGACCCTGGCCACCCCGGAAATGTCCGGGGCCATCGAACCCACCCCCATCATGGGTAAAGTCGAGGAGCGCGACCCCCAAAGCGGCGGCCGGGTCTATCGCTATGAACTGATCGAAGGCCTGGCCGGGCGCCTCATGCCCCGGATTCACAACTGGATAAAGCTGCGCCGCCTGGCCAACGGCGAGAAGAAAGTGGCCATTTTCTACTACAACAACAGCCAGGGCAAGCAGAATATCGGGGCCAGCTATCTCAACGTCTTCCGCAGCCTGGAGGAGATTGTGGATTCCATGCGCAAAGCTGGCTACCGCCTCGAGCCCGATTCGGCCCTGGATGAGGAGACCATCAAAGGGCTGGTGCTTCGGGGCGGGCGCAACATCGGCTCCTGGGCGCCGGGCGAGCTGGACGCGCTCATAGCTTCCGGGCAGACCGTGCAGCTGCCGGTCGGGCAATACAAGGCCTGGCTGGCCGAACTGCCCCCGAATTTCCGCCAAAAGGTTCTCGAACAGTGGGGCGAGCCGGAGCAGAGCGACCTGATGATTAAAAACGGCCGGATCATAATCCCCATGGTCCGGGCCGGAAACGTGATCATGCTGCCCGAGCCCCCCCGGGGCGTCAGCGACGATCCCCTGAAGCTCTACCATGACCCGGTGCTTTATCCCCACCACCAATACATCGCCGCCTACCTGTGGATCGCGCGGGTCTTCCGGGCCGACGCCATGGTTCACCTGGGCACCCACGCCACCTACGAATGGCTGCCGGGCAAACAGGCCGGGCTGTCGCTGTCCTGCCCGCCGGAGATCATGGTGACCGATATTCCCAATATCTATCCCTATATCGTCGACGACGTCGGGGAGGGCCTTCAGGCCAAGCGCCGGGGTCGGGGGCTGATCATCGACCACCTGATTCCCCCGCTGGCGGCGGCCGGGGCTTATCATGAATACCTTGAGCTTCAGGATTTGTGTCAAAAATACGAACAGGCCGAATCCTTCGGCGCTCAAACCGCCGGGACCTACCTGGAACAGATTCGTCGGTCGGCCACGGCCCTGGGCCTGGATAAAGACCTGGAATTGTCGGCCGGCCTGAACGGGCCGGGGGCAGTCGCGGCCCTCAGCCAATATCTGGAGTACCTGGAAAAGGGGTCGACGCCTTACGGCCTCCACAGCTTCGGGCGTTCCCCGTCCGCCGAAGCTCTGGCAGCCACGGCCGAGGCTGTTCTGAGCCGGAACCGGGGGGTGGAAAAAAGCGACCTGGCCGGGCGCCTGGCTCAATCCGGCCCCCGGGAGACGGCGAACTTCCTCCGGGCCCTGGAGGGCCGCTATGTTCCCCCGGCCGAGGGCCACGACCCCATCCGCAATCCGGGCTCCCTCCCCACCGGCCGGAACTTTTACGGTCTGGCCCCCAATCGCCTGCCCACCAGGGCGGCCTGGGACTTGGGGCAAAAAGCGGCCGACGACCTTATCGGCCAATACCTCGAGGCCAACGGCGTCTATCCCGATAAGGTGGCCGTGGTCCTCTGGGCGGTGGAATCCCTGCGCAACGAGGGTCTGAACGAATCCACCATTCTGGCCCTGATCGGGGTGGAGCCGGTCTGGAATCCCGGCGGCCTGGTCACCGGCGTCCGGCCCGTGGCCGGCGCCCGCCTGGGGCGGCCCAGAGTGGATGTGGCCGTCAACGCTTCCGGCCTTTACCGCGACCTTTTCCCGGACAAGATCATTTTTCTGGATGAGGCCATCCGGCAGGCCGCGGTTCAGGACGACATCGAAAATTTCATCAGCCGCAACGATGGGCGCATTAAAACCGCTCTTTTGAAATCCGGCCTGGGCGAAGAAGAGGCCGGGCGCTTTTCCAGGGCCAGAATCTTCTCCGAAGCGCCGGGCGCCTACGGCAACCGGGTGGAGGAACTGGCCTCGGCCTCCGGCCTGTGGGAAGACGATTCGGCCATTGCCGATGTTTATCGCGACCATAGCGGTTTCGCCTACGGGGCCGATTTTTGGGGCGCTCCGGCCAAAGCCAGTCTGGATGAAAACCTGCGGGAGTCCAAAGTGGCCTGGCATTCGGTCTCGTCAAATCTCTACGGCCTGATGGATAACGACGACATGTTCATGTACCTCGGCGGCCTGTCGTCGGCCATCGCCCGCCTTTCCGGCCGGGCCCCCCGAACCCTGATCGCCGACCAGCGCAGCCCGGGGCGGGTGACTATGGAGCCCCTGGGCAAATTCATCGGCCAGGAAATGCGTTCCCGCTACCTCAATCCAAAATGGATCCAGGGCATGAAGGCCGAGAACTACGCCGGGGCCAGGGAAATGTCCAACTATGTGGAATACCTCTGGGGCTGGCAGGTGACCACTCCGGAGGCCCTGGACGAGAGCTATTGGGAGCAGACCTATGAGGTCTACGTGGAAGACAAGTATGGTCAGGGCCTCAAAGAGTTCCTGAACCGGCACAACCCCTGGGCCTATCAGTCGCTCGCCGCCCGCATGCTGGAAAGCACCCGCAAAGGCTATTGGGAGGCCGGCGACGAAATCGTAAGAAACCTGGCCGCGGAATACGCCCTGAACGTCATCGCCAGGGGCCTGGCCTGCTGCGACCACACCTGCAACAACCCCCAGCTCAACCAGATGGTCCTGAACATCATTTCCCTGCCGGGGGTCATGTCGCCGGAACTGGCGGCCGAGTTCAAGCTGGCCGTGGAAAAAGCCGGCCAAAAATCCCTTGAGGATATGGTCGCCGACCGCTTGAATCTTTTGAAAGACCTTGGCCGGATGAAGCCGGCCGAAGCCGCGCCGCCGGGCGCCGAGGCCGCCGGAGCTGAACTGGAAAGCGTCAGAGGGCTGAAAATGGAAAAGGTCGAAAACCTGGCTGAAAAGACCTCCCTGTCTTCATCCGGGGTGGAATGGTTCGCTTCCCTGTTCGTGGTCGCCCTGGTTTTCCTGTTTTTTCTGGGCGTGAAGCGTCGCCCGAAATATTGATGAGGCCGATCAAAGAGGGGACAATTATTATCTCAGATTACCAAAAATTTATAGCTAGGCCAGATGGCGCTGGCCCTGGACTCTGATACCAAAAACCGAACGATGATGTATTGCTTCTGCTGCGTCTTGTTTCCCATGCCGAACTTGGGCTTTAGACGACTTTGTCTATATTCGTCCTCAAATTTTCTAAGTTGCCCCCCCGGCGAAACGAATGGTGACTGGGCTTAAGCTCGGAGACGCCCCGGCTCGGAATACTGGCCGTATGAATTAAATGCTTGACAGCCACCCTTTAATTTGTCTATACTTTTGTATAGTCATTTGTCATTATTTAAACAGGACTGGCGACAGATATGAAAATTGCCGTAGCCGGATTTGATTGGGATCAGGGTAATTGGCCTAAATGCGGGAAACATGGGGTAACGAAAGAGGAAATTGAAGATTTCTTTAACAATTCGCCCGCCGTGATGCCTGACCCCCATCTGGACGAACCACGTATGAGAGCCATCGGGCAGACCCTAGGCGGGCGATACCTGTTTTTGGTTTTCATGTTTCGTCTAATTGACGGGGGAACCTTCATCCGGCCCATCAGCGCCCGCTATATGCACCAAAGGGAGATTTCGCACTATGAAAAAACGCGAAACTAAAGCGATGCCTTCGTTTAAAAATGACACTGACGCAGAACAGTTCGTAGAATCGGCCGACCTGTCAGAATATGACCTCTCCGGTTTTACGCCGGTAAAATTTGAATTTGAACCCAAAAGTACCGCCCTTAATATGCGGGTGCCTCAAAAACTGCTGGAGGCGGTCAAAATCAAGGCCCAGGCCGAAGGAATCCCCTATAGCCGCTATATACGCCTTGTTCTGGAAAAAGCTGTCTCTAAGAATTAAGCTTCCAGCCAATGCAGAGGCCGGTTCTCTGTTCTCTTTTCCGTCAGCTTGTCACGAATGATAATTAACATCTAATATTGTAGCCATGTACATTGTGGTAAATATCTTGACTTTTGAAAAATAGTACTGCTATTATTAAACCATGTATATCGAATCCGTGCCAAACCGCAATTCCCCGCCCGCCGTCCTGTTGCGTGAATCGTATCGCGACGAAAACGGCCGGGTCAAAAAACGCACCCT
>JAISFR010000044.1 GCA_031263565.1 Candidatus Adiutrix sp. | reverse complement strand
GGCGCACCCTGGCCGGGGCTCCAGCTCGGGGGGAATCCGAATTTTTCATTGACCAGTCTTTGGGCCTCTTTAGTGTCCAGGCCCTGTTTGAAATAATCTCCGAGAAGGCGATTCCAGGCTCGAACCGTTTCCAGGTCCATCGCCTTGGGCTTGGGCCGGTCGTCCAGCCCTTTTTTATGGAAGAGCTGGCCGACCCGTTCCATCAGGTCGCTGAGGCTTTTACCGGCGGCTCTGGCCTTCCTTTTGAGGGCGGCGCCGGCCCTGGCCCGTTCCTTTGCCAGCATCGGCCCCAGGCCGAGCCAGTCGAAAAAGTCTTTGGTGATGACCCGGACGGCCCGGAGACCGACATATCGGCCTTCCCCGTTTTTGAGGCGGGGCTGTTTGACGGTGATGAAACCGGCCTGCTTGAGTTGGCCGATGGCCCGTTCACAGCGGCGCTGACCCAGGCCGGTGAGCTGGACGATGCTTTTCATGTCCATGTCGATGAAGCCGTTGGCCGGGGTCGGGACGCCGACGCAGAGGGAGGTCAGGTCCAGGCGGCTCAAGAGGGCTTCCAGGACGACCTGGCAAGCCTCCCGGCGTTCGCTCCGGGTCCGGCGGTCGGGGGAGGTTTGCAACTGGGGGCATTTATCTGGGTGGTAAAACCAATCCTTGGCCCGTTCAGCGGCCAGGGATAAAATGCGCGGCAAGCCCCCAAGCCCCTTCCTGATGGGTTCAGGGGGGCTTAATTGAGGATTGTGCGGGTCGTGGTTGCAGCGGTTGCCAAACACAGTGTGGCCTGGGGCCGGTGCATGTATTGGAGACATGATCGGCTTCATCGCCACACCCGGTGGCTACCAAATGGCAGTCGGCAGCTACCAAAAAGAGAAGGCAGTCGGTTTAGAGGCTCATGGATAAAGGCAAGGGGATTTGGGAAGATGGAAATCGCCTCCATCCGCTCTTGAAAGAAGGTTGCGGACGGTTGCGCCGGAAAACGCACTGTTGTGATGGATTGTGGTAGGGAGAAATAGAAATTTCTGCGCGTTTGGTAGCTATTTGGTAGCCAAAAAAGGAAATGGCTTACAACAAAAATGCTGTAAGCCCTTGAAATTACTGGCGCGCCCGGCAAGATTCGAACTTGCGACCTACGGATTCGTAGTCCGGCGCTCTATCCAGCTGAGCTACGGGCGCGAATTTATTCAGAGTATAATTTTTAGGCGTAATTGTCAATCAAAAAACCAGGGTTGCAGCAGAGTCGCGATGTGGCGCGGTAACCCGTGGGCTCCGTTTCCACAGCCCGTCCCTCGAACCGGAAATTATGAGAATGACGGACATAAAATATCTGGGTCGACGATTGACTGCTCTCCGAAAAATGTGTAGTATTTTGATGTGCCGAACACATCCGGGCCGCTGTGGAAAACCACGGCGCGTTACGGCGCCCTCCGGTCTTTTCCAACCACAGCGGCGCCTCCGCGGCGGTTTATTCCCGCTGACACGGCGTCCCCAACAGGTTGACCCTTCCAATTCTGTATATTGAACGCATCTTTGAAACGGAATTGGAAGAAGGAGGCGATATGACGTCGGATGTATCCAGACCTGACCGCTTGAAACTCATGGCGCCGCTTTCTGGCCTGATGCTGCCCCTGGCCGAAGTGCCTGACCCCACGTTCGCCCGGAAAATGGTGGGTGACGGCGTTTCCATCGACCCCGCCAGCGAGGTTCTGCTCTCGCCGGTCGACGGCCGGGTGACTCTGCTGCACAAAGCCCGCCACGCCCTGACCGTAAGCACCGATGAAGGCCTGGAAGTGCTGATGCATATCGGCCTGGAAACGGTCGGCCTCAAAGGTGAAGGCTTCAGCCCCAAAGTGGCCGAAGGCGACCGGGTGACGGTCGGCGACCCGCTGATCGCCTTTGACGCCGCTCTGCTGGCCCGCCGGGCGGCCAGCCTTCTGACCCAGATAGTCATTGCCAACGGCGAGAAAGTGGCCGCCTATTATCCGGCCGAGGGCCGGGTGGAGGCCGGGCGCAGCGTGGTTCTGGAACTGGAGCTGGCCGGGGCGGAGGCTGCCGGCGACCGGGCCGAATCCGGCCAGAGCCGGGAAACGGAAGAGATCGTCATCCTGAACCCCGAGGGGCTCCACGCCCGGCCCACGGCCGTGCTGAGCAACAGCGCCAAACGTTACCGCGCCGATGTCCGGCTTATTAAAGGCGCCCGGGCGGCCAACGCCAAAAGCGTGGTTTCGGTCATGGGCCTGGACGTCAAGCGGCACGACCGGGTGCGGGTCAGGGCCGTGGGGCCGGACGCGGCCGAGGCTGTGGAGCACCTGGCCGCCCTGATCAAGGCCGGCCTGGGTGAAAGCCTGCACGGCGCGCCCAGGGACCCGGCCCCGCCCGCCAGGCCGCCGCGGGCTGAACCTGCCGGCGACCCCAACATTCTGCGGGGCGTTGCCGCCTCCCCCGGCCTGGTCACCGGCCGCATTTTCCAACTGCGCCAGTCGGAAATAAAAATCGAGGAAAAGGGCCGGGGTGAAGCTGCCGAGCGCGAGGCCCTGATCCAGGCCCTGGCCGCCTCCAAAAAAGAGCTGAAAGAGCTTCAGAATCAACTGCGCCTGTCGGCCGACGTGGGCAAGGCGGCCATCTTCGCCGCCCATCAGGAAATTCTGGAGGACCCGGAACTGCTGAGCCAGACCTATGACGGCCTGAAAAAAGGGCAGAGCGCCGCCCTGGCCTGGCGCACGGCCTACCTGGCCCAGGCTGAAACCTTAAAAAACCTGAAAAACGAACTTCTGGCCGGGCGGGCCAACGACCTCCGGGATGTCGGCCGGCGAGTGCTGGGGCATCTGAGCGGCCAGCGGAGCGGGCCGGCCGCGATCCCGGAAGAAAGCATTCTGATCGCTGAAGATTTGACCCCTTCCGATATCGCCTCACTGGACAAGCGGCGGGTTGCGGGCTTCTGCACCACCGGCGGCGGGGCCACCAGCCATGTGGCCATTCTGGCCCGGTCGGCGGGTCTGCCGGCCATCGCCGCCATTGAGGCCCGGGTTCTGGAAATTCCCGACGGCCTTCCGGCCGTTCTGGACGGCGGCCGGGCCGAGTTGCGCCTTTCACCCAGCGTGGAGGAAATGGCGGCCATCAAGGTGGCCCGGAACGAGGCCGCCCGGGCCCGGGCCAGGGAACTGGCCGTGGCCGCCGAGCCGGCCGTGACCCGCGACGGCCGGCGCCTGAAGGTGGCGGCCAACATCAGCGGCCTGGCCGAGGCCGAGGAAAGTGTCGGCCTGGGCGGGGAAGGCGTGGGCCTGTTGCGCTCGGAATTTCTTTTCCTGGGGCGTACCGAGGCCCCCGACGAAGCCGAGCAGGCCTCGGTTTATACGGCCGTGGCCAAGGCCCTGGGGCCGGAGCGGGACCTGGTGGTCCGCACCCTGGACGTGGGCGGCGACAAGCCCCTGGCCTATTTGCCGCTGCCCCCGGAAGTCAACCCCTTTCTGGGGGTCCGGGGCATCCGCCTGAACCTTCTGGGGCCGGAACTCCTGACCGCCCAGGTCCGGGCCATTCTGTCGGCCGCGCCCTTCAGCCATCTCTGTATCATGTTCCCCATGGTGTCAGCCATCGAAGAGGTTCGGGAAGCCAAAGCCATTGTGGCTGAACAGAAACAGGCCCTGGGGATCAGGGCCGGGGTTCAGGTGGGCATCATGGTGGAAGTGCCTTCGGCGGCGGTCCTGGCCCAGGGACTGGCCGCCGAGGTGGATTTCTTCTCCATCGGCACCAACGACCTGACCCAGTATACCCTGGCCATCGACCGGGGGCATCCCCGCCTGGCCAAGATGGCCGACGGCCTGCACCCGGCGGTTTTGACGCTGATCAACCAGACCGTTCAAGGCGCCCATCGCCACGGCAAGTGGGTGGGGGTCTGCGGCGGCCTGGCCGGGGAGCCGGCGGCCATCCCGATTCTCCTGGGCCTGGGGGTGGACGAACTGAGCGTCAGCGTCTCGGCCCTGCCGGCGGTCAAGGCCGCCGTGCGGCGCCTGCGCCTCAGCGACTGCCGGGAACTGGCCGCCGAAGCCCTGACCCTTTTGAGCGCCGCCGAGGTCCGGTCCCGGGTCAACGCCTTTTTAGCCGACCATAAATAGGGGGCCGCCCATGTTCAAGAACACCTTCGCCTTTTTGCAGAAAATCGGGAAATCCATGATGCTGCCGGTGGCCATCCTGCCGGTGGCCGGCCTTCTTTTGGGGCTCGGCTCTTCCGAACTGAGCTGGATGCCGGACGTGGTCGCCCAGATCATGAAGGCCGGGGGCAGCTTCATCTTCGGCAACCTGGCCCTCATTTTCGCCGTGGGCGTGGCCCTGGGCTTCACCAACAACGACGGCACCTCAGCCCTGTCGGCCGTGGTGGGTTATCTGGTGATGGTGGCCACGCTCAGCATCATGGCCCTCGGCGTCCTGGGGCTGGATCCGGACCCGGCCCTGGGACAGGTGCAGAATATCGCGGGCCTCAAAAGCATCGACACCGGGGTTTTCGGGGGCATCATCATCGGCGGCATTTCGGCCGCCCTCTACAACCGCTTTTACCGCATCGAACTGCCGGCCTATCTGTCCTTTTTTGCCGGCAAGCGCTTTGTGCCCATCATCACGGGCCTGGCGGCCATCGGCCTGGGGGTCTTGCTCGGTTTCGTCTGGCCGCCGATCCAGGCCAAGATCACCGTCTTCTCCAACTGGGCGGCCTATAACAACCCCATCATGGCCGGCACGCTCTACGGGGTGGTGGAACGGCTCCTTCTGCCCTTCGGCCTCCACCACGCCTGGAACGTGCCCTTCTTTTTCGAGATCGGCTCCTTTGTCGACCCGGCCAATCCGGGGGTCATCGTTCACGGCGACATCAACCGCTTCTTTGCCGGCGACAGGACAGCCGGCATCCTGAGCGGCGGCTTTCTGACCAAGATGTGGGGCCTGCCGGCGGCGGCCGTGGCCATGTGGCACTGCGCCAAGCCCGAGAATCGGGTCAAGACCGGCGGCATCATGATCTCGGCCGCGGCCACTTCATTTTTGACCGGCATCACCGAGCCCATCGAGTTCGCCTTCATGTTCGTGGCCCCGGCACTCTATGCCATCCACGCCTTTCTGACGGGCACGGCCTTTGCCCTGATGAACATTTTCGGGGCTAAGATGGGCTTCACCTTCTCACAGGGCGGCATCGACTTTCTGCTGTATTTCGGCCTGGACAGCAGGCCCTGGCTGGTTTTCATCCTGGGCCCGATCTACGCCCTGATCTATTACGGCGTGTTCCGCGCCATGATCACCGTTTTCAAGTTCAAAACTCCGGGGCGGGAAGACGCCGGCGGACCGGCCGCGGAAACGGGTGACGAATCGGAAATGGCCCGGCAACTGGTGCTGGCCTTCGGCGGCCGTTCCAACATCACCAACCTCGATGCCTGCATCACCCGTTTGAGAATCAACGTGGCCGACCCGGCCAAGGTCAACGCGGCCAGACTCAAAGCCCTGGGCGCGGCCGGAGTGGTCGAGGCCGGCAACGGCGTCCAGGCCGTTTTCGGCACCCGGGCCGGGAACCTGATGACTGATATGGACCGTTT
Organism: Candidatus Adiutrix sp.; assembly: GCA_031263565.1. Taxonomy (GTDB): domain Bacteria; phylum Desulfobacterota; class Desulfarculia; order Adiutricales; family Adiutricaceae; genus Adiutrix. The sequence continues at coordinate 27,307 of JAISFR010000044.1, read as the reverse complement.
CATGAAAACGGCCGGGGCCGAAGCCGAATTGACGGCCGAAGGCCTGGCGGACTTGAAGGCCAAAGGCGGCGGCCAAGCCGGGACCGCCCCGACTGAGGCCCCGACAGTTGAAGCCGCGCCTGAGGATATTGAACGCGTAAGGAAAATCCTGGGCGGAGCCGACAATATCACGGCGGTGACGGCGGCGGCCCGGACTCGTCTGCTGGTCAAGGTCAAAGACCGCTCCCGGCTGCTCTTTGATCAGGCCCTGGAAGCCGGCTGGGAATTGTTCGTTCCGGAAAAGGGGGAGGAAGTGCAGTTGCTGGTCGGCTTACACCCGGAACGGTTCAGGGCGCTGTTCAGTTAGGCTCTGTCCAGAAATAAGCGCGGCAGGTTCCGGCCAGGCGCTCTGATTTTTTGCGCTTCCCGTCAGCCGGCGGGCCACTTTCTGTGGCCCCGGAAAAATTAGCCCCACCATATATTGTATTTTATTATACTTAAAAGATAATTATAAAATTTGTAATTGTTAATTTAGTTTGACAATTTATATCTATTATATATAATTTAAAAAGAAATGCCAATCAATTTACCAGGGGGCCCTTTCATGGAGATTCAAAAACAGCTTTGTCTCTGGCTGGGTCTCGGCCTCTGTCTCTGGCTGGGCCCGGCCCGGAGCCTCTCGGCCCAGAACTACGGCCCGGCCGCCAGGCAACCGGCCGGGGAGGCGGCCCTCAACAGCCTCAGCAGCGCCCTGGATGCCGGGCGCGGAACCGCGGCTCTGTGGAACAAGCGCCTGGAAGCCCTGCGGTCGGTCGAGCCCTTTTCTTTCCAGCCCACGGTCCGGGTCAGCCTGGCCCCGGCCGCCGGCTATGAGGGCCGCGGGCCGAACCGGGTCTGGCTCAGGGGTTTCGGCGCCCTGATCAGGCAGGAAAACAAGGACGAATACCTGGGCTACAAATACGACAGCGGCGGGCTTATTCTGGGTTATGACCGGGAACTTGAAGACCTACCCGGCCTGACCCTGGGGATTTCCGGGGCCTGGAGCAAGGGTGATCTGAAAAACAACGACGGCCTGGCCAAAAGCGACCTGCGCAGCGTCACTGTGGGGCTTTACGGCTCTTATGAATGGTCCTCGGGAATTTTTATGGACGCCAACCTGGGCTACGGCCGGGGCGACAATAAAACCAGGATCACTCTGACCGGCGGGGGCGGCCGGGAGAGCGACTATGACAGCGAAAGCTGGCAGGGCGGTCTGCGTTTCGGCTACCTCTACCAGGACCCTATGGGCTTCAGGGTCATTCCCAGCGTGGGGCTGGCGTATTTCCGCCTCAGCCAGGACGGCTGGCAGGAACGCCTGACCAGCGACCCGGACCAGAGCGCCGTGGCCCACTGGTTCCAGGGCCGCCGCACCAGCTTCATTGAAGTGCCCGTTCAAGTGCGGGCCGACATGGAAATTGAGCTGAACCGCGACCTCAGCCTGACCCCGGAACTCCGCCTGGGCCTCCTGATCGAGGCCCACAGACCGGATACCGCCCTGCGCATGGGTTTTGTGGGCTCCGACAGATCGGTTATGATCTACGGACCCGAAAGCGGCCGCAACCGCTTTCAGATAGGTGCCGGAGTCAAGGCCCGGCTCACCGGCAGGTTCGACGCCTTTGCCGACTACGACCTGGAAATCCGCCAAAAATACCGCAGCCACAACGCCTCGCTGGGCCTGGGCCTGTCGTTTTAATCAGCCCCCCAGATAGACTCGGGGAACCCGCTTGTGGACCATGCAGGTGACCTCGTAATTGATGCTGCCCAACTTGTCGGCCACTTCATCGGCCGGGAGTTCCGGGCCGCCGAAGAGCAGCACTTCGTCGCCTTCCGAGAGGCCTTTCAGGGCGCTGACGTCGGCCAGGCACTGATCCATGCAGATGCGGCCCACCAGGGGGGCGCTCTGGCCGTCCACCAGCACCCGTGCCAGGCCGGTCAGCCTTCTGCTCCAGCCGTCGGCATTGCACACCGGCAGGGTGGCGATGCGGGCCGGGGCCAGGGTGAGGTAAGCGCCGCCGTAGCTCAAGGGGGCGCCGGCCGGCACTTCCTTGAGTTGGGCGATGACGGTTTTAAAGCGCATGGCCGGCTTGAGCTCCACCGGGCGGCCGGTCTCCGCCGAGGGCCGGAGACCGTAGATGGCGATGCCGGCCCGGACCATATCCAGGTGGGTTTCCGGCATATCCAGGAGGGCCGCGCTGTTGGCCGCGTGGCGAATGGGAATCGTAAGCCCCCGGGCCTCGATGGCCGCCAGGGCCTGGCTGAAGGCCGAAAACTGTTTTCGGGCCTGGCTTTTATCCCGGTGGTCGGCGGTGGCGAAATGAGTGAAGACTCCTTCGATCAGGAGATTGTTCCGGCGGTCGGCGCCGGCGGCGAAATCGGCGGCCTGGCCCGGAGGCACGCCCAGGCGGCCCATGCCGGTATCGATTTTCAGGTGAACCTTGGCCGTCAGGCCCAGGGCCTCGGCCGCCTGGCCCAGGGCTTCGGTCTGCTCCAGGTTGAAAACCGTCTGGCTGAGCCCGTTTTCAACCACCAGATGGGCCTGCCGGGGCGGGGTGTAGCCCAGAATCAAAATAGGGCCGGTGAAGCCGGCCGCCCGGAGGAGGAGGGCCTCATCCAGAATGGCCACGGCCAGGAAGTCGGCTCCGGCCTTGAGGGCTTCGGCGGCCACCTGGGCCGCGCCGTGACCGTAGCCGTCGGCCTTGACCACCGCGCAGAACCTGGTTCCGGGCCGGGTCAGGGATTTGAGGGCTTGAACATTGTGTCGGATGGCTGAAAGATCTATTTCCGCCCGAGTCGGGCGCCCTACGGAAAACATTTTACAGTTCCTGACAGATGATCGGTTAAAAAAATGCCCCTGGCCTCTTTATCAAGGCCAGGGGGCGAAAGACGGGTTAAACGGAAACGTGAACTGGCGGTGCGCGCAATGCCTTTCCTGTTCACGCCCTCTCGCCTGGTATCAAACAAGGCCCTCCGGGGCCGAGCGCCGCCCCGAAAACAGCGGCGGCCGGACTTTGGGTCGGCGAAGCAGATTCTTCGCTTCCTGTCCGCAATATCACCGGCGAGAGTCTCATTTTCCCTGAAAGCCGCCCCGGTGCGCCGGGCGGTTAGGCATCTATCCCGGCCTACTCATTCCAAACCGAAACCATTACCTCATCATGGAGCGGGAGCGAGACAGCTTTCGTAGATTCCAAGATAGCCCATTGAGATCAAATTTTCAAGACAAAAATGAAAGCCATTGTCCTGAAAATCACCAGACGCTGTTTTCTAAAGGCTTTCCCCGGTTCAAAAAAGCCCCCCAAAGATAAACGGGTTAGCGCCGGCCCCCGAAAAGCCCGCCCAGGATACCCCGCAGAATGCTCCGGCCGACTTCGCGGCCAATGGTCCGGGAGACCTGATTGGCCGCGCTTTTGAACATCGAGCCCAGAAGATCATGATTTTCCCGGGCTTCCCGCGGGGCCCGCTTTTGGGTCTCCCGGCCGGCCGTCTTGGCGGCCGGGGCGCTCTCGGCTTCCGGCCGGGTCTGGGCCAGCCGCCGGTCCAGCATTTCATAGGCCGAGTCGCGGTCCACGGCCTGATCGTAGCGCCCGGCCAGCCGGGAGGCGCTGATGGTCGCCCGCCGCTCTTCCGGGCTGACGGCCCCCACCCGGCTTTCCGGGGGCAGGATCAGCCCGCGTTCCACCATATCCGGAACCCCCCTGGCGTCCAAAAAAGACAAGAGGGCCTCGCCTACGCCCAGGGCGCCGATGGCCTCCTCGGTGTGGAAGGCCGGGTTGGGGCGGAAAGTCTGGGCGGCGGTCCGCACCGCTTTCTGCTCCTTGGGGGTAAAGGCCCGCAAAGCATGCTGGACCCGGTTGCCCAACTGGGCCAGAAGGCTGTCGGGCAGGTCGGCCGGGCTCTGGGTGCAGAAATAGAGGCCCACGCCCTTGGAGCGGATCAGGCGGACCACCTGTTCCATCTTGGCCGTAAAAGCGGCCGGGGCGTCGTTAAAGAGCAGGTGAGCCTCGTCAAAGATCAGAATCAGGCGGGGCCGGGGCCGGTCGCCCACTTCGGGCAGGTTTTCGAAAAGTTCGGACAGCAGCCACAAGAGCACGGCCGCGTAAAGGCGGGGGCTTTTCATCAGGCCTTCGGCGGCCAGGATGTGAATCAGGCCCCGGCCGCCGAGATCGTTCAGGAACAAATCTTCCAGCCGCATCGACGGTTCGCCGAAGAAATTCCCGGCCCCTTCCTCTTCCAGCCGCACCAGGCCTCGCTGGATGGCCCCGACGCTGGCCGCCGAAATATTGCCGTAAGCGGTTTTGAATTGGCCGGGGTTGTCGCCCGCATAGGCGGCCAGACTGCGCAGATCTTTGAGGTCCAGCAGCCAAAGGCCCTGATCGTCGGCTATGCGGAAGATCAGGTGCATCACCCCGCTCTGAACTTCGTTGAGGTCCAGAAGGCGCGAGAACAGCAGGGGCCCCAGGCTGGAAACCGTGGCCCGCAGAGGATGCCCCGACTGGCCGAAAACATCCCAGAAACAGACCGGATAAGCCTGATTGCGGTAGCCGGCCTCAGGCAGATTCAACTGCCGGATGCGTTCGGCCAGGCCGCCGCCGGGCTGGCCGGGCTGGCTGAGCCCGGCCAGGTCGCCCTTGACGTCGGTGATGAAGACCGGCACTCCCAGGGCGCTGAAGCTCTCGGCCAGGTTCTGCACCGTCACGGTCTTGCCCGTGCCGGTGGCCCCGGCCACCAGGCCGTGGCGGTTGGCCATGGCCGCCTCCAGGTCTATTTCCCGGCCTTGGGCTGAAGCGATGTACAAACGTTGGTCCTGCTTGAGCATGGCGCCCTCCGGAAACTATAAATTCAGACCAGCTTTGGCCAATATAGCATAAATCAGCTCTTTCCCGGAAAATGATTTCCAAATTCCATAAAGTTGTTGACTTATTTGCTTGAAAGTCTATATACTCCTTAAAAGTCTTACCGGCGGTGACTCCTTATCGGTTCATGAGCCTCCTGGCGACGGTCATAGACCGGGAGGCCGTTCTTCATCATCGGTTTCAATCCCCAACAATCACCGGCGCCCGAACGGGCCAGTTTAGGGGTCCCCCAGCCTGGAGGTCGGCATGTCTCATCTCAAGTTGAGAACCAAGTTGTTTATCGGTTATCTCGCCGCCGGGGTTCTGCCGGTGGTTCTGGTCAGCGTCTGGTCCTATTATCAGGGCAGCCGGAGCATCAGCGAAAAAGTCGCCGAGAGCCTGAAGCGCTATCAGACGATAATTGAGAGCGACCTGAGTTTCAGGGACAATTTCGTCCTTAGTCTGGGGCGGACGACCGCCGCCGGCGGCGAACTGGCCGCGGCTCTGGCCCGGGGCGACAGTCCGGCCTTGCAGGTCATGGGCCGACAGCTTATGGAGAGAGCTCCGGTTTTGACCTTCATCACCATCGCCAAGCCTGACGGCACGGTCGCCGCCCGGGGGCATTCCGACAAGTTCGACGACAGCATCGCCAATCAGGAGACTTTCCAGATCGCGGCCCAGGGCCGGGAAACAGTGGCCATGGAAAGCGGCACCGTGGCCAAGCTGACCATCCGGGGGGCCTTTCCGGTCCATTGGGAGGGGCGCCAGGTGGGGGTGGTTTCTCTGGGCTACACCCTGGCCGCCAACGATTTTGTGGATCACATCAAAGCCATGCTGGGCGTGGAATGCACCATCTTCGCCGACGACACCCGGGCGGCCACCACGATCGTCAATAACGGGCAGCGGGCCGTCGGCACCAAGATGAGCAACCCTGAGGTCGTGGAGACCGTTCTGAAAAGAGGCGAAAGATTCCAGCATAAAAACGATATCCTGGGGCAGCCCTACGACGCCGCCTACTGGCCTATCCGCGACATTAAAAACCAGGTGGTGGGCATGTACTTCATCGGCGTCCCGGCCTCGGCCTATGAAGCCGAGCAGCGCGCGGTCCTGACGACCAACCTGGCGGTCGTGATCGTCACCGGCCTGTTGATGCTGCTGGTCGGCTGGCTGGTGTCCCGGCAGATCTCCAACCCCATCAACCGGGTGGTGGATCTTTTGGCCGATTCGGTCGGCCAGGTGTCCGCAGCCGCCCGCAAAATCGACCAGGCCTGCCAGAAACTGGCCGATTCTTCGGCCAAGCAGTCCTCCAGCCTGGTGGAATCCTCCTCGGCCCTGGAGGAACTGTCCTCCCAGGCCAAAAACAACGCCGCCAACTCGGTTCAGGCCAACCAGGTCATGAGCCGCACCAGCGACTCGGTCGGCAGCGCGGCCGGGTCCATGAAGGAAATGATTTCGACCATGGCCAGCATCCGCTCTTCCTCAGACCAGGTGGCCGGCATCATCAAGACCATTGAAGACATCTCCTTCCAGACCAACCTTCTGGCCCTCAACGCCTCGGTGGAGGCCGCCCGGGCCGGCGAACACGGCCTGGGCTTTGCCGTGGTGGCCGAGGAAGTGCGCAACCTGGCCCAACGGGCCGCCGAAGCCGCCGGCAACACCAACGCCCTGATCACCGAAAGCGTCAACCATTCCCACCTGGGCGAAACCGTGGCCTCCAAGGTGGCCGAGAGCATCGATTCCACCCTGGTCAGCGCCCGGAAAGTGGCCAGCCTGGTTCTGGGTGTGGAAGAAGCCTCGAACGAACAGTCCGTCGGCATCGGGCAGATCAGCCAGGCCGTGACCGTCATGGACGGGGCGGTGCAGGACATTTCGGCCACCTCCCAGTCCACGGCCGCCATTTCCCACTCCCTCTCCGAGCAGGCCGAAGCCCTGGAAGAAATCATGCTGGACCTGACCGCCCTGATCGACGCCCAAAAAGCGGCCGAACTGCGCCACAGGCGTTAAGCTTCGGACCCCTCCCGGAGCAGGTTCATCAAGTATTGGCCATAGCCGGTTTTAATCAGGGCTTGGGCCTGTTCTTCCAGGGCCGCGGCGCTGATCCAGCCGCGCCGAAAGGCTATTTCCTCAGGGCAGGAGATCTTCAGGCCCTGCCTGCTTTCCAGGGTGGCGACGAACTGTCCGGCCTCCAGGAGGCTTTCGTGGGTGCCGGTGTCCAGCCAGGCATAGCCGCGATGCAGGACCTTGACCTTGAGCCGGCCCTCTTCCAGGTAGAGGCGGTTGAGGTCGGTGATTTCCAGCTCCCCCCGGGCCGAAGGCCGGAGCCCGGCGGCCAGGCGCGGGGCTCGGCCGTCATAGAAATAAAGCCCGGTGACCGCGTAACTGGATTTAGGCTTGGCCGGCTTTTCCTCAAGACTCAAGGCCAGCCCGTCAGGACCGATTTCAGCCACCCCGTAACGCTGCGGATCCCGAACCCGATAGGCGAAAACCGCGGCCCCTTCCCGATCCCGGGAAGTTTCCCGCAGCAGGCTGGCCAGCTCGTGGCCGTAAAAGATGTTGTCGCCCAGAATCAGGGCGCTGGGACCGCCGTTCAGGAAGTCCCGCCCGATGGTCAGGGCCTGGGCCAGGCCTTCCGGCCGGGGCTGCTCGCCATAGGCAAAGCGCAGGCCCCACTGGGAGCCGTCGCCCAAGAGATTTTTAAACAGGGGCAGATCATGGGGGGTGGAGATGAGCAGAATCTCCCGGATGCCGGCCAGCATCAGGGTGGAAAGCGGATAGTAGACCATGGGTTTGTCGAAGACCGGCAAAAGCTGTTTGGAGATGACCAGGGTGGCCGGATGCAGGCGGGTGCCGGCCCCGCCGGCCAGAATGATGCCGCGTCGTTCAGTCATGGCGGTCTCCTTTTTTGGCCGTCAGGCCGCAGATGTCCAGAAGTTTGGGAAAAGGCAGATGGGCTTCCACCAGGTCGGCCAGACGGTCATATTCCCTTTCCTTGAATTGCCGATAGGCGATCAAAGACTCGTCGCTCTCCGCCCCCCGTTCCAGCCCTTTGGCCTGGCGCAGCCGGTCCAGAAAGGCCCGGGTGAATTCCAGGGAATCGAAGAAACCGTGCAGATAGCTGCCCAGGACATTGCCGGCCCGGTTGACGGCCCCGGCCGGGCCGGCCTCGCCGTCGGCCAGAATAATGGCCTCCGGGCCCGGGACGGTCTGGCCCATATGGATTTCATAGCCGTTGAGCCTCAGGCCGCCGCAGCCGGCCAGAAGGCCGGGCCCTTCCCGCAGGGTCAAGGCGGACTGGAGAGTTTGCTTGTCGCGGGCCAAAGAGGTTTCCACATCCAGAAGGGCCAGGCCGGGAATGCGGCCCAAGGGGCTTTCCACCCCGTGAGGGTCGTGGATCATCCGGCCCAGCATCTGAAAGCCGCCGCAGAGGCCGACTATGGCCCGGCCTTGCCCGCCCAGTTGCCGCAGGCGTTCGGCCAGGCCGCTTTCCTCCAGATATTGCATATCTTCAATGGTGTTCTTGGAGCCGGGAATGATGATCAGGTCGGCCCCGTTCAAGGCTTCGGCGTCTTCGACGTAATTGAGGGCCACATCCGGCAGGCTGTCGAAAACCGCGAAGTCGGTGAAGTTCGACAGACGCGGCAGGCGCGGCACGGCGATGTTGATCGAAGCCCGGGCGCCCCGGCGCGAAAGGCGCTCGGTCAGGCTGTCCTCCTCGTCGACGGCAAATTTGCCGTAGGGAATGACCCCCAGGACCGGGAGGCCCAAAATCGCCTCGATCTGCCGGAGGCCGGGCTCCAGAATCTTGACGTCCCCCCGGAACTTGTTGACCAAAAGGCCCTTGATGCGGGCCTGATCCTCCGGCGGCAGAAGTTTGACCGTCCCGTAGAGCGAGGCGAAAACTCCGCCCCGGTCAATGTCCCCCACCAGCACGACCGGGGCTTCGGCCATGGCCGCCATACCCATGTTGACGAAATCCCCGTCCATGAGATTGATCTCGGCCGGGCTGCCGGCCCCTTCCAGAATCACCACTTCATATTGTTCGGCCAGACGGTCGAAGGCCGCCTGGACCTGGGGGCGCAGGTTCTCCTTATAGGCGTAATATTCCGCGGCCGACATGTCGCCGTGGACTTTGCCGTTGACGATGGCCTGGCTTTTACTGTTGGTGGTCGGCTTCAGAAGAATGGGATTCATCAGGGCCGAAGGGGTCAGCCCGGCGGCCTCGGCCTGAGAGACCTGGGCGCGTCCCATTTCGTGCCCCTCGGGAGTGACGAAGGAATTAAGGGACATGTTCTGGGACTTGAAGGGGGCCACGGAAAAACCGTGGCGCTTAAAAAGACGGCAAAAGGCGGTCACGATCAGGCTCTTGCCCACCGAGGAAGCCGTCCCCAGCACCATCAGGGTTTTCGCTCTCATTTGAAATCCTTTCCTCTAATTCCAAATTTTGAATAACCTGATTTTGTATTTTAGCATAGAAGTAGCGGGCGGCCACAAATTTCAGCCATCGGCCTCCCGGCTGTGTTAATATGAGGAACTTCCGGTCCGGCCCAGCGCCCTACGCCGGATTCAGGCTCTTTTACCATGTCCGCTGGAAAAAAGATAAAATCAAAAACCGGCCCGCCGCCTTGGCGGCGGGGGCGCCGTTTGGCCAAAATATTGGGGGCCCTGGTCCTGGCGGCTTTGTTGGCGGACGGCTGCCGGCTGGAGGAAGGCCGGCCGGGTGCCGGGCCGCCGGGCCGGAATGAAGCCGGCGAAGCCCGCCTTGACGGCCGGGTGCTGAGGGTCAGCGACGGCGACAGCCTGATCGTGGCCGCCCGCAACGGCCGTCGGCTCACAGTCCGGCTTTACGGGGTGGACGCCCCGGAACTCGGGCAGGACCACGGCCGGGCCTCCCGGGACTATCTGGCCGCTTTGCTTTCCGGAAAAGCTGTCGCCCTGGAGCGGCACGGCCGCGATCAATACGGCCGTCTGCTGGCCCGGGTCTACCTCGACGGCCGGGCCCTGGACGAAGCGCTGGTGCGCGACGGCCAGGCCTGGGTCTACAGCCAATATTGCCAGGAAATCTGGTGCGCCAAGAGGCTGGCTGAACAAAGAGAGGCCCGGCGGCAGAGGCTGGGGCTCTGGCGGACGCCCCGGCCCACGCCGCCCTGGGTCTGGAGAAGAGAACGGTCCGGGAGGCGCTAATCTTCGGGACCGCGGCGCCGGCGGTCCCGCCTGATCTGGTTTTTCCAATCCGGGGCGTCGCCGTGCTTGCCTTTTTTCTTGCCGCGATGGACTTCCGGCTCGGGGGTCGGCAGATGAAAGGAACCGGCCGCCCCGGAAACTTTCTCCCGGGGGCGCCGCGAGGGGGCCTCCTCCTCTTTGGGGGGTAGCGGGGGCCCGGACAGAAAGTCGGCCGGCACTGCCTCGGTCAGGTACAACAGCTCGGAATAAGGCTTAAAAACGGCGCCGGCCAGGGCGGCCGCCCGGGCCCGCACCGTGACCAGCACCGGGGTCGGGCTCAGACGGCGGCCGACTTTACCGGCCAGTTCCCGGTCAGCCCAGAGCAGAACCCGGCTTTCACCCGTTTTGGGGAAAAGGCCCCGCTCGAAGATGACCGGCCAGGCCGCCGGCTTCAGGGCCAGATACAAGAGCTTGGGCCAGGCCCCCGGCTCCGGGGCTTCCGGCGGCAGGGAGGCCCAGGGGGGTTTCAGCCTGACGGCCGCCGCTCTGATCTCAAAGGCCGACCGGTCGCCCGGCTGGTTGGCCAGCATCAGAATCTGCCCTTCCCGCACGCCGCGCCAATCATCCTCATCATGCAGGGCGGCCAGGAGGGCCTTGACCGGCACAAAGCCGTCCGCATCCGGGCAGAGGCCGAATTCATCCGGGCGGCGGCCCAGGACGTAACGCAGGAGCTTTTCCAGGCTGTCTTGCCTGTGGATGGTTTTTTTGTCCATAGACTCTCCATTTTATGGTATTATGGGAGCTTGCGCCTGATTATATCGCAATTGAGGGCCCCATGTTCAAAAAATTCGCCCGCTTGGAAAACCGCAGCGAGCGCCTGGAAATATACAATCTTCTGAAACTGAATCTCGAGGCCTGCCTGAGGCTTTCGGAACTGCTGGCCATGGCCGCGCTGATCGCGGCCCCGGCCCGGCCGCTGTCGGACTATCTGACGGCGGCCTGGGGGCCGACGCCGGGGGCCATGGCGGCCATAGCCCTGATGCTGCTTCTGCCGGGCGGGCTGCGCCTGCCTTTTCTGCTGCTGGCCGACCGCCTGGCCGCCGATTTCGGGCTGGACCCCCGGCCGGCCGGCCGGCGCCTGAAAAGCCTGCTTCAGCTCGGCCTGCGCCGCCTGGCCCTGGTCTGGGCGGTTTCGGTTTTTCTTTTTCTGGTTCCGGCCGCCGGCGACCCGCGGATCTGGGCTTTGGTCGCCCTGGGCCTGGCCCTGAGCACCCTGGACGCCTTTTTCCCCAGCCTCTGGCGGCCGGCGAAACTGCGCCCGCTTCAAGAGGGGGAGCTGCCCCCGAAACTGCTCGCCCGCCTCGATTCCTGGGCCGGCCGGACCGGCCTGAACAGCGCCCGGCTGGCCGTCGACCGGAATTTTTCCCCGGATTTGGAGGGCCCCCGTCTCGCGGGCCTGGGCCCCACCCTGCGCCTGGTCATTCAGGAAAAGTCCCTGGCCGCCTTCACCCCCCGGGAAATGGACATTCTGGTGATCGCCGCCGTGCTTGGCGCCCTGATCAAGGCCCCCCTGAAATTCCTGCTGCTGCGTTTCTGCTCCCTGGTCATAACCGTGTCTTTGGCGGCCATTCTCATCAGCACCCTGGGGGTCGGCCTGTGGGGCTACCCGCTGGTGAACAGCCCGGCCCTGATCGTTCTGGTCTGGGCCGCCGCCTGGATCGGCCACTGGGCGGCGGAACTGTCCATCCGCCTGACCCGGCGGACCATGGCCACCCAGTTGGCCGCCGCCGCCTCAACCCTCATCAGGGACGAGGAAGCCCTGGAAACGGCCCTGGCCACTCTGGCCGACAAAAACCTGGAAGAGGAAAACACCCCGGCCTGGCGCGAACTGTTCCGGCTCAACTACAGCCGCCGGGCCTTCCTGAAAAAGGCCAAATTCCACCAGCACCTGGCCAGGTCCAACGGCGAGCGGTAGACAGCCGAAATTTGAAATTATGTCTGGGGCGATCTCCGCTCCCTGATTCACGAGGCTCGAAATCACAGAGGTTCCGGCCGGACCGCCGGCCTGGCAAATGAAAATATGATAAATGAAGTGATCAATCCCCAAGGGGTTCGCCGGGCGGACATCGCCGTCTTCATCCCCTCTTTCGAGGAAAAGGAACATATCCAGATCCCGGTCCGAAAAGTGGATATGGGGCTGAGGAATTTCTATCCGGATCAGAGTTCGGTGCTGATCAACTGCGACAACGCCTCGGCCGACGGCACCCGGGAGGCTTTTTTCGCCCCCGAGGTCGAAGTGCCGCGCATCTACGTCAGCACGCCCCCGGCGGTGGTCGGCAAGGGCGCCAATCTGAAGAACATTTTCGAACTGGCGGCCGGGCTGGAAGCCAAGGCCGTGCTGGTGCTGGACGCCAACCTGATCAGCATCAAAAGCACCTGGATCAGGAGCCTGGCCCAGCCCATCCTGGCCGGCGCCGATTTCACCGCCCCGCTCTATCTCAGGCACAAACATGACGCGCCCGTCACCAGAATGCTGGTCTATCCGCTGACCCGGGCCCTCTTCGGCCGCCGGGTCCTGCAGCCGATCTGCGTGGACCACGCCTTCTCGGCCCGCCTGGTTGAAATTTACCGGCAACACGACTGGCGGCCGGATGACGCCGGTTACCGCTCGGATATGGAAATGCTCTATCTGGCCATTGCCAACCAGGCCCCCGTCTGGCAATCCTATATGGCCCATCCCCGGGTGTCCAGACTCAGCCGCCTGGACTATGACCTGGCCCGGGCCTTTACCCTGGTGGCCGGCGCCCTTTTCGACCTGATGACCGAGACCTGGGATTTCTGGCGCCGGATCAGGCGTTCCCGCCCCACGGCCCTGTACGGGGCGGACGAGTCGCCGGTCAATCCGCCGCCTCTGGTGGAAATCGACCAGGACTATATGATCGACGGCTTTATCGAACTGGGCCGGAAATACCGGCCCCTGTGGCGGGATATTTTTCCGGCCGCCCTAATGGCTGAAGTGGACCGGGAGACCGCTCTGGCCGCAAGCGGCCACCCCCTGTCTCTCTCCAACCTCTTATGGCGGCAACTGGTCTTCGAAACCGCCCTTGCCTATCGCCGAGCCCCGGCCCAGGACCGCCCGGACCTGACGGCCGCCCTCAGCCCCCTCTTCCTGGCCCGCCTCTCGACCAGCGGCCAGGAAAGCCTGAACCTGAGCTCCCGGCAATATTACTCGGTCATGGAAACAGAGGCCGTTTCTTTTGAAACGGCCAAGCCGGAACTGGTCGAGCGCTGGGGAGAAATGGAGCCGACATGAAAAAACGATTTTTAGGCCCGCTGGCGGCCCTGTTGCTGTTCATCAGCGCCCCGGCCGCCGCCCAGCAGCTGCCGGCGGCCGCGGTTCCGCCCGGCGAAAGCCGGCAGGAACAACCCCGCCTGGCGATCGAGGCCCTCACTTATTTCGCCGGAGAGGTCAAGGCCGGCAGCGTGGTCCGGCACACCTTCGAAATAAAAAACCGGGGCTCGGCGCCTTTGAAGATCGTTGATTTCAGCACCGGCTGCAGTTGCACGGCGGCCGCTTTCGACCGGACCGTCCCCCCCGGCCAAACCGGGCGCCTGGTTATGGACGTCAAGACCTACCGGGAATGGGCCGGACGCGAATTCCGCAGGGCCGCCTGGGTGACGACCAACGACCCGGTCCAGCCCCGGCTCAGGCTGATCATCAGCGGCCGGGTCCTGCCCCTGGAAGACGAAGACTGGGCCGGTCAGGACCCGGCCCCGCAATAGCCGCCCCGGCAGGTCCCGGCTTCGGAGGCCCCGGCCGGAGGCCCGGCTTCTTCCAGGGCCAGGCAGTCGTTGCCCCGGTAGCTGAAACCCAGAATGACGCCCTGCCGGTCGGTGTTCACCCTGGTCTCACAGGAATAATCCCGAACATAGGCCTCGCCCCCCGGGGAATAGGCCCCGAAGCCGAAAACGTGGCGGCGGCCGAAGCCCAGCCCGATCACCGGCTGCACCGACCCGTACTGACGGCGCGTCCGGCTGAAGGAATAGAGCTTTTGCCCGTCGGCAAAGGTATGGCTGGCCTGGGGCGGCCCCCACAGTTCCACCAGCCGGTCGATATGCCGCCCCCGGTAGCTCTCCAGGAGGCCCCGGTAGGCCGATTCCGTGGCCCGGGGCCCGCAGCCGACCGCCAGCAACAGGCCCAAAATCACCGCCAGCCCGATTTTCTTCATGGTCCCCCTCCCTCCCGGCTCATTCATGGCCCCGCCAGCTCCAGACGACCTGGCCGATGAGCCGGACTTCTTCAGGGCGGCGGTAGATGGTGTCATAAAAGCCGTTTTCCGATTCAATGGCCAGAAGTTGATCCCGCTCGGCCCATTTGAGGCGCTTGACCGCGCATTCGCCGTCAGCCAGGTCCCAGCAGAGCACGTAAATCCGCCCTTCTCGCAGATGTTCAAATTCATTCTGCTTCAGGTCGGCCAAAACAATGCCGCCCCGGGCAATGAGCGGTTCCATGGAATCGCCCCCCACCCGGAAGGCCTGAAGATTCTTGGCATTGCGCCGGCCCAGCGACGGCCCGTGCAGCAGCACCGGGCTGCTGTCCTCGCCGTCAGTCACCGGGATGGAGCCTCCGGCGCCGGCGGACAGACGCATGTGGTCGGAAAACGGCACCCGAAAGAAATCGGCCAGGTCTTCCGGCCAGACCCTTTCAGGGGTCCGGGCTGGCCTGAGCGGGGCCTGGCCCAGTTCCAGCCGGCCGATATCCAAAAAAGACTCGTAATCATCAAAGCCCAGAGCCCGGGCGATGCGCCGGCGGACCTCTTCCTGCCCGCTTTTGCGCCCCCGGCAGAGATCATTGATGTAAGGGACGGACAGACCGGTCATTTTGGCCAGGTCCGTCTGCTTACAGCGGCCAACGAGGCTCTTTTGAAGAGCGGCTTTGAATATCCCATTCATGGCTTCCCCCCTTTATCGACCGACAGAAGCAGACTCCCGGGGCGCTGATCTTATTATATGCCGTCAGAATAAAATAGCAAGCCTTTAAGGGTCTGTTTTGGCCTTCGAAGCTCTTTCGGCTTGACTATTTTATGCTATTAGCATATTATAAGAATCAAAACCGCCCGGACGGCGATTTAACGCCCGGGGCCGAAGTCGAGCGATCTTTGAATCACCAGTCGCTCTTACGAAAAGGAGAGAGCCATGACCAGCTATCTGACCATCGACGGGCATGAACTGACCCTTGGGGGCCTCAACGAGCGGCTCAGCCGGACCTGCCTGGCGCTGCACGGCCTCCGCAGCCTCATCAGCGGCACGCTCAAGTCCATGGAACTGGGCGAGAGAGAATGCGGCCGTCTGACCCTGGCCCAGATGGCTCTGGAAACCATCACCGGGGAGGCCGAGAGCCTTCTGCCGGAATGGCCGGACTTTAAGGCCCGGGGATGGGTCGACCAGTCAGGCGGGGGGCTCAATACTTCAAAACAGTCAGATCCGGCTCCAGAAGAGCGCCCAGTCCGGAAGGCAGGGCGGCCGGGGTGATCAGGCGGCGGCCGCGGCCGGTGTCGACCAGACGCCCCTTGATGCTCAAAGACATTTCGGGCCCGCCGGCCGGCGCGTTGATCGTCAGACCCCGGCCGACCTTGAAGCCGAAGCCGGACAGCACGGCCTCCACCACCCCCTCGGAATCCCGGGGGCTCAGGACGACCCGATAACCGTTGCGCTTCAGGGTCAGGACGGCCTCGGCGGGCAGTTCCCCGAAGTGCAAAACCACTTCGGCGCCGCCGCTTGGCCAGAGCACAGGGGCGGTCAGGCGGCCTTCCACGTCCGGTTCTTCGCTCCGGCCCCGGGCCAGATCGAGCTGTACTCCGACTTTGGGCTCGGCGCCCAGAGCCCGAACCAGTTCGGCGGCGAAAAGGGCCGGGTTGCGGTCGTCGAGATTGACCAGCCTGAGTTCAGCCGGCGGAATTTTTTCCGGTTCCGGCAACAGGCTGTTCTGCTGAATATCCAGAAGCTGAATGCCGTGGTCGGCCAGAAAACGGGTCCAGGCCGGATCAGAGCGGCGGCCGGACCGACTGACCCGGTTGAGCACCAAAGGCTGCCCGGAATTCCAGGCTTCCTCGCTGGTCCAGACCATCCAGTCGGCGAAAATTTTCAGGCGGATGTCGCTCCCCCCCTCATAACTGCGGTCCCGACCGTAAACCCGGTAAAAGCCGCACAAAGGCCAAAGCCGGCTCAAAGCCCGGTCCAGGCTTTCCCGCGGGCCGCTACGGAAGACCTGGTAGCCCTGCCCGCGCAGACTGCGCACCGCAGCCTGGGGCAGCCGGGAACCGAGGTCCAGCACCAGACGCCGCCCCCCCGGCAGTTCCGCCAGCGGAAAGGCCGAGGTATCCAACTGCAGGCCGGCGCTTTCCGCCGGCAGCAAAACCCGGCCCAGGCTTTCCACCCGGCCCCCCAAGCGGGTGAAGATCAGGCCCAGGCTGCTTTGGGCGGACAGCACGGCCTCATCCGGCAGTTCCAGGACCTCTGCCCGGGCCCGCCCGGCACCGGCGCCCGGGCCGCCGGACGGGCGCCGGCCCCGGGCGATATCCGCCGCCGCGCTTTTGACTTCTTCCGGGTTCAGGCCGGCCAAAGCCGCCAGATAGTCGCCGGCGGCCGGTATCTTAATTTCCGCCCCGGCAAAAATCAGGTTCGGATCTTTGATCTCCGGGTTGAGTTCCAGGGTGACTTTCAATAGATGGCCGTAAATGACGTCGCGGGGCAGCCCCTCGCGCCGCAGAAGGCGTTCCAGAGTGTCGCCGCGCCTGAGCCTGACGCTCCGGTAGACCACCCCGCTGCCCTCCGCCCGGGCCAGGGGGCCGGCGTTGCCGGAGGGAAAATCAAGGGGGCCGGCCGCCGGGGCCGGGCCGGCCGGGGCCGGCGGCCCGGAGCCCTCAGGCTCCCCGGCCGAAGCCGGCCGGGACGGGTCGCCGGCGACCTCCGGGGCGGCCGGGACCGACTGGACGAGGTCCGGCGGAGCCAGGGAGCGATCCCTCATGACTCTGATCTCGGCGGATTTCTGGGAGCTCTGCGGCCGCTCATAGCTTTTGACCAACTGCGGGCCGGCCGGCCAGGGCGCCCCGGCCCGGGCGGCCTTGTTTTCCGGGGAGGCCGCGGCCGCGGGCGCAACTTCGGCCGACTGATCCGGCAGGACCGGCAGATTCAGGACCCGCCCCACTTCCAGGCGGTTGAGGTCCCTGAGGTCCGGGTTGAGGCTGCGCACCAGGCGCATCAGTTGGCCCTCGTCGCCTCCGGGCTTTAAAAGGCCCCTTTTCCTCATCAGCCTCGACAGGCTGTCGCCCCGCTGAACCTGGTATTGATCCACCGCCACCTTCAGATTTTCAAATTCGAAAACTTCCACCACCTTGCTCAGGGTGATGGTGTGATCAGCCGTGGCCCGACTCTCTCCGGCCCCCGGGGCGGGCGGACTGAAGCCCTCCTCCCCGGAATCGCCGGGCTTGGGTATGGGCACCGCGGTCTTGTCCTCATCCGGCCTTTCTTCGGCCGCCCGGGGCGCCGGGGGCCGGTTGTCCTGAGCCGCCAGGAAGACGGCGGACAGCGGCCAGCAGAACAGAACCAGGGCTAACGACAGACGCTTAAAATTCGAAGATATCATTGATTTCCCCATTCAGCGATCCGTATGGAGCATTATTTCGGGCGGCCTCAGAAATCGTCGTCATCCATGGGGATGATGGCCTCCATTTTCGATTTTTTGCCGCTGTCCTGGACGATGGGTCTGGGGGGCGGCGCTTCAGAGGCCCGGTCAAGAGGCCGGTCAAGATGGAAAGAGCCGCCCCCGGCCGCCCTTTCGCCGGCCGGCGAGGCTTTGGCCCGAAGAACCTGGCGGCCGTAGCGGGCCGCTTCGGCCCGGCCCTTCAAAATGACGATCATTTCGCGTAAAGCCTCGCTTAAAAGGGCCGCCTGGCGGGTCAGGTTGTCGGCCAGGGACTGGGTTTGGCCGGCCCCGGCCGCGTTTTCCTGGGTCACCTTGTCCATCAGGGCGATGGACTGGTGAATATTCTGGATATCCTGGGCCTGGCTCTGGCTGGCCTGGGCTATTTCGGCGACGATGGCCCCCATCTGGTCGCTGGCGGCCACCATGGAGGAAAAGCTCTCTTCCGCGTTGCGGACCAGCCGGGCCCCCTGATTGATCCGGTCCATGCTGCCGGCCAGAATGACGGCCGTATTTTTAGCCGCCGCGGCTGAACTGTTGGCCAGGTTGCGCACCTCGTCGGCCACCACGGCGAAGCCCAGCCCGGCCTCGCCGGCCCGGGCGGCCTCCACGGCCGCGTTGAGGGCCAGAATGTTGGTCTGAAAGGCGATTTCCTCGACGGTCTTGATGATCTGGCTGGAGGCCTGGCTGGAAGCCCGGATTTCCTCCATGGCCTGGGAGATTTCGCTCATGGCCCCGCTGGCCTCCTGGACATGGGCCTTGGCCCCGTTCATCAGATCCCTGGCCCGGGCCGAATGGCCGGCGTTGCGCCTGGCCATGCTCAACATCTCTTCCAGACTCTGAATGGCTTCCAGCACGGCTTTGGTGTTGTCGCTGACTCCCCGGGACAAGAGGCGGCTGGAGCGGGCCAGGTGGCGGGCGGTCAGGGTGACTTCCCCGGCGCCGCGCTCAAAGTGTTTGATGACCCCGCCCAGAGGGGCCGCCGTGCTCCGCAAAAGCAGCAGGAGCAGAACCACGGTCAGGGCCAGGGTCGCCGGCAGACCCAGAAGGGCCGAGCGGGAGATCCGGGCGCCGGCGGCTTCAATGTCGTCCAGGTCCGCGCCCACGGCCCCGGCCAAGTCCTGGGAGGTGACGAGCGCGGGCGTCAGTGCGCGCCCCAGGCGGTCGGAGGCCGTTCGCAGGGCGCCCGCCTGCACGACGACCAAACCCAGAAGCAAGGCCGTGCTCAGGAAAATCAGGCCGAAGCCGAGAGCCAATTTGGCGCTCAAAGTGAGTTGCTTCACGATCGGACCGCCTTGAGGCGAAGGGTGGCCAGGGTCCAGCCCTGAAATTTACCTGACGACCAGGTTGAGCAGTTTGTCGGGCACGTAGATTTTCTTGACGATGCTTTTGCCTTCCAGCCATTTGGCCACCGCCGGGTTGTCCATGACCCGGGGCTCTATCTCGCTTTCATCCAGCCCGACGGCCAGTTCCAGCCTGGCCCGCACTTTGCCGTTGACCTGGATGACGTATTCCACGGTCGAACGCCGGGCGGCCTCTTCGTCGTGAACCGGCCAGCCGCCGGCAAAGACTGTTTCCCGGTGGCCCAGGATTTCCCACATCTCCTCGGCCACGTGGGGGGCCAGGGGGGCCAGCAGGCGCACCACGGCCTCGGAAACGACCCGGTTTCTGACGCGGTGCCGGGTGAGGTGATTGATCAGCTCCATCAGGCGGGCCACGGCCGTGTTGTAGGAAAAACGCTCCAGGTCATGGGTCACGTTTTTGATGGTCGAGTGGAGCCAGTAGCGGGTTTCGGCGTCTTCCGGCTCACCGTCGGCCAGGGCTTCGGCCCCGCTCTCATCGGGGAGAACGGCCGTCCAGAGGCGGTCGAGAAAGCTCTTCATGGCCTTTACGCCGCCCTCGCGGAAATCCCCGCCCTCCAGGTAGGCGCCCATGAACATCAGGTACATGCGGAAGGCGTCGGCCCCGAATTCCTGAATGTATTCGTCGGGGTTGAGAACATTGCCCCGGCTCTTGGACATCTTGGCCCCGTCGCGCACGATCATGCCGTGGGCCACGAACTTTTTGTAGGGCTCGTCAAAGTCCAGGCAGCCGCAGCGGCGGAGGGCCTTGCAGAGCCAGCGGCTGTAGAGGAGGTGCAGCACGGCGTTTTCATGGCCGCCCACGTAGAGATCCACCGGCAGCCATTTTTTGGTGCGGGCCGGGTCAAAGGGGCGGTCGCTGAAGTCGGTGGACGGGTAGCGGTAGAAATACCAGGCCGAACAGAGGAAATTATCGGAAACATCGGTTTCCCGGGTGGCCGGGCCGCCGCATTCCGGACAGACGGCCCGGTAGAAGCTCTCGTCGCGCCGAAGCGGAGAAAAGCCGCTGCCGTCGGGCCGGTAATCGTCCAGATAAGGCAAGAGGACCGGCAGGTCCTTTTCCGGCACCGGCACCGCCCCGCATTTTTCACAGTAAATAATGGGAATGGGCGGCCCCCAGTAGCGCTGCCGGCTGACGCACCAGTCCCTCAGGCGATAATTGACCCTGGGCTCGGCCAGCCCCTGTTCCGCCAGGCGCCTGACAATGGCCGCCCCGCCCTCTTCCCTGGCCGGCAGGCCGTTGAAGCCGGCCGAGTTGACCAGCAGGCCCTCGCCGGAATAAGCTTCATCCAGGCGGTCGAATACTTTACCGCCCGGGGCCACCACCTGGCGGACGGGCAGATTGAATTCAGCGGCGAAATCAAAGTCGCGCTGGTCGTGGCCCGGAACGGCCATGATGGCCCCGGTGCCGTAGCCCATCAGCACGTAGTCGGCGGCCCAGACCGGTATTTTCTCCTGGTTGACCGGGTTCAGGGCGTAAGCCCCGGTGAAGACCCCGGTCTTCTCCCGGCCCTCGGCCTGCCGGTCCACTTCCGACAGGCGGGCGGCCGACTCCCGGTATTCGGCCAGGGCCCGGCGGCATTCCGGGGCGGCGATCAGGTCCAGGAGGGGGTGCTCGGGGGAAAAGACCATATAGGTCACCCCGAAGAGGGTGTCCGGCCGGGTGGTGAAAATCTTGAAATCCGGTCCGCCGTCGATTTTAAAAGTGACCTCGGCCCCCTGGCTGCGGCCGATCCAGTTGCGCTGGGCGGTCTTGGTGCGCTCCGACCAGTCAATATGGTCCAGGCAGTCCAGGAGTTCCTGGGCAAAGGCGGTGGTCCTGAAATACCACTGCTCCAGGTCTTTCTTGACCACCACGGCCGAGCAGCGTTCGCACTCCCCGTCGATGACCTGCTCGGCGGCCAGGACGGTCTGGCAGCCGGGGCACCAGTTGACCGGGGCCTTCTTCCGGTAGGCAAAGCCGTTTTTATAGAGAGTGACGAACATCCACTGGGTCCAGTGGTAATATTCGGGGCTGGTGGTATCCAGCTCCCGGCTCCAGTCGAGCATGAGCCCCACTTTCTTCAACTGGTTTTCGCGGAAATTCCGAATATTCTGAGGGACCATGGCGGCCGGGTGGCGACCGGTCTTCAGGGCGAAATTTTCAGAATGCATGCCAAAGGCGTCAAAACCCATGGGTTCGAAAACATCATAACCCAAAAGGCGGTGAAAGCGGCCCTGGATGTCGGAGCCGACAAAGGCGAAGACATTGCCGACATGAAGCCCCTCGGCCGAAGGGTAGGGGAACATCATCAGATTGTAAAACGGTTTGGGGGCCTTGTCCAAATCCAGGCGGTCGGTGCCCCGCTCCTCCCAGACTTTGCGCCATTTGGCTTCCACCGCCCCATGATCGTATTTGACCATAAATCCTCGCCGAAAAATAATTTTGCCCCCCGGGAAATGGGTTTTTCCACGGAAAATGCATCAGTTTATAAATATATCCCAAGGGTGACCAGAGGTCAAGAAATGATTCAGCCGGCCTAAAATAGCTCCTTCCCCTGAGCCCGGCATTTGTGATATTATTTAAATTTATGATCTTGGCCGAGGTGTCGCCGCATGATCGAAGTCGAATTCCTGAATTCCCTGAGCCCGGCCCGCCGGGAGAAAATAATGGCCCGCTCCACGGCCTCTTCCGGGCCGACCAGGGCGGCCACCGCCGAGATCCTGAGCCGGCTGCGGGAAGATCCGGAAGCGGAACTGCGGCGGGAATACGGCCCGCTGAAAAAAGGCTTCATCATCCCGGATCTCAAGGTCGGCCGGGAGGAAATCGAGGCCGCCTTCGAGGCCGTGCCGGCCGGGCTGGTCGAGGCCCTGGAGACGGCCGCGGCCAATATTTTCAATTTTCACCAGGCCCAGCTGGAACGGCCCATGTGGTTCGACGAATTCGCCCCCGGCCTCATCGCCGGCCGGATGACCCGGCCCCTGGCCCGGGTGGGGGTCTATATCCCCGGCGGACGGGCGGCCTACCCTTCCAGCGCCCTGATGAACATCATTCCGGCCAGGGCGGCCGGGGTGGAAGAGATCATCGCCGCCTCCCCCCCCGGCCCGGATTTCAAGATCCGGCCCGAGATACTGGTGGCCGCCTCCCTGGCCGGGGCCGACGAAATCTACAGGCTGGGCGGCGCCTGGGCCGTGGGCGCCCTGGCCTACGGCCTGGGCGGACTGCCCAGGGTCGACAAGATCGTCGGCCCGGGCAGCGCCTGGGTCACGGCCGCCAAAATGAGCGTCTTCGGCCAGGTGGACATCGACCTCCCGGCCGGCCCCAGCGAGGGCTTCATCATTGCCGACGAGAGCGCCGAAGCCCGGTGGCTGGCCTGGGATCTTCTGGCGCAGTTGGAGCACGACCCGCAGGCCGCGGCCGTTCTGCTGACCGTCAGCGAAGAACTGGCCCGGGCCGCGGCCGCCGAGATCTCTGAAATCTTTCCCCGGCTGGACCGGCAGGAAATCGTGGCCGAAGCCCTCAAAAACGGGGCGGCCATCCTGGTGGCCGGGGACCTCGGCCAGGCCCTGGACTTCGCCAACGAATACGCCCCGGAGCATCTGCAGTTGATCGTCCGCGACCCCTTCAGCCACCTGACCAGGGTGCGGCACGCCGGCTCGGTCTTTCTGGGCCCCTATTCGCCCATCCCCGCCGGCGACTATGCCAGCGGCCCCAACCACGTGCTGCCCACCGGCGGCTCGGCCCGCATGTTTTCGGGCCTGTCGGTGGACGCCTTTTTGAAGAAAATATCATTCCAGCACCTGAGCCCCGAGGCTCTGGCCGATCTGCGGCCGACCATCGTCGCCCTGGCCCGGGCCGAAGGCCTTTCGGCCCACGCCCGGGCGGTCGACATAAGAGGGAAACGCAAATGAGCGACGAGCGGAACAGAAGCGACGGCCATCCTGAAAATGAAAGCGACGGCAATTTCATCCGCAACTTTATCGACCAGGACCTGGCCGCCGGCCTCTACCGCCAGGTCGGCACCCGTTTCCCCCCGGAACCCAACGGCTACCTGCACATCGGCCACGCCAAGAGCATCTGCCTGAACTTCGGGACGGCCCTGGACTATCGGGGAACCTGCAACCTGCGCTTTGACGACACCAACCCGGTCAGGGAAGAGACCGAATATGTGGATTCCATCCAGGCTGACGTTAACTGGCTGGGTTTCCAGTGGCAGGGGGAGACCCGCTACGCTTCGGACTATTTCGAACGGCTCTACGAATGCGCCGAAACCCTGATCAAAAAAGGCCTGGCCTATGTCGACGATCTGTCGCCCGACGAAGTGCGGGCATATCGCGGCACCCTGACCGAAGCCGGCCGCGACAGCCCCTGGCGCGACCGGCCGGTCGCCGAAAACCTGGACCTCTTCCGCCGGATGCGAGCCGGGGACTTTCCGGACGGGGCCAAATCGCTGCGGGCCAGGATCGACATGGCCTCCCCCAACATCAATATGCGCGATCCAGCCCTCTACCGCATCCGCAAGGCCCGCCATCACCGCACCGGCGACCGCTGGGTCATCTACCCCATGTATGACTACACCCACTGCGTCTCCGACGCCATCGAGGGCATCACCCATTCCCTCTGCACCCTGGAATTCGAGGACCATCGGCCGCTCTACGACTGGGTCCTGGCCGCGCTCGACTGGCCGGCCCCCCGGCCCCGGCAGATCGAGTTTGCCCGCCTGAACCTGGAATACACGATCATGAGCAAGCGCCAGCTCCGGCAACTGGTCATGGATGAAAAAGCCGGCCGGCATCTCAATCACCCCATAGAGGGCTGGGACGACCCGCGTCTGCCGACCCTGGCCGCCCTGCGCCGCCGGGGCCTGACCCCGGAAGCCCTGCGCCTCTTCTGCGAACGCATCGGCGTGGCCAAGCGCGACAGCTGGATCGAATATTACTGGCTGGAAAAAGCCGTCCGCGACGACCTGAACCTGAAGACCCCCCGGGTCATGGCCGTGCTCAAACCCTTGAAGGTGGTGGTGGAAAACTGGCCTCACGGGCGAAGCCGGGAATTTGAAGCCCCTTATTTTCCCGACGAGCCCGACCGGGAACTGCCGGGCCTCAAAGACAAGACGAGGCCCCTCATTTTCGAAAGAGAGATATTCATCGAGGAGGACGACTTCCGGCCCGACCCGCCCAAAAAATTCTACCGCCTGGGGCCGGGCCGGGAAGTGCTGCTGCGCTGGGGATTTTATCTCCACTGCCACGAGGTCGTCCGGCCGGCCGAAGGGCGGGGACTGGAACTGCGCTGCACCTATAGTGAAGAGCCCCGGGGCTTCGGGGCCGGACCGGGCGGACAGCCGGCGGTCATCCACTGGGTGCCGGCCGCCTCGTCCATACCGGCGGAAGTGCGGCTCTACGACCGGCTTTTCAAGACGCCCCGCCCCAAGGGCGACCTGGCCAGGGAACTCAACCCCGATTCGCTCGAAATCTGCCGCCAGGCCCGTCTGGAGCCGGCCCTCAAAGGGCTCCCGGCCGGCCGGCGGGTACAGTTCGAGCGCCTGGGCTACTTCATCGCCGACGAAAAGCTGCACCGGGCGGAGACTCCGACCTTCAACCGCATTGTGGCCTTGAGGGACAGACGCCAGTGAAACACAGCAAATACGGCCTGAACTACGTCATCGACCTTCTGGTCGACAATGGCCTTCTGGGCCTGGGGCAGTCTTCGGAACTGAAGACCGAGTATATGTCGGCCCGCTCGGCCAGGGGCCGGATCAGCCCGACGCGCAAGGCCGACCGGCCCGAAGAGATTCCCGACGACCCGCTGGACTTCGTCATCAGCCGCAAGCTGCTTCTGCCCGGCGACAACGCCCTGGGCCGGACCATCGACGACGACATCCTGGCCCGGCTGATGGCCGGCGACGCCAATCTACCCTATCGCCGGGTGGAGCAGCGGGAACTGGACCTGGAACTGGTCACCAGCATTCTGCCCAAAATCTTTGCCGCCCGCCACCTGGTTCTGCCCCTGGGCCTGGAGGACGGCCGCCTGATGGTCGGGGTGCGGCACCCCTTTTATCAAAGCGTGCTGGAGGACGTGCGGCGGGCCGCCGAACAGCCCACGGCCCCGGTCATCGTGCCCGGCAACATGATTCGCAAGCTCATCAGCGAGATCTACAGCTTCCGGGGCTCGGTGGTCGGGGCCGAAGGGCAGTATGCCGGAGGCCCCGGCATCGGCTTTGACATCGGCAACCTCGAGCAGTTCGTCAAGCTCAAGAGCGCCGCCGAAATCGGGGAGGACGACCAGCACATCAAAAACCTGGTCGACTTTCTGCTGGGGGAGGCCCTGAGCGGCAAGGCCTCGGACATCCACATCGAGCCCAAGCGCAACGGGCTTCTGGTCCGCATGCGCTTTGACGGAGTGCTGCACGACCTGCACCATCTGCCGAAAGTCCTGCACCCGGCGGTGACCAGCCGCATCAAGACCATCTCCCGCCTGGACATCGCCGAAAAGCGGCGGCCCCAGGACGGCCGCATCAGAATCGCCGCCAAAAACGGGGAGGCCGAAGTGCGCGTCTCCACCGTGCCGGTGGCTTTCGGGGAAAAGACGGTCATGCGCATCCTGGACCCCGAAGCCCTCTTCCTGGACCTTGAGGACATGTTTTCCAACCCCCGGGACCTGGCCAGGTGGAAGGCCATAACTTCCCTCCCCCACGGCATCATTCTGGTCACCGGCCCCACCGGCAGCGGCAAGACCACCACCCTGTATTCCACCCTGCGCCGTCTGGCCACCGAAGCGGTCAACGTCACCACCGTGGAAGACCCCATCGAGATGATCCATGAGGAATTCAACCAGATCGCCGTCCAGCCCAAGATCGGCATCACCTTCGGCAGCATCATCCGCAACATACTGCGCCAGGACCCGGACATCATCATGATCGGCGAAATGCGCGACGCCGAAACCGCCGAGAACGCGGTTCAGGCCGCCCTGACCGGACATCTGGTACTGTCCACGCTCCACACCAACGACGCCCCCAGCGCGGTCACCCGGCTGCTGGATCTGGGGCTTCAGCCCTTCCTGGTGGCTTCCACAGTGGTGGGGATCATCGCCCAGCGCCTTTTGCGCCGCATCTGCAAATACTGCGTCGAGGATTTCGTGCTCACCCGGGAGGCCGCTCTCGAACTGGGCTTTCTCACTGAAAACGACCTGACCCTGAAGCGGGGGCGGGGCTGTGAAATGTGCCGGGACACCGGCTACCTCGGCCGCATGGCCGCGGTCGAGGTCCTGGGCATGAGCGAAGGCCTCAAGCGGCTGACCCTCAAGGAAGGGCTTTCCTCTCAGGAACTCAAGGGCGAGGCCCGCCGGGAAGGCCTGACCACCCTGCGGGAAAACGCCCTGGACCTGATGCTGGCCGGGCTGACCACCATTGAAGAAGTGCTGCGCGTCACCGCGCCCGACGATTAATCACCGGGGGAATCCCCAAAATTCCATTCCATTTGGGGAGATTCCCGCAAGAACAAGCGAGGCTTCGACATGAATTTCATCCTGGTGCTCATTCTGATCATCCTCCTGCTCATTCTGGCCATGGCGTCCATGGTGGCCGTCATCTACAACCGGCTGGTGACCCTGAAGAACCGCTTCAAGAACGCCTTTTCCCAAATCGACGTTCAACTGCGCCGCCGCTATGATCTCATCCCCAACATCGTCAACGCGGCCAAGGCCTATCTGAAGCACGAGTCCCAGACCCTGGAGGCGGTCACCGAAGCCCGGGCCAAAGCCACCGGCGCCCAGGTCAGCCTGAACGGCGATCCCACCCAGCTTTCGGCCCTGAATCAACTGGTGGCCGCCGACGGGCAGCTCACTTCGGCCCTGGGCCGCCTCTTGGTCAGCATGGAAGCCTACCCGGAACTGAAGGCCGACCAGACCATCAGCGAAGTGCGCGAGGAACTGGCCACCACCGAAAACCGCATCGCCTTCGCCCGCCAGGCCTATAACGACGCGGTCATGTATTATAACGAAGCCCGCGAAAAATTCCCGGCCGTACTCTTTTCCGAGATGTTCGGCTTCGGCCTGGCCGAATTCTGGGTCATCGACGAGGCCAGGGCCGCCGTTCCGCCGACAGCGGAATTCTAAAATTTTTTCAGGACTTTTAAGGGCTTGTCAAGAAATAACTTAGACGTTTTCCTGGCAAGGCGTTCTGGTTTTGGCCGGATTGTTAGCGGCCAAAACCAGAACAACGCCGCCAGGGGAATGTATAAGTTATTTATGGGCAATGCCT
>JAISFR010000020.1 GCA_031263565.1 Candidatus Adiutrix sp. | reverse complement strand
CAGGCCGGAGGCCCCCTCCCGGCGCTGACGGTCGACAGACTCAGAGGTAGGCCAGATAGCGGCCGCTGGGGCTGCGTTCCACCTTCAACGGCAGATCGAAGGTGGCTTTGAGGGTTTCGGCCGTCATGACCTCCGCCAGGGGCCCTGAGGCGATCACGGCCCCGCCCTTGAGCATCAGGCCGTGGGTCATGAAGGCGCCGATTTCCAGGGTGTTGTGGGTGGTCAGAATAATGGTCGGCGCGCCGGGGGCGGCCGACAGCTTTTCCAGAAGAGCCATGAACTGCTCCCGGCCGCCCATGTCCAGGTTGCTCATGGGCTCGTCCAGAAACATCATGGCCGGCCGGCCGGCGGCGGCCCGGGCCAGAAGGGCCCGCTGTTTTTCGCCGGAAGACAGGCGCCAGAATTCCCGGTGCGCCAGGCGGCCCAGGCCGTATTCCCCGGCCAGCTCCTCAGCCTCGCGAACCCGCCGGGCTTCGGGCTCGACGTAGAGGCCCAGGGAGGCTTCCGTACCGGAGAGGATGACTTCCAGCACCGTGGTCTCCGGCGGCGTCAGCTCTTCCAGGGCCTTGGCCACCCAGCCCAGGGAGCGCCTCAGAACCCGCAGATCAACCCGGCCCAGGGTCTGGCCCAGAATTTCCACCGAACCCCGGGTGGGCCAGATATAGCCGGTGAGCATCCTCAAAAGCAGGGTCTTGCCGGCCCCGTTGGCCCCCAGAATGACCCAGTGCTGGCCCCTTTGGACCTGCCAGGAAATATCCCCGATCAGGGTGTCGGCGCCCCGCCGGAGATTGAGGTTCAGGGCCTTGACGAC
This sequence comes from Candidatus Adiutrix sp., assembly GCA_031263565.1. Classification (GTDB taxonomy): domain Bacteria; phylum Desulfobacterota; class Desulfarculia; order Adiutricales; family Adiutricaceae; genus Adiutrix. The sequence goes on along the minus strand of JAISFR010000020.1, from coordinate 2,796 downwards.
ATTTTGGCCGACAGGGATTTGGCTGCTCATATCTTGTGTTTTCCTTGCCTGATTTATGCTATGATGCCCTTCTGACCGGCTTTGTCTTTTCGGGCGCCGGGCCATTATATACCAAAAGCGGCGGAGAACCAAATGGCCTTCAAGATAAGAAAGGCGCGCCTGAGCGATGTCCAGCCCATATACGACTTATTGAAGCACATGGCCGGCCGGGAGCTTCTGCTGCCCCGCAGTCTGTCGAATCTCTATGAAATGGCGCAGACCTTCTGGGTGGGCGAAAACGAAGAGGGCCGGTTGGCGGGGGCGGCCGCCCTGCAGGTGGCCTGGGAATCCCTGGGCGAGGTTCGTTCCCTGGCTGTTTATGAGGAATACTCTTCCCAGGGCCTGGGCCGGGCCCTGACCCTGGCCGTGGAGGGCGAGGCCCGTTCCCTGGGCGTGGAGCGCCTTTTTGTCTTAACCTACGTGCCCGGTTTTTTTGAAAAGCTCGGTTTCAAGGTCACGGCCCTGGAATCGCTGCCCCAGAAAATCTGGGCGGTCTGCTTTCAGTGCGTTCACTACCCCAACTGCCGGGAGACGGCCCTGATCAAGGACCTCGGCCCGGCCGGCGTCGGCGGCTGAGGCGGCCCGGCATGCGGCGTCTGGACTGATTCACAGCCGGCGTCTGGCGCGGGGGCGGACCTCATGAGATTCTGGCTTGCGGTCCTGGTCATCGCTTTGGGGACTTATCTCTACCGCCTGAGTTTCCTCAGCGGGCGGCTGAATTTCAAGATGCCGGAACTGGTGAGGGAAGCCCTGTCCCTGGCGCCGGTTTCGGTCATGGCCACCCTGGTCGCCCTGGGTTTTTTCGTCAACCAAGCCGGGGAATTCAACCTCGACCTGCCCGGCCTGATCACCGCGCTGGCCGCCACTTTCGTGGCCTGGCGTTTCGGGCGGGATATTTTAACCATCGTGGCTGGTCTGGCGGTCTACTGGGCGGCCGATCTGCTGCTGGGCCGCCTATGAGCGGGCAATGGGCCGAACTGGCAGGTGCTTATGGAAGATAAAACGACGGTCATAGCCTGCGGCATATTTCAGGAGGAAGTGGAGCAGGTTCTGGCTGAGGATGACTTGAAACTGAGCTTCGACTGGCGGGAGGCCGGACTTCACGACAATATCGAGCGCCTGGAAGAAGATTTGGGCGCCGCCGTGGCCGCCCGTCTGGCGGCCGGCGGGCGTCGTCCGGCTCTGCTCTACGGCTGCGGCTGCCTCCCGGAAATGAAGGCTTTCGCCCGGGAGCGGGGCCTGGCGGTTCTGCCGGTCAAAAACTGCCTGGCCGCCCTGGTGGGCGACGAACAGCTCCGGGAACTGGAAAAGGACCGGACCATGGTGGCTTCCATCGGCTGGGTGCGTAAGATGTGGCTGGGCCGGCGCGACAGCGTCCTGGGCTGGAAGGCCGACGACTACCGCATGCAGTTCGGCCGTTACGACCGCATCGTGGTGCTGGACACCGGCCACCGCCCCTTGAGCGACGAGGAGATCATCACCTGCTTCGACCTGGTTCAGGTGCCCATCGAGGCCATGTCCTGCGGCCTGGGTCATTTCCAGCGGGTTTTTCTGGATTTGATCCGGGCGGCCGCCTCAGCCCCGCTTCTTTGGGAAATAAATGGACAAATAAGTGGTTGACGCGGCTCTGGCTTTATGATAATAGAAAGCGTTCGGCCGATAAAAACGGCGATGTAGCTCAGTTGGTCAGAGCATGCGGCTCATATCCGCAGTGTCCGGGGTTCAAGTCCCTGCATCGCCACCATTCTCTTAATGTTTTATTGTCCAATATAGACCCAGATGTTGACTAAATAGTTGATTTTTGGGTTTTTCTTTGTCCAGTCTCGTCCTTGCAAGCCCAAGGTGGGGACCAGCGCGGCATGTCCACTGTCCCACCCCTATATACATGGGACAGCGGGACAAAAGAAAACAACTGGACAGGCCTTGGGACAAACGCGGGACAGGCTTCCTTGAAAGCCTTGACGCAAGCCTTTTTGGCTGTCCCATCTTAGTGGGACAAGAGGTGGGACAGAGAAAAAATCTTGTCCCACGGGGTGATGAGACGGTGGGACAAAAATAGCGGGGACCGTTCATCCAAAAGAAGAAAATTTGTCCCCGGAGAAATATGAACCCTTCCCCCGGCCCAAGCCGGGCGCTGGCCGGGGGCGGTCCGCCCTTCCCGGCCAGGCCCTGGGGCCTGAATCTGGTGATTGACCTGGAGACCGGCCAAGCCTGGTATAGCCTCTGAACGGTGACGGGAAAGACCCCGGAAAGAGAATAAGATGCGGCCTCAGAACAGGGCCATAACAGGTGACCGCCTGAACCTGGGAAATGGTTAGAACTGGGCGGGAGGCGTGCAGTGAGGATTATAACCTAATCTCCCGGAAAAATTACGGCTCATCCGGGAAATGCGTACCTGACTCTGCAAAGCGTTTACCCACAACGGGTTTGCTGGATTTTCTCAATTAACGCACTCTTCTGAAATTAAATTACCTAACAAACACTGGTAGTTATCGTAAATTGCACTGGTGTGAGCGTTTTTACCGGCTTTGCTCACGGCGATTCATGGCTCTTAGAGGATTGTTATGCAAAACCATCAACCTATTGGCACAAGGGAGTTTCCCGGCGGCAGTGGGGCCGCCCAACGAGCCAGCGCCGACGCCGGAAAACGGGGGCTGGCACACCCGTTCTCAATTACAGGTACGCATTTCCCGGATGAGCCGTAATTTTTCCGGGAGATTAGGTTATAATCCTCACTGCACGCCTCCCGCCCAGTTC
>JAISFR010000004.1 GCA_031263565.1 Candidatus Adiutrix sp. | reverse complement strand
GACGTGGCGGGGACTGGAAACGTGGTCCGAATGGGACCGGCGCGCCAGTCTTCGACCCTACCGACGAGCGGGATGTGGAAACGGAGCCACGGCCACCGCGCCACATCTCGACTCTACTGTAGAAGTTTAGATTTCTATTGTATCAAACGCAGTTCTGCGATATGCTGTCGCAGTTATGCGATATGCTGGCGACATGATTGCCGGCTGTCGGCGGCGGATGGACCGCTCAGCTTTTTCCTGACGCTTTACTTCACCGGGGTCACGGCCTGGCGCTTTCTGCGTCGCTTAACTTTTTGTAAGGCATGAAACTCTTAAAAACAACAATTAAGGCCGTTTTAGTTTTAGTGGCCGCCGCCGGGCTCTTCTGGTTGATTTTGGGATTTTTCCCCGACCCCCTGGCCGAAAAAACGGTCTGGGACTGGTCGGTGCGGATCAGCGACCGCTACGGCCGTCCTCTCAAAGATTTTCTGCCGCCGGTGGCCGCCCGGCGGGAGGCCCGCCCCCTGGCCGATTTCAGCCCCAATCTCCTGACCGCGGTCCTGACCACTGAGGACAAGCGCTTCTACCGGCATCCGGGGGTCGACCCGCTGGCCATGCTCAGGGCGCTCTGGCTCAATTTAAGCCGGGGCCGCATCGTCAGCGGCGCTTCCACCATCACCATGCAACTGGCCCGTCTGAACCGGGGCCTGACCCCCGGGCCGCGGACCATGGGCCGCAAGCTGCGGGAGATATGGTGGGCTCTTCTGATCGAACGGCACCACAGTAAAGATGAAATTCTGGGCGAATATCTCAACCGGGCCCCCTGCGGCAATTTGACCGAGGGCTTTCCGGCGGCGGCCCGCCTTTATCTGAACAAGTCGGTCAGCGATCTGTCGGCCGCCGAAGCCGCCTTCCTGGCGGGCCTGCCGGCCTCTCCGGGCGCCCTGAACCCCTATAAGGATCCCCGGCCGGCCCTGGCCCGGCGTTCGCGCATTTTGAGCAAAATGGCCGGGCGAGGTTTTCTGAGTCCGGAGGCCTTAAGGCGGGCTCAGGAAGAGCCCCTCGGTCTGGAACAGGCCCGAAGCCCTTTTAAGGCTCCCCATTTCGTCAGTTATCTGCGCCGTCAGTTCGGGCCCGAGCCCCCGCCGCTGATAGTCAGCACTCTGGATTTATCGCTTCAGGAGCAGGTGGAGGAACTGGTGCGGAAGACGGCCGCAGCCTGGCGTGAGCAGGGTTTGAGCCAGGCCGCGGTGCTGGTTATGAGCCTGCCTGAACGCCAGGTCCTGGCCTGGGTGGGCTCGGCTGACTTTTTCGACGCCCTGGAAGGGCAGAACGACGGGGTCCTGGCCCTGCGTCAGCCCGGGTCGGCCCTGAAGCCCTTTCTTTATGCCACCGCCTTTGACGACGGCCTGATCAGTCCGGCTTCGCTGATGGATGACCGGGCCGTGGATTATCTGGCCCCCCAGGGCAGCTTCAGCCCGGCCAATTACAGCGGCACTTTCCACGGCCTGGTTTCGGCTCGCCTGGCCCTGGCCAGTTCCCTGAATCTGCCGGCGGTCAAGCTGGTTCAGCGGGTCGGGGTGGAACGGCTTTTGGCCAGGTTTCGCGAACTGGGTCTGGATTCCCTTTCCCGGGAGGCCGAGTATTACGGGCTGGGCCTGGCTCTGGGCGGCGGCGAGGTCAGCCTGTTGAACCTGAGCACGGCTTATGCGGCCCTGGCCGACCAGGGCCGTCTGCGGCCGCCGCTTATGATCAGGCCCCAGGCCGGGGAGGCCGTTCTCGCCTCCCGGTCGGTTTTCAGCCCCGGGGCCGCCTTTCTGGTCAGCGACATTTTAAGCGATCCCCTGGCCCGGGCCACCGGTTTTGGGGCCCACAGCGTTCTTGACACCCCCTACCCGGCGGCGGTCAAGACCGGCACCAGCAAAAGCTTTCGGGACAACTGGTGCCTGGGTTTCACCAGTTCCTTTGTGGTCGGGGTCTGGGCCGGCAATTTTGAGGCCAGCCCCATGGACAAGGTTTCCGGGGTCACCGGGGCCGGGGCCATCTGGCGCGAAGTGGCCGATTTACTGGCCAAGCGTTATCCAACCGATGATTTTCGACCGCCCCGGGGGGTGATCAGCGCTTTGATCTGCCCCGTCAGCGGTCTTTTGGCCGGCCCGGCCTGTCCCAACCGGCAGAGGGAATTTTTTTTGGAAAGCCAGCGGCCCGGAGATTTCTGCCGACATGCCGAACTGAGCCCGGAAACCCTGGGGGCCGAAGTGCCGGTTCTGGGGCTGTCGCGCGGTTTCGCCCTGATGCGCCCCCTGTCCGGTGAACTCTACGCCTATGATCCCAGCCTGAGCCCCCAGGTGCAGCGGATAATGGCCCAGGCCCAGAGCGTGCCGGGAGTCGATGAACTGGTCTGGCGGCTCAACGGGCGGGAGATTAAGCGTCAGGCGGTCAGCGGCTATGCCCGGGCCGGCTGCCTTCTGCCCCTGGCCCGGGGGGCGGCTCATCTGGAAGTTCTGGGCCTGAAAGAAGGGCGGCCGGTACATAAGGCGCAGGCGCGCTTTCAGGTTCGCTAGCGCCTGTCGGGGAATATGAGATAAGCTAAAAATCCATGCTCCGACAAGCTCCTAGTGCTAGAGTTTGGCAATTTCTGCAAAAAGGTCGGCCGACTGGCTGAACACGTCCACCAGGACCGGATCGAAATGGCTTCCCCCGGACTCGATAATTATCTTGGCCGCTTCAGGGGGGAGAACCGGTGCCTTGTAGGGCCGGGCTGAAATCAGGGCGTCGTAGACGTCGGCGATGGCCATCAGCCGTCCTTCCAGGGGAATTTCCTCACCTTTCAGCCCCGCCGGGTAGCCCGAGCCGTCCCATTTTTCGTGGTGGGTGCCGGCGATGATGCGGGCGTGGCGCAGATAGGCCTGCTCGGCGGTTTTTTTAGAGATCCGATCAATCGCCTCCACGCCGATGGTCACGTGCCGTTTCATCTCCTCGAATTCTTCCGGGGTCAACGGGCCGGGCTTGTTCAGGATGGCGTCGCTGATGGCGATCTTTCCCACATCGTGGAGCTGGGCCGAGGGCAGCAGGAAATAGATATCCCAGGCCGCAACTGTGGATTCGTAGATTTCTTCCTCCATCAGCCTGTCCACCAGCACCTTCAGATACATCTGGGTGCGGGTGACATGCCCGCCGGTGAGGTTGTCCCGGAATTCCACCATTTCCGCCACTGTGGAGATCACCGCATTCTGAAGCTCGAAGACCTGCCCGGTCTTCTGGCGCACCATGTCCCACAGGTTATCGTTGTAATCCTTCAGTTCCTTCCTTTGGCGGGCGGTCAAAAGGTGGTTTTCGATGCGCTTTAAGAGGAGCGGGGCGCAGAAAGGCTTGAAGATGTAGTCGATCGCCCCCAGGCTCAGACCTTCCAGTTCGCTGGACTCATCGATCCTGGCGGTGAGAAAGATGACCGGCACGTCGCCCCAGCGCCGGTCGGCCTTCAGCTTCCGGAGGACCTCGTAGCCGTTCATCTCCGGCATCAGCACGTCAAGGAGAATCAGGTCGGGCGTCACGTGTTCCAGGATTTCGAAAAGCTTGGCCGCCGAGGGCACCGCATAGACTTCGTAGAGGTCCTTCAGGGTGGTTTTGCCGATGCTCAGGTTGGCCATGTTGTCGTCCACCAGTATTATCCGGGTACGCGGAATGGTCATCTCATCCTCCATTCCCTCGGTCCGCCAGGCGAGTCGAGAGTTCATTCACAATCAGTTGAAAATCCATGGTCGAGACCTTTTCCCGCAGCCAAGCGATCAATTCCCCCCCCTGTCCGTAGGCAAAGCCCTCCAATTCGGCCATGGCCTGGTCCACTCCGTCCATATCGTAATTCACGCAGGCCCGGAGCAGCCGGTCCAGAACCGCGGGATCCGGTTCCCCTCTTTCCGGCCTCCCGTTTTCCCGGTCCAGTTCGGCCAGCCGGCGGCTCAGTTCGGCCAAAAACTTTTCCGCCGCCTCCGACAGGGCGGCCTGTTTGGCCCGGACGAAGTCGAAATCCCCGGACTTCACCGCCGACTCCAGATCCTCGGCCAGCCGGCCCAATTGCAGGGCGCCGATGCCGTAACTGCTGCTCTTGATTCCGTGCACCACTATGGCGTAGCCCGCAAAGCCTTCTTCGTCGTACCTGTTCGCCTGGCCGATCAGCCGAGGGGTGGTCGCGGCGTAGGCTCGCAGGGCGCGGAGGAACGCCTCTCGATCGCCGCCGAAACGGGCCGGCGCCGCCTTTTGGTCTAGTCCGTCGATCGGCCCGATTTCGCGGACCGGCCGGCCGGCCGGCGCCTCCGGCCCCGGGGGGCGGTCGGCGGCGCCGTCTTCCAAATTCCTGTTCCGCACCCAGCGCATCAAGACGGCGTCGAGCTGGGCTAGATCAACGGGCTTGGGCAGGAAATCCTGGAACCCGTTGTCGAGGAACATCTGCCGGTTGCCGGTGATGACGTTGGCCGTCAGGGCGATGATGGGCACGGTCACGGCGTGTTCGGTCCCGATTTCCCGGATTATCCGCACCGTTTCGATTCCGTCCAGGCCCGGCATCATGTGGTCCATGAAAATAGCGTCGTACCGGATTTTCTTATCCCGGACCAGTTCGATGGCCCGCCGGCCGCTGGAGGCGACATCCACCCTCATTCCGTAGGGCTTGAGCATTCCCCGGCCGATCTCAAGGTTGGCCGGGACGTCGTCCACCAGGAGCAGCCGGGCGTAGGGCAGGGGATGGATGATCATAGCTGATTTCCAGGTGTGCCTTTGCCTGAAATACTGAAATTTCCGCAGGTTATCCACAACTTCGGCCCCCAGGGGCGCGCTCGGGACGAATTGCTGGCGGACCCTGGCGGTGAAAACAGATCCCCGGCCGTACTCGCTGGCCACCCAGATGTCCCCGCCCATCATTTCCGCCAGCCGCTTGGAAATGGCCAGCCCCAGGCCCGTCCCCTCGATCCGCCGGTTGCTCCTGGCGTCGAGCTGGCTGTAGTCGGAGAACAGTTTCGTCAGGTCCCCCTCCCTGATGCCGATGCCGGTATCCTGAACCATGATGGTCAGCCAGACGCCGTCCTCGTCCCTTTCGGCGGTCAGGTTCAGTTTTACCATGCCCTCCTGGGTGTATTTGAAGGCGTTGCTCAGCAGGTTGTTCATGATCTGTTTCAGCCGCAATTCGTCCCCCAGCAGCTGGCCGGGCAGGCTGGCCTCTATCCCCAGATCGAACTTTACGGGCTTTTCCCCGATACGCATGATGTTGAGGGTGATGGCGTCGTTTATGAGGCTGGCCAGATCATATTCCGCCGGAACCAGTTCGAACCGGCCGGATTCGATTTTGGAGATGTCGAGGATGTCGTTGACCAGGCCAAGGAGCGTCAGGCCGGCGTCATGGATTTTTTCCAGCACCTTGCCGAGTTCATTCCGGTCCGGCGGGGAATGGATCAGCAATTCCGAAAAACCGATGACGGCGTTCAGGGGGGTGCGCATTTCATGGCTCATGTTGGCCAGGAAGCGGCTTTTGGCCTGCGAGGCCTGCTGGGCGGCCGCGCTCAACTCCGCCAGATGCAGATTTTGATTATGGATGACCAGCAGCGGCTTGGCGATGTAGCTGGAGGCCAGGAAAGCGGCCAGGGTCCCCAGGCTCAGGAAAACCAGGGAGGTGATGAGCAAAAGCTCCTGGGTGAGGTGCGCGACCGGGCCTTCCGATATGGGTGAGGAGACGCCCAGCACCCATTTGGCGTTCGACCGGCTAATGGGGACATAGGCGCCCAGGCGTTCCCTCCCGAACAGGCTGTATCGCCCGATGCCCTTTCCCCCCCGGAACATCAAACGGGTGAACTCAGCCGTGCTCCGGACCTCCGGATAGATCTCCGCCACCTCAAAGATGTTGGATCGCTTCAGCACGATATCCTGGCGTTTGTGGGCGATGATGGTGCCGTACGCGTCCAGAACGTACAGCGTGCCGGTTTCCCAAATGGTGAAGTCGTCCAGCAGATCGCAAAAAAGCAGGCCCGGAATGGTCACGGACATGATCCGCTCCCCCCCCTCCCCGAAGGGGACACAGACATGGAAGACCAGTTCCCCGGTCGGATCCTGCCGGGTGGTGGAAATGACCGTCTCCCCGGCGAAGGCCCTCTGGGCGAATTCACCGTCTAGCAGGGCGACCGGCGTTGGCGCCTGACCCTCGGAAAACAGTATCCCGTCGCGATCGGCCACCGTGAAGGCCATGAAATTCTCGTAAGTCGCCAACAGTTCCCGCATGGTCCGGCCCCAGTTCTCGACCGGTTCGTTGATCAGGTGCTCGGCCACCGTCTCCGCGTCGGCCTTCAGCAGGTTGATCTCGCTGGAAACCAGTTTCTCCGATATCTCGGCGATCACGGTGATGTAGTTTTCGGTGGCCTCCTGCAGACCGCTCCGCATGTAGTAGATGCTGACCAGCAGGGTGATCACGGCGATGAGGGTCGCGATCCCCATGATGATCAAGGTGATTTTCAGGCGGATGAGCATGGTCGGCCCCGAACAGGGAAAGAGGCGGCGCCAGGTTGCCCGCCGGCAGGAACCGTCTCGTCCTTCCGGACCGTTCCAGGCGGAAATTGGAGGAATCGTCCAGAATGGCGCGGAAAAAGGGAATGCAAGCGGGAAATCCTTGCTGCATTTAGGTATATTACTTATGTATATTACTAAGGTCGGCATGATACTGTCAAGTGGAAATGGTCCAGGATGTTCAGGCGAGGTTTGAACTGCGGGCCTGATCTGTGTTAAATTGGGCGGGCCGCCTGAGAGTTTGGCCTGGAATGGCATTACTGGAGCCGGGAGGCGGCCCTGGATGAAATGACGGACGGCGGCTATGGCTGGCGCCGCGTCCGGACCAATCCGCCCAAATTCGTCAGAAACGCCGGCTTCAATCGGATCAAGGCGGTCTTGAAGTGAGCGATCAAAAAACACTGACCCTGGCCGAGATTAAGAGCCGCCCTCTCTTAGGGGTTAATCTGCGGGCTTTGGAACAGGCCGGGGCCGATCTTTTTCTGGACTGGCTGGGGCTGGAGCGGGAATATTCCGCCCTGGCCGAGGTGACGGCTGAAAACGGTCAGGCCGTCGTCGTCGTTTCCGGTCAAAGCCAGGCCTCCCGCCGAGATCCACGCCAGGATGCCGAACGCTGGCTGGCCCGGCAGCGGGAATCAGGCCTGCTGGATGGCGGCGGAGAGGACCTGTTGCTTTTCGGCCTGGGTTCGCCCTGGCCGGCGGCCTTGATCCTGGCTGAGAGCCGAAAGCGGCTGCTGCTTTACGAGCCCGACCCCGCGGTATTGCTGGCGGTGCTCAGCCGCCGCGACTTCAGCCGGGAACTGGCCGACGGACGCCTGAAAATGCTGAGCCCCTGGCACCTGGCCAAAGGCCTTAAACTGCCGGCCGGCATCCTGGTCCACCCGCCGGCCCAGCGGCGGCAGGCCGGCAGCCTGATGCTGCTGCGCCGCCTGGCCGGGGAAAAAATCCGCGATCTGGCCGCTCTTAAACGACCGCCCCGGCTGATGATCGTTCCGCCTCTTTCCGGGGGGTCGTGGCCGGTGGCGGTCTCCCTGGCCCGGGCGGCCGAAGGCGCGGCTTATGAAACGCTGTTTTTGGACTGGGACGAGGATTTGCGGCGGCTGGAAAATGAAGCCCGGCGCAACGGCGGGGCCCAGTTAAACAAGCTCTTTGAAAAAACCGGCCGGCTGGCCGCCGGGGAAGCCGCCGCCTTTCAGCCCGACCTGATTCTGGCTCTGGCCCAGGCCCCTCTGGACGGGCCGGCCCTGACCCGCCTGCGCGACCAGGGGCCGGCCCCGCTGGTCTTTTGGCTGGTGGAGGATTTTCGTTATTTCAGCTACGTGGCCGAACTGGCTCCGGCCTATGACCTGCTTTTTCATATTCAGGAAGGGCTGATTGAAAAATCTCTGCGCGATTGGGGGCTGGCAAGGGCCCACTATCTGCCCCTGGCGGCCGACCCCGGGCTTTTTCGGCCCGACCTGAGCGTGCCCCCGGAATTTCAGGCCGACCTGTCTTTCATGGGCGCCGGCTACCCCAACCGCCGCCGCCTTCTGAGCCGGCTGGCCGAAGACTACTGGCCCCGAAGCGGGCGGGCGGCCGAAGCTTTCAAAGTCTTCGGCTCGGGCTGGGCCGGAGCGGACCCGGCCCTCAAAAAACGGCTCTTTGAAGGCGGGCGGCGGGTCAGCCTGGCGGAGTGCGCCCTGATCTACGCCGGGGGCCGGGTCAATCTGAATCTCCACTCCAGCTTCAGTTCCCGGGCGGAACTGAATCCCGAAAGCCGTTTCGTCAACCCCCGAACCTTCGAATTAGCCGCCGCCGGCGCCTTGCAACTGGTCGACGAACGGCCTCTCCTGGCCCCTCTCTTTAGCGAGGGGCGGGAATTGGCCGTTTTTCGAGATTACCGGGAGCTGCCGGATATGATTGATCATTATCTGAACAATCCCGAGGCCGGCCGGGAGATGGGCCAGGCGGCCCGGGCCCGGGTCCTTAAAGAACACAGTTATCGACACCGCCTGGCGGCCATCTTGAACTGCCTGGCGTATTCAGGAACTGGCGAAGTCCAGGAGCCCGCCGGGCTTTGAGGAACTTAATCCAAAAGCCGCCCTTGGGGGTCTTTGGGCGGCAGATAAAGACGAACCAGGGCCAGAAGCAGGCGGGCGGCCAGCAGAATCAGGGCCAGCCCGGCCGCTGTGGGCATCAGGGCGCCGTCCCGGGACCAGAAGGCCAGGCCGAAGAGAAAGCTGTTCAAGCCCAGCCAGGCCAGGCTCAAGCCGCTTAGGTAGAGGATGATTATTTTCACTAAACAGAAATTCCCTTTAGATATTCTTCGTCGGCATAGTACCATAGGGGCTGTTATAATGAAAGATTGGCTGTTAATTTTTCCGCTTTTCGTCCTGTTCAGCGCCGTCCCGGCCCAGGGACAGGAAGCCGGGCCGCCTGACCTCGAGCCCTCGCCAATAGAAGCCCCGTCCTTCGACTCAGCCTCTGAGGACGAATCAGCCGATGGCCCGGGGCGGAACCCGGAGTTTCAGCCCGCTGACTCGGAACCTGAGCCCTCGGCCGAAGACGGGGCTGTTTCAGCCTATGACAATTTCGAAGACCTTCTGGCCGACCGCGACGGGGTGGTCTTCCGTCATCAGGGCCGCAATTATTTGTGGCGGGAGGGGGTGATTTACGAAAAAGAGGCCGACGGCAGCGAACAGCCGGTGCCGGCCCCGGAAAGGCTGTCGGTGAGCGGCCCTGACGGCCGGCGCTGGCTGAGCCGGGAAGCCGACGGCACCATTTACATTGAAGTCGCCCCGCGCATCTGGGCCACGGTGGGTTTTGCCCATGACTCGGAACAGATTGAGGAAGAGTCCGAACCTGTTCTGGATGTCTTCGGCGCCTCGCTGTCTTCCCCGGCCCTGTCTGATCGACGCCTCTTGATTGCCGGGCACACCAACAATCTCGGCCGTTCCGGCTATAATCTGGATTTGAGCCGGCGGCGGGCCCTGAGCGTCAGCCGCTACCTGATAGAAAAACACGGCCTTGATCCGGACCGCCTGATTCTTCACGGCTACGGCGATACCCAGCCGCTGGCCGACAACAACAGCCCCGAAGGCCTGGAACTCAATCGCCGGGTTGAATTCATATTGCTGGGGCCGGCGGAATGAAGCCAGCGGCCTTAGGGCTTGGAAACGACATAAAAATTATAGCCAATTACATTTAAATGATATATAATAAAGGTAAAGAGGAAACTCAGCATGGCCATTACGCAAGTTGAGTGATATTGTTTAAGATTTCGGGCCGCCCGCCCCTTGTTTCCCGGTGACCGCCCCTCATGCCCTGCCTCCCTGCTTCGCGGCTATCCGTATTTGCGCTTTCTTTTCTGGGCGCTCTGCTCCTGTCGGCCGCCTGGGTCTCGGCCCTCAGGGCCGAAGGGGAACTGGCGCGGGCTTTGAAAAGCCGGGAGGCCTTTTTCGGGGATCAGGAAGCCCGGAAAAGCCGGGATCGCTGGCTGGCCCTGATCAAGGAATTCGAAGACGCGGCCCTGGCCCAGTATGAACCCAAACACGCCTCCCGGGCCCGCTATCTGGGGGCCGACCTGGCTTTTGACAGCGCGGTCAGGTTCAAACAGAACGGCGATTACGAAACCTCCGAGCGCCTGGCCCGCCGGGCGGTGCGGGACTGCCCCCGCTGTTCCCACTCGGCCGACGCCCAGTTGCTCTCGGGCCGCTCGCTGGCCGCCCTCGGCCGGCTGGACGAGGCCACCAAACAGCTCATGAAGGTGGAACTCAACTATCCGGACAGCCTGGAAGTGGCCGAAGCCCGGCGGCTTCTGGCTCAAATTCGGGGCGGGTCGACGCCCACCCCGGAAAAAAAACCGGTCTCCGGCGGGGAACGAAGAGGCGGCGGCCAGCTCCAGGCCGTCCCCGGCCAAGAGCCCTCTCCGGCGGCCGTGAGGTCCGAAACGCCCCGAATCAATATCCCGCCGCCGCCGAAAGCCAGGGCCGACGGGCAGGCTCAGGTTTATTTTCTATCCCTGGTCGACCACGGCCCCTATACCACGGTCACCGCCTACCTCGATAAGGTCACGCCCTATGTTTACAATCTGATCCCTCCGGCCAGGAACAACGGCATTTTCAGGGTCTACGCCGACCTCAAGGGCGCGGTCATCAGCCCTGGAACCCGGCTGCAGTTGAAAGAAAACAGCGCCCTGGTGCGTCTGGTCAAGATGAACCAGTATCAGAAGGAAGTGACCAGGGTGGTTCTGGACCTCCCGGAAGCCTACCCCTACCGGCCCACTTTTCTGAATGATCCGCCCCGCCTGGTCTTTCAGGTGGCCGGGGAGTCCGGGGCGCTGCCGGCGCCGGGAATGGAGGCTCAGCCTGACCCGCCGGAACGTCCTGCTCCGCCGCCGGCGGCCGCCGACTCCAAATCACCCGTCCCGGCGGCCCAGGGGCCGCCTGAATCAATGGTCAGGCAACTGGGCCTAAAGATCAGGAGCATCGTCATCGATCCCGGTCACGGGGGCAAAGATGGCGGGGCGGCCGGCTACGGTCTGGCTGAAAAGGACCTGGTGCTGAAATTGGCCAAAAAGCTGGCCGCCCGGATTGAAAAGCGCCTGGGGCTGGAAGTGCATCTGACCCGCGACAGCGACAAGTTCATCACCCTGGAGCGCCGCACCAAGATCGCCCGGGACAGGAACGCCGACCTCTTCATTTCCCTCCACGTCAACGCCAACTCCCTGGCCCAGGTGGAGGGTTTCGAGACCTATGTGCTGAATTTCGCCACCGACCGCTCGGCCATGGCCGTGGCCGCCCGGGAGAACGCTTCGGTGAACAAGACCGTGGCCGAGTTGGAGGATCTTTTGCACATCATCGCCAAAAACACCAAAATCGCCGAATCCCGGGCCCTGGCCCAGGCCCTGCACAAATCGGCGGTCAGCGCCCTGAACAAAAAGCACCGGGTCAGGGATCTGGGGGTCAAGGAAGCGCCCTTCTATGTGCTGGTGGGCGCCGACATCCCCTCCATTCTGCTGGAAATCGGTTTTCTGAGCAATGAAAAAGAGGCCGCCCGGCTGGCCAGAGACGATTATCTGGACCTCATAGCCGACGGCCTCTGCTCGGGCCTGGAAACTTACGTCAAGGGCTTCCAGCGTCTAGGCGCCAAATGAGAATTTGGCGTTGCCTTTATAAGGAAAACAAACAGTTCCCTCCATCAGATGCGCGGCCGCGCCGGGTGGGCCGCTATATACGAAAATCACGCGCTCCATTGCTTATGTCGTGCAGCCAGCCGCCGACCAGGTGACGGACCTTGTCTTTGGGAATATTGCCCAGTTCCGAGGCTATCAGGCGATCGCCCAGAGTCCGGGTCCGGGGGCCGGCGTAATCTTCGAGATATTCCTTAAGGGTGATCAGGGCATTGGGGTGACAGCAGTTTTGAATCTGCTGTGATTTGCACAGGCTCATGAAGCGGTCCCCGGTGCGCCCCTCGCGGTAGCAGGCCGTGCAGAAGCTGGGGATATAGCCCAGTTCCATCAGCCAGTTGACCACTTCGTCGAGGCTGCGGTTGTCGCTGACCTCGAACTGGGTGGAATCTTCATCCTCTGGTTCGGGTTCGTAATAGCCGCCCACGGAGGTGCGGGAGCCGCCGCTGATCTGGGAAACCCCCAGTTTGAGCACCCGCTCCCGGGTGGCCCGGCTCTCCCGGGTGCTGATGATGATGCCGGTATAGGGCGTGGCCAGGCGGGTGACGGCCACTATTTTGGCGAAAGTATCGTCGTCAATGCCGTTGTCGAAGACGTCCGGGTCAATGTCGTCGGCCCGGCGGATGCGGGGCAGGCTGATGGTGTGGGGCCCCACCCCGTGGACGGCCTCCAGGTGCTCGGCGTGCATCATCAGGGCCGAGAATTCGTAACGGTAGAGTTCCAGGCCGAAGAGTACCCCCAGACCAACGTCGTCGATGCCGCCTTCCATGGCCCGGTCCATGGCCTCGGTGTGCCAGGCGTAGTCGTGCTTGGGGCCGGTGGGGTGCAGTTTTCCGTAGCTGTTCTTGTGATAAGTCTCCTGAAAGAGAATATAGGTGCCGATGCCGGCGTCGCGCAGCCGGCGGTAGGCCTCCACGGTGGTGCCGGCGATATTGACGTTGACCCGCCGGATGTCGCCGCTTTTGTGCTTGATGGAATAGATGGTCTGAATGGACTCGAGAATATATTCCAGGGGATTCATCTTCGGGTGCTCGCCGCTTTCAATGGCCAGGCGCTTGTGCCCCATGTCCTGAAGGGCCGCGACCTCGCGGGCTATCTCCTCCTGGGTCAGTTTTTTGCGGGTGATGTGCTTGTTCTTCCGGTGATAGGGGCAGTAGACGCAGCCGTTTATGCAGTGATTGGAGAGATAGAGCGGGGCGAACATGACGATGCGGTTGCCGTAAAAATCCAGCTTGATCTGCCGGGCCAGTTCGAAGATTTCCTCGTTCTTGTCCTCTAAGGCGCAGTCCAGAAGGACGGCGGCTTCGCGGTGAGAGAGGCCCTTTCGTTCGCGGGCTTTGGCCAGGCAGGCGTCGATCATGGCCCGGTTGTTCTTGTGAAGATCGGCCCATTCCAAAGTGGTCAGCACCTCGTTATGGTCGATGAACTCGTCGGCTTTGAGTGATTTGGGGTCGTACATGGATCACGTCCTTTCTTGCGGGTGAGCTCAAGCTTTCCCGGTCAGACCGATGTTTAAGTCGTAAATTATAAAAACAATTTTTATAATTTACCCAGCCCGCCAGAGCAGTGTCTATTTCTTGACAGCCCCCTAGCTGCCCTGGGGGGTGGAGTAGGCGGTTTTGACGGCCACGCCCGTCAGCCGGCCGAGTTGGCCGGAAAAGGCGCTGATGACGGTCTGGGGGGCATCCACAGCCAGGCTGATGATGCTGATGCCCCGGGCCCGGTACGGCAGGCCCATCCGGCCGATGATTATTTCCGAATAGTTGTGGATGATGGCATTGAGCTTTTCCACCGCCTCCGGATTTTCAACGATGATGCCGATGATGGCCACCCGGGTGTCGCTGCCTGGATCGTTCATGGCCGCCTCCAAAAAAAAACGCGTCCGGCGGACGCGGCGCATTCCCTACTGGAACGGTGAACCGGCCTTCCGCCTCGAAAAAATCTGGGCGTCAGAGCGCTGTCTGGTAATTCCAATTCTATTCCAAAGCGGTCTCTCGGCTATAAAAATATAATCCTGTTCTTATTATGAACATTTCCCCCTCAAAAGTCAAGTGCTGAAGCCTGTTTTTCAGGGCTCCTCTTGGGAGCGATCCAGCCAGTATTTGGCCATGTCCGGGTTCTTGGCAACGCCCCGCCCCGTTTCATAGAGGCGGGCCAGGGCGGACTGGGCGCCGGCATGCCCCTGGCGGGCGGCCTTTTCGAACCAGTCGGCCGCCCGGACCGGATCGCGCTTGAGCCCCAGGCCTCCGGCGCAGGCCAGGCCCATTTGATACTGGGCTTCGCGATGCCCGGTCCCGGCCGCTTTTTCATACCAGCCCACGGCCTGGATGGGGTTTTTAGGCACCCCCAGACCGTCGGCGTAGAGAGAACCGAGCAGGTAGCTGGCTTCCCCCAGCCCCTGATCCGAGGCCCGGATGAACCAGCCCACGGCCTCGTCAAAACGCTCCCCGCCCAGATTCACCAGCCCCAATACTAATTGGGATTCCGCGTCATTGTCCCGGTCGGCCGCCTCTTCCAGCCAAGTGACGGTCTCCGGCAGATCGACCGGCAGACCCCGCCGATGGATCAGCATCACCGCCAGATTATAGCGGGCGGCCACCAGGCCCTGCCGGGCCGCCTGCCGATACCAGGACCAGGCCAGAGCCTCGTCGGGATTCCGCCCGGCCAGCCCGAAGGCATATATCATGGCCACGGCCGCCTGGGCCCGGGGATCCTCTTTTTCGGCCAGGGCCTGCAAAAGCCCGAAAATGCCGGCCTGCCGGTTGCGGTCGGCCCAGATCCTGGATTCCAGGGTGGCCCGCGGCCGGGCTTCGCCCCGGCCCGGCTTCATCAAATTGAATTCGGCCCAGAGGCCGGCGGCCGGGTTGCCGGCCTGGTGCCGCTTTTCATATTCAGCGGCCCGGCCCGCTTCAGGTTCATGGCCCAGGCGAAGCGGCTCCAGGTCTTCCAGACCGCTCCGGAGCGCTTCCGTTTCCGCCGTGAGGGGCGCGGCGGCCATGGTCAGCATCAGCGAAATTCCGCAGAAGATCCGGAAAACAAGGCCCCTGAGCGGGGCGGAACGATTTGAGGACAATGCGGTCCCTCCTTGACGACGGTCTGGCTCCGTGAAAAACCGTTTCCGGCTTGCCCCCCGACGATCCCGTATTTCACGGTATTATAAGCCCCTCCGGCTGTCAAGTCCCAGCCGGGCCGGGCCTGTTTTGGCAGTGGCATAATATTTGCTACATAATTTGCCATAAGATTGGCAAGCTTGACCGCCCGAAGGGAAATAGCCTCTAAACCCGCTTAAAGGAGATGGTCCATGATCAGCCCGCTGCTTCTGAAAAACGTCAAAATCCTGGCCCTCGGCGCCGCTCTCGCGCTCACCCTCCTCCTGTTGCCGGCCACGCCCCTGAAAGCCGCGCCGGAGGGGCACCAGGCCTTGAAACTGATGGGCAAGGCCGACCGGCTCGTTCAAAACAGGACTCTGAGTCTGAATAAACTGCCCGGGGCCCAATCCCCGACAGCCCCCAGCGCCGACAGCCGTGATCAGTTGGAGGCCGGGACGGGCGGCCAGCGCCAGAAAGGCGCCGGCATATTCTTCAACATGAAGCGGGAAGTGGAAGTTGAAAGCGAGATCTGGCACGGCTCCACCGGACTGCAAATAAACTGGTAATAAATTCCTTCGAATAAGGCGACTGTTTTTTATTTTTCCCTTGGCCATACCAGGGTTGGGGGTTTGGCGGCCGCCTCCCCCAAGATCACGGGGCCGCCCTTGACTTTTGAAGAGGCTTGAGGTATGATCGGTCCAAGTGAATTTTTCAGCACTTCCTTATTTCGTAACCGGAGAGCCGAAGGCTATGCCGAGAAAATCGCATCCCCTGATGATGGAATTCCTGACCTGGGCCTTCTTCGCCGCCCTGTCCCTGGGTCTGGCCCTGCCTCTGGTCTTGAAGGAACACCATCTCAGTCTGGCCGATATTCTGGCCCCCCCCGACCTTGCCGGGCAGATCCGGCGTCTTTCTTTTCAGGCCGCCGCCAGTCCGGCTCCGGTCAGGCTGGCCGCCGTCAGCCCGCGCTCGCTGCCTTCCGGCAATTGCGCGGAACTGGCGCCCAACCTCGAACTTCTGGATGAAATAAGCGGTCGAAGCCGCCCCGGGCTGTCCTGGGGGCCCTCTTTGGCCACCTATGAAGATATGATTGCCGCCACCGCCAGACAGCATCAGGTGTCCCCCCTGCTGGTGAAGGCGGTCATTCAGGCCGAATCCGGTTTCAACCCCAGGGCGATTTCCCACCGGGGGGCCGTGGGCCTGATGCAGGTCATGCCCTCCACCGCCCGTTCCATGGGCGTCAATGACTATGCCGACCCCCAGAAAAACATTCAGGCCGGGGTCAAATATCTTAAAATTTTACTGGAACAGTTCAATGATGATGAAAGGCTGGCTGTGGCCGCCTACAACTGCGGGCCGGAAGTCTTAAAACGCTTCGGCAACCAGGTGCCGCCCTACCGCGAGACTCAGAATTTCGTCGAGCGGGTCATGAATTACTACAACCAGCATCTGGAGAGCTGATATTTCATTACCGGGAAGCTCTGAAAACGGAAAATGCTCAAACCAGCATGGATAGGGCCGGCCTTGGGGCTGGTTTTTTTGTTCCGGGCCGGCCCGGCCGCGGCCCAGCGTTACTATATGGAGCCTCTGGAGGTCTCCCCGGCTCAACTGGTCGAAGCTTATCAGAACAATTTCCATCAGGCCGACGCCCTGTATACCGGAAAGCTCCTTTTGGTCACCGGCCGGGTCCGCTCCATCCGCCCCCGGGCTCAGCGCCCTTACAATTACCATTACGACAAAATATATGCCTTTCTGACCCTGGACAGTGGGCGCAATCTGCCGTTGGCCGTCTATTTCTGGGACTGGCAAGCGGAAAGGGTCAACAGTATGCGCGTCGGCTCCACGGTCACGGTCATGGGCTTCTGCCAGGGCGTCCCGCCCCAGCTCAGCCTCCGGGAAGCCTGCCTTTATCCGAACGGCTGCGGCGGCCCCAAGGGAGATTTTTACGGCCCCTATTACGAAATCCCTCCCAGCCCGCCTCCGGCCCGGAGACCTGCTTTTTAGGCTTGCGTCGCTCCCGGTCCGTTATCCCGGCCTTAGCCGGAATGAGCCTTTTGGGCTAATTTTTTTAGAAATTAAAGCCATATGTTGGGGCGCGAATTTTGACCGGGCCGGTTTCCGGGGGCTTCGCCAGGACCGGCTTTAGCCCTTGTATATGGTAGCCGATTATCAGTCGACCACTAAATATTGTGGGTCGGAGCCGCAATTTGGGCTTGACTTTAAAGCTTGATTATGGATAATGATGAACGTGGGCGGAACACAAGATTTGGAATCGAGCCCCGGCCCTTATGGGTGGTCTTTTTGAGAAAAGGCCCCGGGCCTTATCCTCTTCACCGGAAGAATCAGGTGTGCGAATTATCGAGCCTGATTTGGTGATTGATCCTGGCGGCCGCCGACCGGCGGTCTCCAATCCCTCAATTGATATCCCAAGTTTTTTCGAGCCATTCGCCAGTGGGCGCCGGGTGGAAATGAATCAGTTTTCAGGAACTTACAGGCGTTAGGCGCGTCGTTAAGTTTTTAATTTTTTTAAAGTCTTACAGCCAGGAGATGATGATGCGCTTTACCAGCATTAAGAAAAGAGACGGCCGCACGGCCGGCTTTGACGCCACCAAAATAACCAGGGCCATCGGCAAAGCCGGCCAGGCCACCGGCGAGTTCGGGGAAAAGGAAGCCCTGCTGCTGACCCTTAAGACCCTGGACCGGGCCGAGATTCTGGAATCCGGCCCGGCCATAGAGGTGGAAAAAGTCCAGGACATCGTCGAGCATGTGCTTCTTGATTCTCCTTACCGGCGGACGGCCAAGGCCTATATCTTATACCGGGAACAGCGGGCCCAGATGCGCAGCATCACCGCCAAGGCCCATGTGGACCTCATGGACGGCTATCTGCAACGCCTGGACTGGCGGGTGCGGGAAAACAGCAACATGGGTTTTTCCCTTCAGGGCCTCAACAATTTCATCTCCTCGGACATTACCAGCGAATACTGGCTCAACCGCATTTACAGCCCCCGCATCCGCGACGCTCACAAAAACGGCGACCTTCACCTGCACGACCTGAACCAGCTCTCGGTCTACTGCGTGGGCTGGGATTTGGCCGATCTCCTGAAAGAAGGCTTCAAGGGCGTTTCCGGCAATGTCGAGAGCGCCCCGCCCAAGCATTTCCGCTCGGCTCTGGGTCAGTTGGTCAACTTTTTTTACACTCTGCAGGGCGAAGCCGCCGGCGCCCAGGCCGTCTCCAGCTTCGACACGCTCCTGGCTCCCTTCGTCCGCCACGACAACCTGAAATACGGCGACGTCAAGCAGGCCCTGCAGGAATTCGTCTTCAATATCAATATCCCCACCCGGGTCGGCTTTCAGACCCCCTTCACCAATATCACCCTGGATCTGGACGTGCCCTCCATCTTCAGGCATTCCCCGGTGGTCGTCGGCGGCCGGGACCTGAACAGCACCTATGGCGAATACCAGCGGGAAATGGACCTTATCAATCGGGCCTTCGCCGAAGTGATGATGGAGGGGGACAACAAGGGCCGGGTCTTCACCTTTCCCATCCCCACTTACAATATCGGCCGGGACTTTGACTGGGAAAGCCCGCGCTTTGAGTCCATCTGGCGCATGACCGGCCGTTACGGCATCCCTTATTTCTCCAATTTCGTCAATTCCGACATGTCCCCTGAGGACGCCCGTTCCATGTGCTGCCGCCTGCGCCTGGACAACCGGGAACTGCGCAAACGGGGCGGCGGTCTTTTCGGCGCCAACCCTCTGACCGGCTCGGTGGGCGTGGTCACTCTGAATCTGCCCCGCCTGGGCCGGGTGGCCGGGGATGAGACCGACTTCATGGGGCGCCTGGACGAATTGATCGACCTGGCCAAAGAAAGTCTGGTCATCAAACGCAAAGAGCTGGAACGCTTCACCGACGGCGGGCTCTACCCCTACACCAATTTTTATCTCCGCAACGTCAAGGCGGCCACCGGCCGTTACTGGACCAACCACTTCTCCACCATCGGCGTGGTGGGCGGCAACGAAGCCTGCCAGAACCTCCTGGGCGTCTCCATCGCCGACGAAGAGGGTCGGGCTTTCATGCTCAGGGTCCTGAACCACATCAGAGAGCGCCTGACCGACATCCAGGAGGAAACCGGCGACTTCTTCAATCTGGAGGCCACTCCGGCCGAGGGCACATCCTACCGTCTGGCCCGCCTGGACCAGGCCCGCTATCCCGGCATCAAGTTCGCCAACTTCGAGGCCCGGGACAGCGGCCAGCGCACCCCCTACTACACCAATTCCAGCCATCTGCCGGTCAACTACACCGACGACATCTTCGAGGCCCTGGAGCTTCAGGACGATCTGCAGTGCCGCTACACCGGCGGCACCGTGCTCCATGCCTTTGTGGGCGAAGAGATCACCGACATCCGCACTGTCCGCTCCCTGGTTCGCAAGATCACCCATAACTTCAAACTGCCCTACTTCACCATTACCCCGACTTTCAGCGTCTGCAGTGAACACGGTTACCTGGCCGGCGAAGTCCAGGTCTGCCCGGTCTGCCGCTCGGAAACCGAGGTTTACTCCCGGGTGGTGGGTTACTTGAGGCCTGTGGGCCGCTGGAACGACGGCAAGCAGGAAGAATATAATCAGCGCAAGAGCTACAAAGTGCCGGTTTCCGTGCCGGCCCTGACTCCGGCTTCCGTGCCGGCCTCCGCGGCGCCGGCGGCGGCCATGGCCCCGGCCGGCGGTCTGTCGGTAATTCCAAATGAAATTGAAGGGCGCCTGGAAAACGGAGACCAGGGGAACGTCATGTGCGCCTAGGCGGTCTGGTCAAAAATTCAGCCCTGGATTATCCCGGTCTCTTAAGCGCCGTGCTTTTCACCCAGGGCTGCAACTTCACCTGTCCCTACTGCCATAATCCTCACCTGATCCGCCTCTTCGGTCAGCCGCTGGCCGAAGAGGCGGCCCTCAATTTTCTGCGCGGTCGGCGCAAATATCTGGACGGGGTGGTTATTTCCGGGGGCGAGCCCTGTCTCCAGCCGGATCTGGCAGAATTCTGCAAAAAGCTGCAAGGTCTGGGTTACGCCGTCAAGCTGGACAGCAACGGCTCGAACCCGGAACTGCTGGCCGACCTGATTGAACGCCGGCTGATAAATTATGCCGCCCTGGATTTGAAAGCCGATCCCCGGGCCTACCCCGCTGAAATCGCCCCCCTGGATCAGGGCCGACTGGTTCTGGAATCTTTGAACATCCTGAAGCGCTCCGCCCTGCCCCACGAATTCCGGACCACGGTGGCCGCCCCCTTTGTCGATGCCCGAAGTCTGGAAGCTATCGCCCGGGCCGCCGCCGGCCCGGCCCCTCTCTACCTCCAGCCCTATCGCTCCAACCAGGTTCTCGACCCTGACTTCATGTCCCGATATCCGCAGCCCGCCCCGGAGCAGCTAAAGGAATACCGCGCCCTGGCCAATAAATACCTGCCCGCCATAATCCGCGGTTAATTACGGTTCACTAAAATTTATATTCATTTTTGGCCGCCGGCCCGGGGCGCTGGCCGCGATATTGCCGGTCCGCCCCATCTGCGGCAGAAGAACCGTGAAAGTGGTGACCCCTTTCATGGAGGAGGTGACGGTTATATGGCCGTTGCCTTCGTGCAGAATGCGGTTGATGGTCGGCAGCCCCAGGCCGTTCCCCGAAGATTTGGTGGTAAAGAAGGGCTCGAAGATTTTGGTCAAATTTTCGTGGGCGATGCCGGGCCCGTTGTCGCTGATGCGCAGAGAGACATGGTCCGGCCAGGCCGGAGCGAGACCGGTCTCCACCAGAATATGAAGATGCTCGCTTTTTTCTCCGGCTTCCACGGCGTTCATCAGAAGATTCCAGATAATCTGACGAATCTGGTCTTCATCGAAATAGACCGGCGGCGGGGCCCCCAGCCGGCTTTCCAGAACCATCCCCTCCTGACGGGAATGCTGAAAGAGTTTCAGTTGGTCGGCCACCAGCGGGTCCAGGACAAAGGCCTTGGGGTTGGCCCGGGCCGGACGGGCAAAGGAGAGAAAGTCGGTGGTCAGCTTGGCCAGCCGCTCCATTTCCCGCCCGATGATCTTGATGAGGCGCTGTTGGTCTTCGGGCTCCGGACTCTGTTCCGACAGCAGATGCCAGGCGCCGGTCATGGAAGTCAAGGGCGTTCTGAGTTCGTGGGCCAGGCCGGCGGCCAGTTCGCCGAGGGCGGCCAGGTGTTCGGCTTTGCGGACGGCCTCCTCCATCTGACTGAAGCTGGTCAGGTCCTTCAGCACGAAGAGGCGGCCCCAGACCTCCCCGCTTCGGTCCATCAGGGCCAGGACATTCAGTTCCAGGAGCAGTTCCTGCCCGTCCGCTTCCCGCAGATATTCGAAACGCAGTCCGCCGGCGTCGAAAAAAGAGGTCCGGCCGCCGGGGGACAGGGGCAGGATATGTTCCAGTTGGGGCAGGAACAGTTGCCAGGGCCGCCTGGCGAGTTCGGGCAGCTCCCGCCCCAAAATGGCCTGGCCGGCCTGGTTGACGCTTAAAATCAAGCCGCTCTGGTCCACGGTGATCAGCCCGGAATCAATGCTCTGGATAATATTTTCATTGAGATCGGCCAGACGGTCCAGATAGGTCTGACTGCGGACCAGGGCCCGGCGGGAAAGAAAGAGTTGGGCGGCCAGATAGCCGCTGAGGCCGGCCACCAGATAACAGGCCCCGGTATTGATGAGAATGCGCACCAGACTGTTGCCGCTGCCGGGCGCCAGATTGAGATCAGGCAGCCAGGAGGCCAGCCAGCCGCTGCCCTGGAGAGTGACCAGGCCACCCCACAGGGCGGCCGAAAAAGTGGCCACCACCAGCCCGCCCCGGACTCCGCCCCAGAAACTGCTGTTTAAAATGGCGATCAGGAATAGAAAAGAAAAAGGGCTGTCCCCGCCGCCGGTGATCAGGGTCAGGCAGATGGCCAAAGCCAGGTCGGCGGCCGCCTGGGAAGCCTGGAGAAAAAAGTTCCAGCGCCCCAGACCCGGCAGAAAATAGTAAAAAACGACCAGAGAGAAATAGATGCCCAGGGCGGCCAAGCCGACCGAAAACCAGTTCAGGGCCGGATCGGCCATATTGCCGTGGGTTTTTAACAGCGAAAGGGTAATCAGAAGAAAAGTGCTGATCAGCAGCCGCAGGATCATCAGCCAGCGGTGCTGGGGAGCCCGGGCTATTTTATGGCCCGGCCGCTCCCCTGATTCGGGATGCCCGGAACTGTTCATGGAACGCTTTCCGCCCCTTCCCCGGAAAAACCGGGGAAGGGAGACAAAGTGGCGATGAAGATGCTGTCAGCCGCCGACGGCCTCGCCCATGGAGAAAATGGGCAAATACATGGCGATGATGATGGTGCCGACCGTGACCCCCAAAAAGACGATCAGCATGGGCTCGATCAGAGTGGTCAGGGTATCCACGGCCGCGTCCACTTCGTCGTCGTAAAAATCGGCCACTTTCAGGAGCATGGCGTCCAGGGCGCCGGCCTCTTCGCCGACGGCGATCATCTGGGTGACCATGCCCGGAAAGACTCCCGATTCCATGAGCGGGTCGGTCAGGGAACGGCCTTCGGCAATGGCCATGCGCGATTCGATGATGGCTTCCTCCACCACTTTGTTGCCGGCCGTGCTGGCCACGATATCCAGGCTCGAGATAATGGGCACCCCGGCCTGCAGCATGGTGGCCAGGGTCCGGCTGAACTTGGCCACCGCCACCTTGCGTACTAAATCCCCGAAAACCGGAGCCTTCAGGGCGCCGGCGTCCAGAATGGCCCGGCCTTTGGAGGTCTTGCCCACTTTGACCATGGTAAAAACGAAAACAGCGGTGCAGATAAGCACCGCCACCGCATTGTTGATCATTATGTCAGAAGCGTTGACCACCATCTGGGTCAAAGCCGGCAGTTCGGCCCCGAAGCCGGAGAAGACCTCGGTAAAGACCGGTATGACGAAGACCAGCAGAACAATGACCACCGCTCCGGCCACAAAAAGCACCACCGCCGGATAAGCCATGGCGCCTTTGACCTTGCGCTTGAGTTTCTCATTCTTTTCAATATATTCGGCCAATCTTTTCAGGATGCTGTCCAGAATACCGGCCGCTTCGCCGGCCGCGACCAGGTTGCAGTAGAGTTCATCGAACATCTTGGGGTATTTGCGCATGGAATCCGACAGAGTGCTGCCGGACTGGACGGAATTGTTGATATCCCGAAGCGCGCTCTTAAAGGTGGGGTTGTCGGCCTGGTCACTCAAAACCTTCAGGCTCTGAACCAGGGGCAGACCGGCGTCGATCATGGTGGAAAACTGCCTGGTGAAGATCATGACATCTTTGGGCTTGACCTTGGGCTTCATCAGCACAAGGTCCTTGGGCGCCTCTTTGATGCTATAGTCGCTGATGCGCAGCCGTTTCAGAAAATTTTCGACCTGACGTTCGTCAGGGGCCTCCAGCTTGCCTTTACGCCTCCGGCCGCCGCTGCCGATGCCTTTCCAGTTATATATGGGCATGATGCCTCCCTCCGGTTAAACTTTTTTCGGGTTTTGGTTCGAGAACCGGTTACCTAATTTATCAGGAAATGAAACATAATTCCAGCTAATTTTGCCGGGAGGCCCGCTGCCGGAGGGCCAGTCTGGCTTCAAATGCGGATGATCGGCTTTGAAGCCCGGCTTCTTTGAAGCTCCACTTGCGGCCCGGCCGGAAACTGCGTATAATGCCTAAAATATATAGTTTTACGCTGCGGGGCGCCGCCAGAGGATTTTTATGAAACGCACGGCCATGCCAGCCTTTAAGTTTTTACTGGTCTTGGGATTTTTGCTCTATCCGGCCCAGGCCCGGGCTCAGGTGCTGGTGGAGATGGTCAACAACACCAGCTCCCGGGCTTACGTCTGCTTCAAGTACCATGATCAGATCAGCGGCGAATGGCTGACCCGGGGCTGGTGGATGGTGGAACCCAAATCCGCGCGCAAGCATCGTTTAAATACCGATGATCCCAATATCTCCTATTACGCCTATAACCGGCAGGGGCGCAGTTGGGGCGGGCGGGAAGGCGCGGCCGACAGCTTCACCCAGCATGTGGTGCTGGAGAATTTTTTCGTGAAGAAAAATTACAAGCCCCGAGGCAAGACCCACCGGATGGCGGTTTTCAAAACCATCCGGGCCAGCGGCGGCCAGGCCGGCATTGTTATGGGCAATTAGGGCTCTGTCAATATAATGGCCTATTTTTATCTATCTGGAGATGATTATTATGAGTGAAAACTGCGGCCGCGACCAATGCTCTTCCTGTCTGGTGGACTGCGATTCCCGCCAGGTCCCGTCCGGCGGGGGCTGCCGCCCAAGTCCGGAAGATCCGGAAAGCTTTCGGGAGCGCCCTCACGAACTCAGCCGCATCGACAAGGTCGTCGGGGTGGTCAGCGGCAAAGGCGGGGTGGGCAAATCACTGGTCAGCGGTCTTCTGGCCTCGGCCATGAGGCGCCGGAATCACGGAGTGGGCCTGATGGACGCCGACATCACCGGGCCCTCCATTCCCAGGCTTTTCGGCCTCAGGGAGCGGGCCAAAGCTGATCAGTTCGGCCTTTATCCGGTCCGCAGCCGGGGCGGGGTGGACATCATCAGCATCAATCTGCTGATTGAAAACGAGACCGATCCGGTCGTCTGGCGCGGGCCGGTGGTCGGCGGCCTGGTCAAGCAGTTCTGGACCGAGGTCATCTGGCCCCGGGCCGATTATCTCTTCATCGACCTCCCGCCAGGCACGGGCGACGTGCCCCTGACCATTTTTCAGACCATTGCCCTCGACGGTCTGGTCATCGTGGCCACCCCCCAGGAACTGGTGAGCATGATCGTGGAAAAAGCGGTCAACATGGCCCGGATGATGAAGGTGCCGATTCTGGGCCTGGTGGAAAACATGAGCTATTTCCGTTGCCCGGACTGCGGCCGGGAAACTGAGCTTTTCGGCCCCAGCCGCCTGGCGGAACAGGCCGCCGCTTTCGGCATCCCCGCTTCGGCCCGCCTGCCCCTGGCGCCGGCCTGGGCCGCGGCCTGCGACGCCGGAGAAATAGATTCCCTGGAAGGGCCCTGGCTGGACGGAATTTTGAGCCTCCTGGAACGGATGCCTTCCAAAGCCAGGCCTGCTGAAAACTGAAACAGTGTAACCGTTCACAGATTGAGGTCCTGATATGCGTTGGCGCGGCCGCAGTGAAAGCGACAATGTGGAAGATCGCCGGGGACAGGCTTTCTCAGGCGGGCGGGGCGTCCCGCTGCGCGGCGGCCCGGGCCTTGTTTTGCTGCTGGTGGTCGTGGCGGCCGGCTATTACGGCCTTGACCTGACCCCCCTGATATCGGACGGGAGCAATATTTCCCCCGGCAGCGAGGCCTATACGCCGTCGCCTGAAGAACGGGAAATGGCCCGGTTCACCTCGGTGGCCCTGAAAACGACCGAAGAGACCTGGGGCCGTATTTTTCAGAAAATGGGCCGAAGCTATGTTCCCCCCAAACTGGTTCTCTACAGCGGGCTGACCGAAACCACCTGCGGCTACGGTCAGGCGGCCATGGGCCCCTTTTACTGCCCTGGCGACCAGACGGTTTATATCGATCTCTCCTTCTACCAGGACATGAAAGACAAATTGGGCGGCGGGGGCGATTTTGCCCAGGGCTATGTGATCGCCCATGAGGTGGGGCATCATGTTCAGCATTTGCTGGGCCTGGACCAGAAAATGAGGCCAGGGCGGCAGGGCGCCGATCAGGCCGAGACCAACCGGCTTTCGGTCGGGCTGGAACTGCAGGCCGACTGTTTTGCCGGGGTCTGGGGGCAGGCCATGCAGGAGGAGGGCATCCTGGAGCCGGGCGATGTCGAGGAGGCCCTCAGCACGGCCGAAGCCATCGGGGACGACCGTCTCCAGCGGCAGGGCGGCGGCCGGGTGGCGCCCGACAGTTTCACCCACGGCAGCTCGGCCCAGCGCCATCAATGGTTCAAAAGGGGTTTCGACTCCGGCGACCCCGATATGTGCAACACCTTTTCCAACTTCAACTGACGCATCCTCCCCCCGCCACTATTAATTATAATATGATGATTTATATTTTATATAATAAAATTTTATAAAAATCAAATAGTTACACCCATCTTTTTCCGCTTGTCCCATTCGGATTTGTTTTAGGGCTGTCAAGAAATACTTTTCAGGTACGATATTGCTTGACAATGGTCGCTTTTCTATATATATTGCCCTAAACACGTCAGTTTCCATTCTTTAGGCGGGTTTTGATGCGACTGTCAAACCGGCCGGGCCTGATTTTAAATCAAATTGAAATAATACATAATAGGAAGCACCAAGCTTGCCTTCACTGTTGCCTATTTGTGCGCTTTCCCGAGAGGGGCTGTGAACTTGCCGCCTCACTCCAACTTGACCTTCCGTCCGCGCCGTCCGTGCGCGGCGATCTTAAGCCTCCCGGTCCAGAAGGGACCGCCAATGAATGACAGGAATAGTTAGATTATGACCGAAAAGATGGATCTTTCCGATCTGAAAAAGATGAAAATCGGCGACTTGACCGCCCTGGCCAAGGAATTCAAAATTGAGGGAGCCACCGGGCTTCGCAAACAGGAATTGATTTTCGCGCTCCTGCAGGCCCAGACCGAACACAACGGCATGATTTTCGGCGGCGGCGTTCTGGAAACCCTGCCCGACGGCTTCGGTTTTCTGCGGGCTCCGGAATCAAATTATCTTCCGGGGCCGGACGATATCTATGTCTCGCCCAGTCAGGTCAGGCGCTTTAATCTGCGCACCGGGGATACGGTCACCGGTCAGATCCGGCCGCCCAAGGAAAGCGAGCGCTACTATGCGCTTTTGAAGGTTGAGCAGTGCAACTTCGAAGATCCAGAAGAAAGTCACCGCGACAAGATACTGTTCGACAACCTCACTCCCCTCTATCCCCAGGAACGCATCGAGCTGGAAACCGACAGCCGCAACTACTCCATGCGCATCATGGACATGATGACCCCCATCGGCAAAGGCCAGCGCGGGCTCATCGTCTCGCCGCCCCGCACCGGCAAGACCATTCTCCTTCAGAACATAGCCAACAGCATCACCAAAAATCACCCTGAAACCGTCCTGATCATGCTCCTGATCGACGAACGCCCTGAGGAAGTCACCGACATGCAGAGATCGGTCAAAGGCGAGGTCATCAGTTCCACCTTTGACGAACCGGCCACCCGCCACGTCCAGGTGGCCGACATGGTCATCGAGAAAGCCAAACGCCTGGTGGAACACAAGCATGATGTGGTCATCCTCCTGGATTCCATCACCCGCCTTTCCCGGGCCTACAACACCGTGGTGCCCCCTTCGGGCAAGATTCTGTCCGGCGGCGTGGACTCCAACGCCCTGCACCGGCCCAAGCGCTTTTTCGGCGCGGCCCGCAATGTGGAAGAGGGCGGCTCGCTGACCATTATCGCCACCGCCCTCATCGACACCGGCAGCCGTATGGACGAAGTCATTTTTGAAGAATTCAAGGGCACCGGCAACATGGAAATACATCTGGACCGCAAGCTCAGCGACAAGCGCGTTTTCCCGGCCATGGACATCAATCGTTCCGGCACCCGCAAGGAAGATCTGCTGCTCTCCGACAGCGAGTTGAACCGCATCTGGATCCTCCGCAAGCTTCTGAGCCCCATGAGCCCGGTGGAGAGTATGGAATTCCTGCTGGATAAGATCCGCGGGACCAGGAGCAACAAGGATTTCCTTGACTCCATGAGCCACTGACCCGGCCGGAAGCCCCCTGGCTTTAGGTCGTCGGCGGCTGTTTTTCCCGGCCTTGTCGCCGGCGGTCTGATCGGCCCGGTTTTTGCGGGCTGCGGGCGTCAGCGGTCGGCTTCCCGGCTTCCGGGGCCGCTTGCATTTTGGCTCCGACTGGAGTATTTTAACAAGATTGTGGCGGCCGGCGGCTCAATTTCAAATTTCAATCAAAATGGCCGTGATTCAACCGAAAATTGGGAAAAACTGAAACCATGGCGGGAAAAAAACCTTCAGACCAAAAACCTATCCACGACCTTCTCCGCGAGAAGGACGCCTTTCTGACCACGTTTGAAAAAATTTATGAGTATTCTCTGCGCCATACCAAAGGCCTGCTGGTCTGGGCGGCGCTGGTGGCTTTGGTCATCATTGGGGCGGCCCTCTATCGGCATTATCAGCAGTCGGAAGAAGAAAAAGCGGTCGCGGCTTATGAAGAGGCCCTGGAGGCCGGAGGGGAAGAGGCCCGGCCCGGGGCCCTTATCGCCGCCCTGGAAGAAGTTCGCCGGCAATATGCCGGACGCAAGGCCGCCCGTCTGGCGGAATATGACCTCTTGAGCCTTTACAGCCTGGAAGGCGATCTGGACCAGGCCGTGCCCTTGGGCGAGAGTCTCCTTCAGACGCTCAAGCCGGCCGAGATTTCCCTGAAACCTCTTTTGCTCAATACCCTGGGCGGCCTGTACGAGAGTAAAAAAGACTTTGTTCTGGCCGCCAGAAGCTATGAGGCCCTTTTGGCCATTCCCCGCCTGGAGGATGATTTCAAGCCGGACGTGCTCCTGTCCCTGGGGCGGGCTTACGGGTCGGCCGGTCAAAAAGATGAGGCCGTCAAGCCTTACGAGACTTTGATCAATCAATATCCTCAATCTTATCAGGCTTACCGGGCCAACATTAAGCTGGCCGAACTGACCGGCCGTCCGGTGCCCTTTCCGCTGATGACCCTGCCGTCGGCGTTGACCTCCGCTTCGGCGGACCCCGTCCGGCCTGATCAAAATCAGGCGGCCGCTTCTTCGGAACCGGCCGCCGCCGAACCGGCCCCGGAGCTGCCGGCCGCCGCCCCGGCCACGGAAAGCGGCTCTCAAGGAGAGGCGACCGCGGGTTCAGAAGCGTCGGCCGCTGAATGAGCTGCCCGGGTCTGAAGCGGAAATAGCGAGGCTTTAATATATTATTTTAGGGCTCGGGTCATTATTGGCAACTCGGGCCAAAAGACGCCTGATCACAGGGAATGGCCATGGAAAGCAAAGATCGCCCTGAACAGAATCAAATTGAGGTGGAAGGCGACCGCCGGCGGGATCCTGAAATTCCCGGTCCGTCCGAGCCTGAAGCGGCGGCTGGGGCCGTGGAGTCCGAAGCGCCTGGGGGAAAGGCGGCGGCCTCGGAGTCGGAGGACTCTCCGCCGGACGATTTTGACGTCAGCCCCTCCGATCTTTACGCTGAGGAAAGACCGGATTATATTTCACCTAAAAAATCAGGCCCGAAAAACATCATGATGGCCATTTTGGCGGTTCTGGCCATAATTGCCCTGACTTGGTACGCTTTCCGGCAAGAGCCCGGGCCGGAACCGGAGCCGGCGCCGACGCCTTCGGCCCGGGAGGAGCCGGCCCGGCCGGAGGTCCCGGCCGTCGGGGCCCTGCCTGAAAAAGTCCCTGACGCTGTTGATTTTTCGCCCACTCCGGAAACCAGGGCCGCCGCCGAGGTCCGGCCGTCATCAACGCCTGCCCGCAAAAGTTCCGGTCAGTCTTCGGATAAAAAGGCCGCCCCGACTTCGACCGGAATGAAGGCGGCCGAGACCCGGGCCGTTCCGGCCGAAAATAAAACGGCTGCGGACCAGGCTGGCGCCCCTTCGGCCGAGGCCGGAAAAGCCGCTGAGGCTGGCGCGGAAGAAGCTTCCGTGGAAACCGGTTCGGCCGGAAGCGCGGCGGCTGGGAGTCAGGCCGAAGCCGCTCCGGCTGAAAGTAAACCGGCTGAAAATCAAACCGAGGCCGTTCCGGCCGAAAGCCCGGCCGCTGAGAACGCCGCTTTGGCCATATCCGACCTTTGGGCGGTCAATATATCTTCCACCCCGGATGCGGCCGAATCACTGCCCTTGCTGACCAGGCTCATGGCCGCCGAGCTGGGCGGGCAGGTCTACGCCTACAAGGCCCCGGTCGAGGGTGTGACCAGATACCGCATCCGGGTGGGTTTTTTTAACACCAGGTCAGAAGCCGAAGCCGTCGGCCAAAAAATCAAGGAAGATTTTAAACTGAGCGCCAGCCCCTGGGTGGTCAAACCCACCGTGGAGGAAGTGGAGCGCTATCGAAAAAAATAGGCTCAGGCCTTCGGTTTTGGCTAAAAAACGCTTGACATTCTCCGCTTGATGCGCTATATAACGTCCAGGTGGTCTTTTATGACCGCCTTTGCGTTGATAGGCCTGAGGTCGAGATATTCAGCGGCGACTTGGTCGTTTCCCGGACCAGATCCGGCCGCCGGATGATTCCGGCGCTGTAGGCCCCTTGGGGGCCGGGCCTTAAGCGAGCGAGCGGGCATAGCTCAGTTGGTAGAGTACGAGCTTCCCAAGCTTGGGGTCGCGGGTTCGAACCCCGTTGCCCGCTCCAGTTCGTCCTTCGGGCGAACGGCATTTTCAGCGCCGTATTTAAACCGCCAACACTCCTTACGAAGTGGGCCTTTTGCCCGCTTTATTTTTTGGGGCTTGACCATTTTGAGCCGAATCGGCCATCGTCACCCCCTGGACAGAAGCCCTTATGGCCGCTCAAGCCGCCGTTTCCAAAAAACGAATGCCCGCCGCCCCTCAATCTTCCAGGGCCCTTTTGAAGAATTTCGCCGCCAGGGCCGAGTTCCTGGCCGATCCGGCCTTAAAGCCCCTGGGTCTGGAGCCAGTGGCCGTTCAGTGTCCATTCGAAGGCGGGCGCCCGGTCCTGCGTTTGTTTATTGACCGTCGGCCGGAGCCGGACGGGGCCGAAGACCAGGCCTTAAGAGGTTCACAGGTGAGCCTGGACGACTGCGCGGCTGCTTCCCGGGCCCTGGAAGCGGCCCTGGAAAGCGACTCCGGGGAACAGCCCGACGGCTATGTGCTGGAAGTCTCCTCCCCGGGGCTGGATCGGCCGCTCCTGCGGGAAGCCGACTATCGGCGTTTCGCCGGCCGGCTGGTCCGGTTGCGGCTCCGCCGTGACGGCCGGGTCTCAACCCGCCGGGGGCGACTTTTGCCCGGAGACGCTTTGGCTTTGGCGACGGATGAAGGGCGTCTGGATTTTACTTTGGATGAGGTCACTTCGTGTCGCCTGTCCCTTGATGAAATCGTATTTTAAGCGAAATTTCCGGCCCCGGCGCTTTCTGGCGCGGATTTTGGCATTCCTCCTCAAATTTTGGGTATTGATCATGAACAACAACGAACTCAGACGCATCATCGAACAGGTCAGCCGGGACAAGGGCATTGACAAGGGCATCCTGATCGGCACTCTGGAAGAGGCCATCCGTTCGGCGGTCAAGCGCAAATACGGCATGAGCGACAATTTTGAAGTCACTTACAACGACGAGACCGGCGAGATTGAAGTTTTCCAGTTTAAGGAAGTGGTGGAGGAGGTCACCGAGCCCGACATCCAGATTTCCCTTTTGGAGGCCAAAAAGCTGGACCCGGAATCCTCGGTGGGCGAGGAACTGGGGGTCAAGCTGGACACCGCCGATTTCGGGCGTATCGCCGCCCAGTCGGCCAAGCAGGTCATCATCCAGCGCATGAAGGACGCCGAGCGCGATCTGATTTTCGACGATTACAAGGACCGGGTCGGGGAGATCATCAGCGGCATCGTCCAGCGGGTGGACAAAGGCAACATCGTCCTGAACCTGGGCCGGGCCGAGGCCCTCTTGCCCTCTTCGGAGCAGATACCCAGGGAAACTTATTACCGCCGGGGCGACCGCCTCCGGGCCCTGGTCATCGACGCCAAGCTGGTCAGCCGCGGGCCCCAGATCATCCTTTCGCGCACCCACCCCGATTTTCTGTCGGCCCTTTTCGCCGCCGAGGTGCCCGAGATTTCCGAAGGCATCGTCAAGATCGTTTCCGTGGCCCGCGAACCCGGCAGCCGGGCCAAGATTTCCGTGACCACCGGCGACCCGGACATTGATCCGGTGGGGGCCTGCGTGGGCATGCGCGGGTCGCGGGTCCAGGGCGTGGTTCAGGAACTGAAGGGCGAAAAGATCGACATCATTCCCTACAGCCCCGATATTGCCCACTATGTGGCCAGCGCTCTGGCCCCGGCCGGGGTCATCAGGGTGGTGGTGGATGAGGAAAACCGTTCGCTGGAAGTGGTGGTGCCGGACGAACAGCTTTCCCTGGCCATCGGCCGCAAGGGCCAGAATGTCCGCCTGGCCTCCCGCCTGGTGGGCTGGCGCATTGACGTCAAGAGCGAATCCAAATACCAGCGTTCCCTGAAAGACGGCTATCAGTCCCTGATTCGTCTGCCGGGCTTGAGCGAAAGCACGGCCGACGCCCTCTTCGAGGCCGGCTACGGTTCGGCCCGGGAGGTCAATGAGGCCGATCCGGCCGCCCTGGCCGCCCTGTTGGGCGGTGACGAAGGCAAGGCGGCCCAGGTGCGGGAAGCCGCGCGGTTTTACCTGGACAACCTGGCCCGGGAAGATGCGGCTTCGGAGGCCCGGGAACAGATGGCCAAGGAAATTATGGCCATGCCTTCGGTTTCCCAATCGGAAGACGAAGCCGAGCCGGGGTCGCCGACTCCCTCGGGGGATGGCCCGGCCGCCTCTGAATCCGCTTCCGAAGCGGGCGAAATTTCTGGGAATTGAAGAATTTGAAGCCCGCCGACAATCGCCGTCTCCCGGAACGAAGCTGTCTGGGCTGTCGCTGTCGGAAGAAGCAGACGGATCTCTGTCGTCTGGCTTTGATTGACGGTCCCGACGGACCGAAACTGGTCAGGGACAGCCGGCGTCGTTTGGGGGGGCGGGGAGCCTGGCTCTGCCGGGATTCGGCCGGCTGCCTGGATATGTTTTTGAAAAAACGGGCCTGGAGGCGGGCTTTCAAGATCGAAGAAGATCCGGATTTGACCGATCTTGAGCTTCTGGCGGTCGATATTAAATCCGGCCGGAAAAATAGCCAGCCGCTCTTAAAATAATGGCATGTGCTTTTGCTTTGGGGTATAATGCCCGGATGTCGGAAAGTGGTGAAGGTATCGGGATGGGTAAGAAAAGAATATATGAGCTGGCCAAAGAGCTGTCGATGACCAGCGCCGACCTGATTCAGAAAATTTTGGAGTGGAAACTTCTGCCCGGGGTCAAGCTGATGGCTTCCAGCGGGTTGGAGGACTATCTGGCCGACGACATCAGCCGCCGTCTGGGCGCGCCGGTCGAAGAAGCGCCAGCCACCCCTCAGGTGGTGCGCCGCCGCAAGAAACTTTCCGCCGCCGATGAAAACGCCGCCGACCAGGCCGAGCGCGCGGCCGCCGCGCCCGCTGAAATTGAACAACCTGAACCGGAAGCTCCGGCCCAGGCCGCCCCCGTCCGTCAGGAACCGGTCAGCCCGCCCAAGTCGGGAGCGGCGACCATTATTTTCACTCCCGCCATCTCTTCAGCCAAGGATTCCCAGAAACACGTGCCCGCGACAGATTTTACCAAAAGCAGCTTGACCCCCGACTTCAAAAAACTGGTGCCCGCCACTCCCCCGTCCCCGGAAGTCAAGCCTCAGGAGCCTGAGCCGGTCCGCAAGGTTCTGGACGACGGCCAGCCGGGCGAACGCCCGGAGCCGTCCGCCCCGACCCTGCCCAAGAAAACACCCCGCCCCGCCCCGCGCAAAATCACCCGGGAACTGTCCGAAACGCCGGCCAAGATCATCAGCCCGCCCAAAGGTTTTGACGCGGCCAGGGTGGTGGGCAGCAAGCCCAATTGGAAGGAGACTCCCCAGGGGCCGCGCCTCGCGCCCGGTTTTCCCCCCCGCCGCCCGCAGGGGCCAGACCAGCGGGAAGGCGGCGACTGGAACGCCCGACGTCCCCAGGGCCCTGCGGAGGCCGGCCGGCCGCACTTGAAAACTACCGATTTTCGCCGGCCGGATCCGGCGGCCGTGCCCCCGACCCCTGAGGCCGACAGCGTTCGCCGCCGGGACAAGAAGAAAAAAAGCCACGGCGGCGCCTCTTTCGAAGGCGACGAAAATCAGGCCAACGGCAAGGTCGCCCGCCGTCGGGACGTGGTGGAGCGGACCGATCTTTACTCCGAAGGCGACTGGGAACGGGTCCGCCGCCGGGGCAAAAACGTCAAGAAACTGAAGGTCAAGACCGAAGCCACCGTGCCCAGGGCCATCAAGCGCCGCATCAAGGTCGACGAGGTCATCACCGTCTCCGAACTGGCTCACCGCCTCTCGATCAAGGCCGGCGACATCATTAAAAAACTGATGAGCCTGGGCGTCATGGCCGGCCTCAATCAGGCCCTGGATTTCGACACCGCCACCTTGGTGGCCTCGGAATTCAGCTATGAAGTGGAAAAATCGGCCTTTGACGAAGACAACATCCTTCAGGTGGAATACCGCGAGGCTTCGCCCGAGGCCCCCCGTCCGCCGGTGGTGACCATCATGGGTCACGTCGATCACGGCAAGACCTCGCTTTTGGATTACATCCGCAAAACCAACATTCAAAGCGGCGAGGCCGGCGGCATCACCCAGCACATCGGCGCCTATCACGTCAGCGCCGGAGGCCGCAACATCACTTTTCTGGATACTCCAGGGCACGAGGCCTTTACGGCCATGCGCTCCCGCGGGGCCCAGGTGACTGATATCGTCATTCTGATCGTGGCCGCCGACGACGGGCTCATGCCTCAGACCCGGGAAGCGGCCGACCACGCCCGGGCCGCCGGGGTGCCCATCGTGGTGGCCGTCAACAAAGTCGACAAGCCCTCGGCCAACCCCGAACAGGTTCGCCGGGAAATGATGGGGATCGGCCTGGTGCCGGAAGAGTGGGGCGGAGACACGGTCTTCGTCGACATCTCGGCCAAGACCGGCCAGGGCGTGGCCGAACTTCTGGACATGATTCTCCTGCAGGCCGACATTCTCGAACTCCAGGCCCGGCCCGACGGCCCGGCCAAGGGGCACATCATCGAAGCCCGCCTGGACAAGGGTCGGGGCCCGGTGGCCACGGTTCTGGTTCAGGAAGGCCTTCTCAGGCAGGGCGACACTTACGTCTGCGGCGTTTTTTACGGCCGCATCCGGGCCATGCTGGACGATCAGGGCGAAAGGATGGCCGAGGCCGGGCCGGCCATTCCGGTGGAAGTGCAGGGCATTTCCGGGGTGCCCCAGGCCGGCGACGAATTCATAGTCCTGGCCGATGAAAAGCAGGCCCGTCAGGTCAGCCAGCACCGCCTCCTGAAGCAGCGGGAAAGCGAACTGACCAAGACTTCCAGGCTGACCCTGGAAAACCTCTTCGACAACATCAAGGCCGGGGCGGTCAAGGGGCTGAACCTGGTCATCAAAACCGACGTTCAGGGCTCTCTGGAAGCCATCAGCGAAGCGGTGATGAAGCTCTCCACCCCGGAGATGAAGATCAACATCATTCACCAGTCCACGGGTGCGGTTTCGGAAACCGACATCATGCTGGCTTCCGCCTCCCACGCCCTGGTCATCTGCTTCGGGGTCCGGCCGCCGGCCAAAGTTCAGGAAATGGCCGAGGCCGAACACATCCAGATCCGCTATTACGACGTCATCTACAAGCTTATTGACGACATAAAGGAGGCCATGGCCGGCCTTCTGGATCCCATCAGGAGCGAGAAGGTGCTGGGCCGGGCCGAAGTGCGCCAGACCTTCATGGTCACCAAGGTGGGCACCATCGCCGGCTCTTATGTGACTGACGGCAAGATCGTCCGCGGGGCCCGGGCCCGTCTGTT
This sequence comes from Candidatus Adiutrix sp., assembly GCA_031263565.1. Classification (GTDB taxonomy): domain Bacteria; phylum Desulfobacterota; class Desulfarculia; order Adiutricales; family Adiutricaceae; genus Adiutrix. The sequence goes on along the minus strand of JAISFR010000004.1, from coordinate 48,981 downwards.
GCGGGACGGCGTGGTCGTTCACGACGGCCGCATTTCCTCCCTTAAGCGCCTGAAAGACGATGTGCGCGAAGTGGCCGGCGGCTATGAGTGTGGCATAGGCTTTGAGAGTTACAACGACGTCAAGATCGGCGACCATATAGAAGCCTACCAGGTCGAGGAAAGCGCGGCCACTGTGGAGCTGATCGACGAAGCCGTGGCCCGGGCCGCCAAAGACCGGGCCGAGGCCGAAAGAGCCGCTGCCGAAAGCGGCGAATAAAGGTGCACGTCGGCTTGATGCAGGTCACCCTGAACCTGGAGGGCAATTCCAGTCTCAAGGGCAAGCGCAAGGTGATCAAGAGCCTTCTGGGTCGGGTCGGAGCCCGCTTCAATGTGGGCGTCAGCGAGGTCGGCCGTCAGGATGTCTATGAAACGGCCATCCTGGGCTTTGCGGTCTGCGGTCCGGATAAGCGTGTGCTGAATGCCGTCCTGGATAATATCCTGGATTTTATTGAAGATAATGCCGATGCCGAAGTGGCTGATTCCGAAATGGAATTTGACCTCTTTTTCGGCTGAGGCCGGGCGACTGATGGCCGGCACAGTCAGGCTTATTCGGCAATCAATAGGGATTCCCAATATACAAGGACACTGGAGCGATTGAGGCATGACCCGGCGACGCCTGGAAAAAATGAGCGAACTTATCAGGGAGACCGTGGCCGAGCTTTTGCTGAGTAAAAGCAAAGACCCTCGCCTCAGGGAAGTCAACGTCACCGGGGTCAGGGTCACGGCCGACCTGAAGAAGGCCGTGGTCCGCTACAGCGTTCTGGGCGGCGAAGAGGCCAAGACCTCGGCCGCCAAGACTCTGGGCAAGGCGGCCGGCTATGTGCGGGCCGCCCTGGGCGAAACCTTGAACCTGAAATACGTCCCTGAGATCGAGTTCGAATTTGACCGGAACCTGGAATACGCCCAGCAGATGAACGAACTGCTGAACAGTTTGAGCGGGCCGTCTCAGGATTCGGAAGCCGCCGCCGGCGAGGACCGGAAAGATGACTGAGGCGGTCGCCGGCCGGCCTGACTTTCTGCCGCCGGGCCTCGGGGAGATATTGACGGCCGCTTCCCGGGTCCTGATCCTGACCCATCACAATCCTGACGGCGACGCCCTGGGTTCGGCGGCCGGCCTGGCTTTGACCATGCTCAAAACGGGGCGGGAGGTGGATGTCCACCTGACCGGCAGTTGGGCCGAGCATCTGAATTTTCTTTTGGACGGGCTGAACGTCAAGACCGGCCTGGATGATCCGGCCGGCTATGATCTGGTCGTTCTTCTGGACTGCCACAGTTTCGACCGCCTGGGACCGGGGGGGCTGACCTTGGCGGCCGGCCTGGCCAAAGCGCCCCGGCCGGCTCCTCTGGTGGTGCTGGATCATCACCTGCTGACCCCGGATGAACAGACCGGCCCGAACTCAATTCTCGATTCCGGGGCCTCTTCGACCGGGGAACTGGTCTGGGGTCTGATCCGGGCCCTGGGCTGGCTTCCTCCCCGGCCGGCTTTGCGGGCTATTTTAGTGGCCGTCACCACGGACACCGGCTTTTTCAGCCAGAGCAACACCCGGGCCGAAACCCTCAGGGCCGCGGCCGATCTGGTGGAACTGGGCGGCAGCCTGGAAGAGGTCGACCGCCTGGTCAACAAGAGCCTGCCGCTGCGTCGAATGAAACTGATGGGGCTGGCCCTGGAAACTTTGACCCTCCATTTTGGGGGACGCCTGGCCGCTTTGACGGTCACCCCGGAGATGCTGGCCAAAACCGGGGCGCTGATGGCCGATACCGAAGATTTTGTGGAATTGGGCCGTTCTCTGGCCGGGGTGACCCTGGCCGCTCTGATCAAGGATTCCGGCTGGGGGCCGGGGTCCGTCAGGGTCAGTCTGCGCAGCCGGGAAGATGTGGACGCGGCCTCTTTAGCCCGCCATTTCGGGGGTGGGGGGCATCGGCAGGCTTCGGCCTATAACGATCCCCAGGCCGCCAATGCCCGGGAGGCCCTGGAAAATCTGCTGAGCCTGGCTGAAAAATTTCTGTGAGCGCGGCCCGGATTGCCCATCGGCACGGCCTGTTGCTGATTGATAAGCCGGCCGGCTTGACCAGCCACGATGTGGTGGCCAGAATGCGGAAACTGGCCGGCCAGAAAAGAGTGGGGCACAGCGGCACCCTGGACCCCATGGCCACCGGCCTGATGGTTTTGCTCCTGGGGGTGGCCACCGGCCTGGAACCCTGGTTGAGCGGTCTGGATAAAAGCTATTGCGGCCAACTGGAACTGGGGCTCAGCACCGACACCGATGACCTGGAGGGCCGGCTGCTGAAAAGAACGGCGGGGCCCTGGCCTTCCGAAGAAGCGCTGGTCCGCGCTCTGGGCGCCCGGGAGGGCTGGCACGAGCAAGTGCCGCCGTCTTATTCGGCCGTCAAAGTTCAGGGCCGGCGGGCCCACCAATCCGCCCGGGCCGGGCAGCCGCTGGAACTTGCGGCCCGCCGGGTTTGGGCCGGGCGTTTGCGACTCGTCTCTTACCAGCCGCCGCTGGCCGATTTTCAGGCCGAGGTCGGTTCCGGTTATTACATCAGATCCCTGGCCCGTGATCTGGGGCGGGAACTGGGGCCGGGCGCGGCCTTGAGCCGTCTGCGGCGGGAAACGGTCGGCCCCTGGTCCCTGAGCCGGGCCGCCGGCCTGGAACAGGTGGCCGCCTGGAGTGAAGAAGACTGGGGCCGGGGCTTGATTCCCCCGGCTGAGGCTTTGCCGGACTGGCCGGCCCTGGTTTTGAGCGACGAGGAAAGCCGGCGTTTTTTCCAGGGCCAGACCCTGGCCCGCCCGGAAGAACCGGCCGGACAGTATCGAATTTTGGACCCCTCAGGCCGCTTAAGCGGTCTGGGCCGGGTCCATGACCAGGGCTCCCTTGGAGCCCCAGCGCCCCGGAGGCCTTACTTGCGGCCTCTGCGGGTCTTCAACTACGGCGACTGACGCCGACTGCGCCGCCAGGCAAGGAGTTAGACATGTCCATGACCACTGAAAAAACCCGTGAACTGATTGAAGCCTACCGCACCCATGATTCCGACACCGGAAGCCCCGAGGTTCAGGTAGCCCTCCTGACCGAACGCATCGTCAACCTGACCGGGCATTTCAAATACCATCACAAAGACCACAGTTCCCGACGGGGCCTTCTGAAGCTGGTCGGGCAGCGCCGCCGTTTATTGAATTATCTCAAAAAGCAGGACATCAACCGTTACCGCGACCTGATCGGACGCTTGGGCCTGCGTAAATAAGTAAGCACAAGCGGGCGGACGGAAGAATTGACTTCCGGCCGCCCGCTTGTATTAGAAATTCAATTTTCGATTGAAAATTGAAACTTTAGGTTTGCGGAGGACCTGGGAGGCCTCCGCCGGGTTGGGCGACCGGTTTGTTGGCGTTGTTCAGTCATTATGACGCCCATAACGCCAGATCGGCCGCGTCGGCCGCCCGATGCTGGAGAAAGAGACAAAAATGAAAGTAGAAACTAAATTCGGTGACGTGGTCGTCTCCATTGAAACCGGTCAAGTGGCCCGCCAGGCCGGGGCTTCGGTCATTGTCCGCATGGGCGAAACCATGATTCTGGCCACGGCCACGGCCTCCAATGAAAAACGGGAGGGCCTGGACTTCGTGCCCCTGACCGTTGATTATCTGGAGCGCTTTTACGCCGTGGGCCGCATCCCCGGCAATTTTTTTCGCCGGGAAATCGGGCGGCCTTCGGAAAAGGAGACCCTGACTTCCCGCTTTATCGACCGCCCCTGCCGCCCCCTCTTCAATAAGAACTGGACCTATGAAACTCAGGTTATTGCCCAGGCCGTCAGCGTGGACGACAAATACGACCCCGACCTTCTGGCCATGCTGGGCGTCTCCTGCGCCCTGACCCTCTCGGATATTCCCTTTGCCGGACCCATTGCCGGCGTCCGGGTGGTGCGGGTGGACGGCCGGTTCATCGCCAACCCCACCCAGACCCAGCTTGAAGCTTCGGACCTGACCCTCATCGTGGCCGCCAGCCGCGAAGCGGTGGTCATGGTCGAGGGCGGCGCCCGGGAAGCCAGCGAGGCCGAAATCCTGGATGCGGTTTTCATGGCTCAGGAAGCTATCCAGCCGCTTTTGGATCTGCAGTTGGAACTGCAGAAAGCCTGCGGCAAGGAAAAGCGGGCCGTAGAGGAGATTGAACGTAACCAGGAAGTGCTGGACAAGGTGGCCGCCGACTTCAGGGCTCCCATGCTGGCAGCCCTGACCACCAAGGAAAAACAGGCCCGCCAGAAGAAGATCGCCCAGCTAAAAGTCGAAGCCGTGGCCGCCCTGGCCGGGCCGTACCCGGACAGCCAGGGGGACGTCGGCTACGCTCTCCGCAAGCTGGAAAGCGATATCCTGCGCGGCATGATCGTCAACGACGGCCGGCGCATTGACGGCCGGGCCCTTGACGAGGTGCGGCCCATCGCCTGCGAAGTGTCCTATCTGCCGCGGGCCCATGGTTCGGCTCTTTTCACCCGGGGCGAGACCCAGAGCCTGGGGGTGACCACCCTGGGCACCAGCTATGACGATCAGCGCCTGGACACCCTGATCGGTGAAAGCTCCAAAACCTTTATGTTCCATTACAATTTCCCGCCTTACTGCACCGGTGAAGTCAAACGCCTGGGCGCTCCCGGGCGCCGGGAAATCGGGCACGGAGCGCTGGCCGAACGGGCTCTCCGGGCCGTGGTTCCGCCTCACGACAAATTTCCCTACACCATCCGGGTGGTCTCGGAAATCATGGAATCCAACGGTTCCTCCTCCATGGCCTCGGTCTGTTCCGGCTCCCTGTCGCTGATGGATGCGGGCGTACCCATCAAGGCCCCGGTGGCCGGCGTGGCCATGGGCCTGGTGGTGGAAGGCGAAAAGGTCGTCATCCTGACCGATATCCTGGGCGATGAGGACCATCTGGGCGATATGGACTTCAAGGTGACCGGCACCGCCGGGGGCATCACCGCCGTACAGATGGACATCAAGATCAGCGGGGTCACCCGGGAGATCATGACCCGGGCCCTGGAACAGGCCCGGAGCGGCCGCCTGCATATTCTGGGCAAGATGAAGGAAGTCCTGGAAAAACCCAAGGCCGAAATTTCCCAGTACGCCCCCAAGATGACCGTCATTGAGATCAATCCGGAAAAGATCAAAGACGTCATCGGCCCCGGCGGCAAGATCATCAAGTCCATCCAGACCGAAACCGACTCCCGCCTGGAAGTCGAAGACAGCGGCAAGGTCACCATCTACGCCCCCACGGCCGAAAAGGCCGAGGCCGCGGTGGCCGCCGTGCGCCGCTATACCCAGGAGGCCGAGGTGGATAAGATCTACCACGGCCGGGTGGTCAAGATTATGGACTTCGGCGCTTTCGTGGAAATCCTGCCCGGCACCGACGGCCTGGTCCACATCTCCCAACTGGCCTCGGAACGGGTTCAGCGGGTCACCGATGTGGTCAAGGAAGGCGACCTGATCGACGTCAAGGTTCTGGGCATCGACAAGCAGGGCAAGATCCGGCTGTCCCGCCGGGCGGTTCTGGAAGAAAACTGAGCCGCGCTTCCTTTATCCTGACTTAAGTCAAGCCGGCGGCCTCGTCCATCAAGCGCGGCCGCCGGCTTTTATACAGGGGCGCCTCAAAAAAGGGAATTTTTAGAGTTCCCGGCCAGCCAAATGAAAAACATACGTAAAACCGTATTAGACAACGGCCTTCGCCTGTTGAGCGAGAAGATGCCGGGCGCCGCGTCCGTGGCCCTGGGCATCTGGGTCGATGCCGGGGCGCGGGATGAGAGCCCTGAGGAAAACGGCCTGGCTCATCTCATTGAACACATGGTCTTCAAGGGCACCCCCGGCCGCGACAAAACGGCCATCGCCCGGGAGATCGACCGGCAGGGCGGCCAGGCCAACGCCTTCACCAGCCGGGAACAGACCTGCTATCACACCCGGGTCCGGCCGGAAGATCTGGAATCGGCCCTCGACCTCCTGGTGGACATTTTTCAAAATTCCCTTTATGATGAAGCCGAGTTGGAACTGGAAAAGCGGGTCATCCAGCAGGAAATAGCCATGATCGAAGACGAGCCCGAAGAGATGGTCCACGATCTGGCCGCCGCCGGTTTCTGGCCCGGCCACCACTTGGGCCGCCCGGTGGCCGGTACTCGGCTTTCGGTCGCCGCTTTGAAGCGGGAACAGATCTTAATCTGGCTGGACCGTCAATGCCCCGGGCCGCGCCTGGTGATCAGCGCGGCCGGAGCGGTGGAACATCAACGCCTGGCCGATCTGCTCTCCGTCCGCCTCAAGGCCCGCCCGGCCCTGGCCGAACGGCTGCTTGAAGCCCCTGAAAGCCGATATGGCCTGACGGTCAGGCGGCGGCGTCTGGAACAGGCCCATATGGTGATCAGGAGCGATTTCCCTGAGATCGAGGACGACCGGCGCCAGGCGGCCGCTGTTTTGAGCCGGATATTGGGCGACGGCTTCTCCAGCCGCCTTTTTCAGGAAATCCGGGAGCGTCGGGGGCTGGCCTACAGCGTTTATTCCAGTTACAGCGCCTTCCTGAAAGCCGGCGCCCTGGAAATTTACGCGGCCACCTCTCCGGAACGGGCCGCCCGGACCAGAGACCTGGTTTTGGCTGAACTGAAACGGCTGCGCCGCGAGGCTCCGGGCGCCGCCGAGTTGAACGAGGCCGTGGAAGGCCTGATAACGGGCCTGATCCTGGGTTCGGAAACTGTTGAGAACCGCATGTCCCGCCTGGCCAAAAACGAACTGCTCTTCGGCCGGGCCGTCTCCCTGGCCGAAACCTGCCGCCGCCTTAAGGCCGTGAGCCGGGAAGATTTGCGGGAATTGGCCGATCAGTACTGGGCCGAAGACCGTCTGGCCGTCTGCGTTTTGGGTCCTTTGTCCCGCAAAGACTTTGAGTGAGGGAGCTGATGCTGCTGGAATTTAAACGAGTGAGACCCCAGGAGGACGCCGACCTGCCGCTCCCGGCCTTTCAGAGCGTCGGCGCGGCCGGCCTGGACCTGGCCGCCGGAGTCAGGGAAGCCCTGACCATTGAGCCGGGCGAAATTCATCTGCTGCCCACCGGCTGGGCGGTGGCCATCCCGGCGGGCTATGAAGGCCAGGTGCGGCCCCGCAGCGGCCTGGCCCTGAAAAAGGGCCTGACCCTGGTCAATACGCCCGGCACCATCGACTCGGATTACCGCGGCGAGCTCCAACTGCCCATGATCAATCTGGGCCGCGAGGCGGTGACCATTCAGCGCGGGGACCGGGTGGCCCAGATGATCGTCAGCCGGGTGGAACATCCGGAAATTTTGATTGTGGAGGAACTGCCGGCGACCAAACGGGGCGTCGGGGGCTTTGGTTCCACTTCAGTCTGATTCTGCTGCAGGCGGCGATTAGATGAAATTCTGTGTTTTGGCCAGCGGCAGCCGGGGCAACGCGGTTTGGGTGGAGGAGGGCGGTCTGGCCGTTCTGCTGGATTGCGGCCTGTCTTTTAATGAATTTAAGAAGCGGGCCGAACTGGCCGGCCTGGATCCGCGCAAGCTGGGCTGTGTTCTGGTCAGCCACGAACACCGCGACCACATCAGCGGCCTGGGGCCCCTGGCCCGGGCTCTGAAGATCCCGATCCTGGCCAACCAGGGCACCCGGGAAGGGGCCGGCTTCCAGGTGGGCAAGGTTCAGTGGCAGCTTTTCCGCACCGGCGACCAGTTGGATTTCGGCCCTCTGAAGATCAGAACCCTGCCAATTTCCCACGACGCCCGGGACCCGGTGGCTTTTCTGGTGGAAAGCTCCGCCGGCCGCCTGGGCCTGGCCACGGACCTGGGCGCTCCCACGGAACTGATCAGGCAGAGTTACCGGGGCCTTCGGGCCCTGGTTCTGGAATTCAATCACGATTATGAAAAACTGATGAGCGGGCCTTACCCCTGGCCGCTTAAACAGCGGGTCCGCAGCCGGACCGGTCATCTGGCCAATGATATGGCCGCCCAACTGGCGGCCGGGCTCTATCACCGCGATCTGGCCCACCTGATCCTGGCCCATCTTTCCGAGACCAACAACCTCCCGGAACTGGCCCTGGAGGCGGCCCGCCGGGCCCTGAACGACGCTTTGGAACCGGTGGCCGCCAACCAATGGCGGCCCACGGCTGTTTTTGAAATGTGAGGGACCGGCCTTGAATCCGTTGCGGAAAAAGCTGTGGCTCTTGAAATTGTCTCTGGCTTTTATGGCGCTTTTGGGCCCGACCGGGGCCCAGGCCGAACAGGCGTCGGAATTCCTGACCATCACCATCGAAAATGCCAGCCCTGACACCTATGGCGATATTTACGTCCGTCGGGTCGATCAGGACTTTTACGGCGATCAGGCGCTTTTAGGCGGTCACCGCCTGAAGCCCGGCCAGCGGCATACTTTTCAAGTCAGGCTCTCCCCAGAACCCCATGATTTACTGGTGCTCCTGGAAGACGGCGGCGTCCGGAGCTACCTGGCCATAGATTTTTCGGTTTTCCGTTATTTGGCTTTGGGCGAGAGCGGGGCCGAACTCTTTGAATGGGATCCGGCGGTGGTGAAAACCCCTTAGATCAATCCGGCCTGAAACGGTTCCAACAAGCGACGCGAAAAACTTCAACCGGCTTTTGTTGCCAGGGAGCGGGCGAGATGATGAAAATAGTGGTTTTGGATGGTTACGCGGAAAATCCCGGTGATCTGAGCTGGGCGGGTTTTGAGGCCCTGGGCGACTTGACCGTTTATGAACGCACGCCCCCTGATTTGACTATGGAACGCCTGAGCGGGGCCCAGGCGGCCCTGACCAATAAGACCGTCATCAGCGCGGCCATTTTAGACCGCTGCCCGGAGCTCAAATATATCGGGGTGCTGGCCACGGGCTACAATGTCGTGGATACGGAAGCGGCCCGGGCCAGAGACGTGGTGGTCAGCAACGTCCCCAGCTACGGTACGGCGGCGGTCAGCCAGTTTGCCGTGGCCCTGCTTCTGGAAATCTGTCATCATGTGGGGCGCCATGACCAGGCGGTCAAAGCCGGGCGCTGGGAAAGCTGCCCTGATTACAGCTTTTGGGAATATCCGCTGATAGAACTGGCCGGCCGGACCATGGGCCTTATCGGCTTCGGCCGCATCGGCCTGGCTACCGGGCGCATCGCCCGGGCTTTGGGCATGGAGGTTCTGGCCTATAGTCCCCACGCCGGGCAGGTCGGCCGGCCGATCGCCCGCTGCGTGGACCTTGACCAGCTTTTGACGGAATCAGACGTCGTCTCCCTTCACTGCCCGTTGACCCCGGAGACCCGCGGCCTCATCAACCGGGCCAGCCTGGCCCGGATGAAATCCAGCGCCATTCTCATCAACACCGCCCGGGGCGACCTGGTGGTCGAGGAGGATCTGGCCGAAGCTCTCAATCACGACCGCCTTTACGCCGCGGCGGTGGACGTGGTTTCAGTCGAACCCATCCGGGGCGACAACCCTCTGTTGAAGGCCAAAAACTGCCTGATCACCCCTCATATCGCCTGGGCGGCCCTGGCCAGCCGCCGTCGCCTGATGGCCACGGCCGTGGAAAATTTTCAGGCTTTTCTCAGCGGGCAGCCCCGGAACCAGGTTTGAGCCTGAGGTCTCAGGGCCGCTTATTTTAAACCCAGCCAGTCCGGCAGGCCCAGGGAGATCTGGGGTATGGCGCAAATGATGGCCAAAGCAATCAGCACCGCGACCAGAAAGGGCCAGACCGCCTTGGTGATTTCTTCAAGGCTGATCTTGGATATGCCGCAGGCCACGTAGAGATCCAGGCCCACCGGCGGGGTGACCAGGCCGATGGCCAGGTTGACGACGACGATGATCCCGAAATGGGTGGGTTCTATCCCGATGGCCGTAGCCAGCGGCAGGAGGATCGGCGTCAGAACGATAATGGCCGAGGCCGCATCCAGAAAACAGCCTACCACTAAAAGAAAGATGTTGAGCATCAATAGAATAGCCAGCTTGTTGGTGGTTATTTCGCTGATGAAGGCCACCAGGCGCTGAGGAGTGCCCTCGCTGATGAGCACAAAGGAAAAGAGCGAGGCGCACATGACGATCAGCATGACCACCGCCGAGGAGACCGTGGATTCGATCAGAAGTTTGGGTATGTTTTTCAGGTTCAATTCGCGATAGATAAAGGCGCCGACGATGAAGCCGTAAATCACGGCCACGCCCGAGGCCTCGGTCGGGGTGAAGATGCCTCCGTAAATGCCGCCCAGAATCAAAACCGGCATGATCAGGGAGAAGATTACGTCCCAGCTGCAACTGGGAACCTCTTCATCCGGCGGTCTTTTATAGCCTTTTTTTTGGGACAGGTAGTAATTCGTCATCAGGAGCAGCCCGCCGAAAATCAGGCCCGGGCCGAAGCCGGCCATGAAAATCCTGGCCACCGAGACCTCGGCCTGCACGGCATAGAGAATCATGGGTATGCTGGGCGGAATGATGATGCCCACCGCCCCGGCGGTGGCCATCAAGGCCGAGGAATAACTCCGGCCGTAACCGGCCTTGATCATGCCCGGTATCAGGATAGTGCCCAGGGCGGCCACGGTGGCCGGGCCAGAACCGGAGATGGCCGCGAAAAACATGCTGGTGATAATGGCGATAATTCCCAGGCCGCCGCTGAAGCCGCCGACGAGCATGTTTGAAAAATCTATCAGCCGTTTGGACAGGCCGCCGTGGCCCATCAGGTTCCCGGCCAGGATGAAGAAGGGAATGGCCATGAGGTTGAAGGAGTCGGCCGCGGTGTACATCATCTGGGCACTGATCATGTTCGGCAGGCCGCTGACTAAGGTCAGCGCCAGCCCGGCGGCCATTCCCAGGGACAGGGATATGGGGACGCTGATGAACATGGCCACCAAAAAGAGTATGAGCATCAGGGCGACCATCTCAGACCTCCTTTTTCGTCGGCCGGTTCAGAAAACGCTTCCAATTGTCAAGCAGTTGAACCAGACTTCGCAGCGCAATGAGGGTGAAGCCCACCGGCAGAGCCAGAGTGCTGGTAAAGATCGGCACGCCCAGGGCCGGCATTATCTGCCCGGAGCCTTTTTGCAGGACCATGACCGACCAGGAGGCCTGAAAGAACAGTCCGCAGATGAAAATAACCGTGATCAGGGCCAGAGTCTCGGTGAGCATCCGGGGCAGACGGGGCAGGTACTCGACCAGAAGACTGACCCCTATGTGGGCCTTGAGTTTGATGGCGATGGAGGAACCCAGCATGATGTTCCAGATGAAGCAATAGCGTAAAAACTCCTCAGCCCAGGGGGTGTTGAGGTGGAACACAAAACGGCAGAGCACCTGTATGGTTACCATCAGAGACATGACCACCATCAGGGGGGCGGCCAGAATTTCTTCAAAGTGGCCTATTAAAAATTTCAGAACTTTCATCCGTTCACCATCTTTCGTGACAGGCTGATTTACAGGACTCTTTTCCCGCCGCTTGAGCGCTTTGGGAAAAGAGGCCCGGAAGCGCTACGGCTTGTAGGTCTCGCCGGCCAGTACCCTGGCGGTCAGGTCCTTCAGCAGCCGGTAATTTTCCAGCCCGTATTCTTTGGAATATTTGTCGTGAATGGGCTGGAAAAATTCTTCAAAGGTTTTTATTTCCTCAGGGATCAGGATTGAGTTGATGCCTCCGGCCGCGGCGAATTTCTCCAGAAGCATCTGGTCTTCGCTGGCCACGGTTTCATTGATCCAGCGGCCCACCTCCGCGGCGGCTTCATCGACCATCTTTTGGTATTCTTCGGGCAGGCTTTCGTAGAATTTGGCGTTTATCTGGAGAATGCCCGGGTCCCAGGTGAAGTTCCAGACGGTGATGAATTTATTGACCTCGTACATCTTGTTGGAATCAATAGCCGCGCTGGGATTTTCCTGGCCGTCCACCGTGCCCTGCTGCAGCGAAGTGTAGAGCTCGGTCATGGGGATGGAGACGCTCAGGGCGCCCATGAGCTGGAATTCGTCCATCAGCAGGGGCGTGGGCGGCACCCGGAGCTTGAGGCCCTTGGCGTCTTCTGGCTTACGGACTTCCCGTTTGGAGTTGGTCAGATAACGGAAGCCGTGGTCGACCACAGCCAGGTTTTTTACGCCGACCTTGGCGTACATCCTGTCCAGCATGGCCAGGGCCTCAGGGTATTCGGCGACTTTCAGGGCCACTTCGGTGGAGGGAAACATGAAGGGCAGGGCGAAAATTTGGGGTTCAGCCACCAGGCCGCCCCAGGAAAAAGGCGACAGGAGAATGACTTCCAGGGTGCCGGCCTGAATCTGTTCACACATGGTGCGGTTGTTGCCGCCGGAAAGCTGGCCGGCCGGATAGACCTGAACCTTGAGCTGGCCGCCGCTTTTTTCGGCCAAAAGGGTCTTGAATTTTTCCAGGCCCCGGATCCAGACGTGGCTCGGGTTAAAAACACTGGTGGCTTTGATGACATAAGTCTTGTCAGGATCGGCTTTTTGCTGGGCCAGGGCCGGTCCGGCGCCGAGGCTCAGGCAGACGATCATGATAAACAGAGACGCGGTTTTTTTCATCATGCTTGGCTCCTTATGGGTTTTGTGTTATCCGGGACCAGAGGTTCAAGACATTTCCAGCCGCTGGTCAAAAATCTGGGCGGCGCCGGCCACTCCGACGGACTCAGCCAGTTCATTCAGTTCCCGAACCACGGTTTCAGGGATCAACAGTCCGTCTTTCAGGGCCGCCCGCCGGGATATAAATTCCGGCTCGCCCGGATACATGACCGGCGCCGCCCCCTCTTTAACAGGCAGAGAGTGAAGATATTCAATCAGCCGCTCAGAGTCCCCGACGAATTCAGCCAGCGGCCGGAAGGTCTCGACGCTTATGGCGCAGAAGAATTGAGTCAGATGCTGTTGCTTGTCCATATCCCGGGCCAGACTGGGAATTTCCGCATCAAGGGGGCCGCCGGAGAGAAGGGAGGTGAAAACCTCCATCATCACCGCCAGACCGAAGCCCTTGTGCCCGCCGAAAGGCATCATGATGAATTCAGCGAAATCAGTGTAAAAGGGGTCGGTGGTTTCCACGCCGTCCGGCCCCAGCCAGCAATGGGGGGGGAAGGGCTTATTCAGCCGCCGGTATTCCCAGATTTTGCCCTGAGCCATGGCCCCGGCGGAAATGTCCAGACAGAGCTGCCCATATTTGCCGGCCGGCGCGGCCCAGGAAAAGGGGTTGGAGCCGATGGCCCGGCCCAGGCCGCCGGGGGCGGAGACAATGGGCTCGGCATTGGTGCCGACAAAGGCCACCATGTCGCGGCCGGCCAGGCGGCTGGCCCAGATGCCGGCGGCGCCGAAATGGTTGCTGTTTTTGACGCTCACGAAAGCTATATTGGACTTTTCGGCCTTGGCCCGGGCGATTTCCAACGCTTTTTGGCAGACCACAAAGCCAAAGCCGTTGTGCCCGTCCAGCAAAGCCGTGTTGCGGCTCTCGCTGATGATGCTGACCGGGGTCTTGACCGCCAGGCTGCCCTGCTTGACGCGGTTGATATATTGGCCGAACCTGACGAAGCCGTGGCTGCGCACTCCGCAGATATCGGCCTCGGCCAGGGCCTCGGCGGTGATGGCCGCATCCTCGGGATCTTCGCCGTATTTGGTCAGAATCTCGGCGGCAAAGGGAATCAGCTTACTGACCTCCACCCGGTATCTAACATCCGTTACTTCCATCTTTTTCCTCCTGAAAACGGGCCTGGCCCGACGAAAGTCCGCGGGGGCGGACATGACAATGAACTTGAACTATCCGGGAAAAATGGTACAATAGACAATAAACTGGCGGTTTATATTTTGATTGCATATTATCCTGCTGATCGGCTTTTCGCTTCTGTTCTTCCGGCCAAGACTTTTGAATTTGAGACGGAATGCGCCCTTAAAGTCCTGAAGGTTCGTTTTTTTAACCATCCCCGGCCGGCCGGAGTGTTCAGATATGCCTCAGATAAGCCTATTGGTGGCCGATGATGAAAGCGTCGTCCGTTCTTACGTCAGGGCGGTGATTGAGGAGGAGGCCCTGCCGGTTGCCCGGCTGCTGGAAGCCGCTGACGGCTGGGAGGCGCTTGAGGAGTGTCGTTTACAGAAGCCGGACGCCGTGCTGATGGACCTGAAAATGCCCAACCTGGACGGATTGTCGGCCATAGCCGTTATTCTGAAAGAGCTGCCCGATACTTACGTTTCGGTTGTTTCAGCCTATGATGATTTTAATCTGGTGCGCCAGGCCTTTGTGCTCGGCGCCCGGGATTATCTTTTGAAACCGGCCGGTGCCCGGGAACTGGCCAGGCAGGTTCGAAAGATGGCCGCCGCCCTTGAGCCGGCCGCCGCCGGGGACGGGTCGGAGAAACTGCTTCAGGGGGCCCTTGACTACATTGACCAATATATGGCCGAGCCTTTCAGAACCGCTGACCTGGCCAAGTCCCTTTATCTCAGCCCAGCTCATCTCGGCCGCAAGATCAAGAAACTGACCGGCCGCCCGTTAGGCGACTTAATACGTAAACGGCGCCTGACCAGGGCCCGCGAATTCCTGGCCCATCCGGCCTTGTCGGTCAGCGAGGTGGCCGCTTTGGTCGGTTTTGAAAACCCCGGCTATTTCGCCACTTTTTTCAAAAGTCAGACCGGCCTCACGCCCGGCGATTTTCGGCGAGAAACCGGAAAATCAAGTGATTCGGAGCCCGGGCCATGCCGGTGACCCTGAAATTTATCAGGGCCGATGAGACGGTTCCGGCCGATTCTGAACCTTTAATCGTCAGGCCCAGGGAGGATGACTCCTGGCCCCGGGGCGACCAGCAGTTTGACTGGGGGCACATGCAGTGGCTGGTTGACCCGGGGCGGGCCGGCATGGAAAGAATAGGGGTCGGCTTCACCACATTCTACATTAACGGCGTCGATATGGAACATTACCACATGGGCTCCACCCAGGTGGTCTATATTGTCTCCGGCTACGGCCATCAGGAAGTCAACGGGGTTTATTACAGCTTTCGGGCCGGCGACACTCTTTATATTCCTCCTTACAGTCGGCATGTGATGGCCAATGATTCGCCTGACGAAGATCTGCTGGTGCTGGGGGTCTATATTCCCATCAACGAAAAACCCTTCCTCAGCCGGCCCGCGCCGAAACACTGCCGCCTGGATGAAAAGGGCGATATTTTATCCCTGATTGATGTCGGCATTATTGAGGACCTCCTCAACCGACTGTCCCGAACCCTGAATCAGAGCATCAAACTGATCGCCCACGACGGCGCATGCCTGATCAGCAGTTCCAACCAGCCCCGTCTCTGTCAGTTGATGCGGGATAAATGCGGGGAACACTGCCGGGGGAATTTTAAAAAAGCCGTTGACGAGATTGCGGTCATCAACAAATCGGACATATTCGTCTGCTGCGGACGGGTGGCCAGCATCATCACCCCCATTGTCAACGGCAACGTCATCCGGGGCTTTCTGAAGTGCGGAGAGTTTTTCCTCAACAGCGGCGACCGGGAGGAGACCGTCAGATATTTGAAGGAAAACCGTCAGATTTCGGCCGCCCTGGCCGGCCAGGACCTGCCCCGGCTTCTGGAACGCATCAGCGTCGACAAAAAACACGCCGTTCACGCGGCCGCCGAAGATACCTTGTCGGTGGCCCGCTGTATTGCCGAAATGTCGGTCGACATGGCCCGACAAAGAGATGAGGAACAGACCCGTTTGGCCGTGCTGGAAGCCCGCATGGCCGAGACCAGACTGAAGCAGGCCCTGCAGGAGGCTGATCTCAAGCTTCTGGAAGCACAGCTCAACCCCCACTTTCTTTTCAACACCCTCAACACAATCGAGCATCTGGCCTATCTGGAAGGCGCCAAACATATTTCCAATCTGGTGCTGAGCCTGGGGCAACTGCTGCGGACGGCCCTGGGCAAAACCCGCAGTCTTATTCCGGCCCGTGAGGAAATGGAACTTTTACGGGGTTATCTGGATATTCAAAAAGCCCGTTTCGGCCAACGGCTGAGAGACCGCCTGGATTTGGCGCCGGCCGCCCGGGACTGTCTGATCCCGGGGCTGACCCTCCAGCCCCTGGTGGAAAACAGCATTCAGAACAGCGTGGAATCCGGGCCCGGCCACTGTCTGGTGGAAGTCGAGATCCGGCGCCGTGAGGGGCGCCTATGGCTGACGGTGGCTGATAATGGGCCGGGGCTGGTCGAGGGCCGCCCTGAAGGGGTCGGACTGCGCAGCGTCAGGGTTCGCCTGGCGCATTATTTTGGTGGGCAATACCGATTTGATCTTCGGCCGCGGCCAGGGGGAGGAAGCATTGCCGAGATCAGCCTCCAGGATCAAGGTCCGGGTGAGATGATGAATGACGGCGAAACTTATGAGACGGATAAAGTTGCTGGTGGCTGACGATGAGCTTTTGGTTTCGGAATATCTGGCCAGAATCATTAAAGAGGAACAATTGCCGGTTTCTGAAATGCTGGTGGCGGAAAGCGGACCGGAAGCTGTTTTTTTGGCTCTGCTGGCCCGACCGCATCTGGTCTTGCTGGATTGGCGGCTGCCCGGCTTCAGCGGCCGGGAGGCGCTGTCCTTAATGATCAGGAACTCGTCCCGGCTGAAAATAGTCTTGATTGCCGCCGATCAGGGCGGAATAGATATGAATTGGGATAAAAAAGGGCTGTCGTTGACGAGCCTGCCTAAACCCATGGGTCGAAACAAGATCGTCCGGCTGATACGCGACGGCAGCCTGGCGGCGCTCGAAAAAGAGCCGGGCGAGTCCAAAGCCCTCACCCGCATCAGAGCCGTGATCTCTTACATTGAGGACCGGCTCTCCGAAGCCCTGACTCTGGAAGGGCTGGCCAGGACCTTTGCCCTGACCCCCCAATACCTGAGCCGTTCTTTTGCCGAGGTGCTGGGCCGGGGTCTGAAAGCCCACCTTCAGAGCCGGCGGCTGGTCCGGGCGGCTGAACTCCTGAGACAAAGCGATTTAGGCCTGGCTGAAATCGCCGGCCGAAGCGGGTTCGGCAATCAGCGCTATCTGGCCGCCTGTTTCAAGGCCCAGACCGGCAAAACTCCCCGGGAATATCGCCGTTGGCACCGCCAAAACGCTTCCCGCCCGGCCGTGGAGCCCTGAGGGCCAATCTCTCACCAAAGCCCGGCGACTGACCCCTGGCGGCCAAGCCAATCCCCGGCTCAATGATCAGTTCTGGTTAAATGGTCTTCAAAAAATCCTTGAAAGTCTCCACATAAAATTCCACGTCGTCGCGGTTGACATCCTTGTGGGTCACCAGACGGCTCTGGCCGTACCTGAAGCCGCCCACCCGGATGCCTCTGGCGGCCATGAATTCGATGTAGGCCTGTTCGTCGAATTTTTCCAGGCTGGTCGACCAGAAGACCATGTTGATTTTCAGCCGTTCGGTGTGGACTGTCAGGCCGGGGATGGCGGCCATCAAATCACCCAGCAGCCGGGCGTTTTCGTGGTCCACGGCCAGCCGGGAGACCATACGGTCCAGGGCGATGAGGCCGCAGGCGGCCAAAACGCCGGCCTGCCGCAGACCGCCGCCCAGCACCTTGCGGCAACGGCGGGCCTCTTGAATGAAATCGGCCGGGCCCAGAATGAGCGAGCCCACCGGGGCGCCCAAGCCCTTGGACAGGCAAAGGCTGATAGAATCGGCGCAGGCGGCCAGATCGGCGGCCGGAACATCCAGAGCCAGCGCGGCGTTAAAGAGACGGGCGCCGTCCAGATGCACGGACAGGCCATATTCCTTGGCGATCAGGTAGAGGGCCCGCATTCGCTCCAAGGGCACCACATCGCCGTTGCCGAGGGCGTTTTCCAGGCAGAGCAGCCGGCTGCGGGGATAGTGCGGGTCGCCGCCGGGCCGGATCAGGGCCCGCAGATCGTCGGGAAAAATCTCCGCGCCTTCGGCCAGGGCGCAACTCACCCCGGAGAGCCGGGCCGCGCCTCCGGCTTCGTAGCGGACGATGTGGCAAGCCGAAGCGGCGATCAGTTCGTCGCCGGGCCGGGTCTGGGCCATGATGGAAGCCTGGTTGCCCATGGTGCCGCTGGGAACGAAGAGGGCAGCCTCCTTGCCCAGAAGACGGGCGGCCTTTTTTTCCAGTTGGTTGACGGTCGGGTCCTCGCCGTAGACGTCATCCCCCACCTGGGCCTCACTCATGGCCAGACGCATTTCCTCGGTGGGGAGGGTCACGGTGTCGCTTCTGAAGTCAATGCCTCTCATGGCTTTAGTTTACCCCCAATGACCGGTCAGCGGTCTTCCGAAGGCAGTTCCGGAGCGGTGGGCTCCGGCGGCCGGGCTTCGTTCTGAACTTTCAGGCCCGCTTCGGCCATGCGTTTTTTCAACAGGGCCAAAGCGGTCTGGTAGGAATCGCGCGAGGGCTCCAATTGGGCGGCCCGGGCGATGTCAGCGTAGGCCTCGACCATTTTGCCCTGCTGCTCGTAAACCCGCCCCCGGAAATAGTGGGCCTGGGGATAATTGGGCCACTGGCGCAAGGCCCGGGTGAAATCCAGAATGGATTCGTCCAGCTTTTTGGAATCGCGCTTGGCTTCCCCCCGCAAAAGGTAGCTGATGGCCCGTTCCCGGCGGGTCAACCCCCGCCGCTGGATGATGCGGCTGTAAGCCTTGATGGCTTCGTCGTAATCGCCTTTGCGGTGAGCCAGATAGGCTTCCTCCACCAGGGCGATGGGCGCGGTGCCGGGGGTCTCCCCGTCGTCCGGGGGCTGGGCCGGCAGCGGGCTTTCGGCAACCAGGCTTAAAAGCAGGGCCGTTATCATTATTTTCAAATATTTTGACATTTTCGCTCTCATTAAAAAAGGATCGCGGAAATGAGCACCATATACAGGGGGATGGTCAACAGTGACATAAGAGTGCTCAGGGAAACGACCGCCGAGGCGTAATGGGCGTCGGAGCGGTGATAGGCCGATAAAAGCACGGCGCTGGAAATCACCGGCAGAGACGACTGGATGATGAAGACCTTGGCCATCAGCGGCGGAATCTCTATCAGCCGGATCAGCCCGATGATGACCAGCGGGCTGATCACAAATCGGCCCAGCAACAGGACCGCCACATCACGGTCGGGCTTGAGGGTTTTCAGGCTGACCCCGGCCAGAGTGATGCCGATGAAAATGATGGCCAGGGGTGTGGTCAGACTGCCCACATAGCCGGCGGCGTCCATAATGAAACCGGGGACCCGGGTTTGGCTCAGGATCAGGGCCAGACCCAGGAAAAAGCCCATCAGCGGCGGCGAAAAAACCCTTTTGGCGGTGGCCAGGCTGAAGATGCGCTCGGGCGCTCTCCGGCCGCCGTCCAGGCTCAGGCAGTAATTGCCGATGGTCCAGAAAAAAGTGGTATTGGCAAAAAAATACAGAAGCACGTAAGGCAGAGCCGCCTCGCCAAAGAGAGTGACATTGACCGGCAGACCGATAAAAATCGTATTGGAGGTGGCAAAGCTCACTGAAAACAGATATTTGCGGCCAGGCCGCACTTTCATCAGTTTGGCCAGGGTCAGCGCCAGGCCGAAAGTCAGCCCAATGGAAATAGCCGGGACCACCGTGCCGTAGATCAGGTGGATCAATTCGTCACGGCTGAAGGTGCGGATGACGTTGACGAACAGGTAGGGCGGCAGGGAGACGATGGTCACCAGCCGGGGCAGCATGGCCTTGGTTTCGGGGCTGAACCAGCCCCGTTTGGCCAGCACGTAACCCACCAGCCCGATGAGAAACAGGCTCAGGACACATTCCACAGCTTGTTGGATCACAGCGGTCATGGGGTTATATTAGCACATGACCAAGCCTAAAAACAGCCGTTTCTAAATATTTTCGGCGGATTCGTCCGCGGGGGGCGCCGGATTTCGAGGATTAAGCCGGGCCAGGAGTTCCGGGCTGGGGCGAAAAATGAGGCCTAAACGTTTGGTGGACTTTTGATAACGGCGGGGTTGGAAGCGGCCGAAGCCGCGCAGGGCCACCTGGCGGCCTGTGGACAGAGCCCCGGCCAGGGTTTCGATGATCTCCCGGGTGACCAGCCCGATCATTTCGGCCGGAAATTCCGGCGCCAGCTCTTTCAGCCGGGTTTTCATCAGACGCCGGGTCAGGGTCGGTGGGCGGCTATGGCGGGGGCGGTTCATGACAGGTCGTCTCGCTTTAAAATCATTCAACCCGATGATTATATCATAAATAGAATTTCAAATTTCATAAAGCAGTCAAAGAGCGGCCAACGGAACGCTTATCCAAAACTTGCCTACGAGCCTCGTTGACAGCCGCCGTAAGATGAACTACTATGAACAGGCTGGGTATTATTAGGCGGGCTCCGGGCCGCGCCTGAAGCCATTTGAAGAGAGGGGAATAAATATGCGTCTGGTGACCCGTTCCGACTTCGATGGTCTGGCCTGCGGAGCCCTGCTGAAGGAAGCCGGCCTGATCGACAGCTACCAATTCGCCCATCCCAAGGACCTCCAGGCCGGACTGGTGGAAGTCACCAGCAACGACATTCTGGCCAATGTCCCCTATGTGCCGGGCTGCGGCATGTGGTTCGACCACCACACCAGCGAGGGGGAGCGTTTGGGCGCCATTTCCTATCGGGGCATGTCCCGGGTGGCGCCGTCCTGCGCCCGGGTCATTTACGATTTTCTCGGGGGCCTGTCCCGTTTCCCCGAACACTGGACCCCCATGATGGAAGCCGTCGACAAGGTTGACAGCGCCAACCTGACCCGAAGCGAAATCGAAGCCCCCACCGATTGGATCCTCATCGGCTATATTATGGACCCCCGCACCGGCCTGGGCCGGTTCCGGGATTTCCGCATCTCCAACTACCGGTTGATGCTGGAAATGATCGACTTCTGCCGGTCCATGACCGCGGCCGAAATTCTCCGCCAGCCGGATGTCAAGGAGCGGGCCGACCTCTATTTCGAGCAGGACAACCTTTTCCGCAACATGCTCAAGCGCTGCACCCGCCAGGTGGGCGAAGTGGTCATCATCGACTATCGCGATGAAGAGAACATCTATGCCGGCAATCGTTTTCTGGTCTACACCATGTATCCTGACTGCAAGGTCAGCATTCACGTCACCTGGGGCAAAGACCGCCAGAACATCTCCCTGGCCATGGGCAACAGCATCCTGAACCGCTCCAGCCTGGCCAATCTGGGCAGCATCGCCCTCCATTTCGGCGGCGGCGGGCATGAATCCGTGGCCACCTGCCAGGTGGACCCTCAAGAGGTCGACCGCACCCTGGAGTCCGTCATCAACTATATTCACGAAGAGAACGCCGCCGGCTAATACCTTATACCGCATGCCGCTTTTGGACTTTCCCCCGAAAAGGAGCCGCCGTGAGAGTTGACGATTACAAGAAGGCCTGTCGCCTCGCGGCTGAAGAACTGGCCGCCAGAGATCCCCAGGCCGTGGCCGACGCTTCCGGGGCCGTGCGTCTGTCCGCGCCGGATGGTTTTCAACTGGATTTCTTCGGCCGCCCGGCCCTGGTGCTGGCCCCGGAGATGAACGCCGCCTGGCGGGACCAGAAACCCGGCGAGGAATTCAGCCTGACCGACGCGGTTCTGCTGCTCCATTACCTGACCGGGGCCGGGGGTGATCCGCCCACCGGCGACTTGGTCTCCTATCGCCAGATACCCGGCGGCGAATTCTATATCAAGGCCTTCGCCAACCGGGCGGAAATTCCGCTGGCCAAGGTTTTCGGCCGGGCGCCGGGCCTTCTGACCCGGGCCGCGACTGCCCTGGGGGGGGAACCGACGGCCGGCCGCGGAGACGAGGCCGCCCGCTTTCGGGTTCTGCCTAATATTGATCTGCTGGTCATTCTGCACCATGCCGACGATGAATTCGAGGCGGCCGGCCAGGTGCTTTTCGACCGGGTCGCCGGCTCTTATTTCTCCAACGAAGATCTGGCCTGGCTGGGCTCGGCCCTGGTCTACCGCCTGATAGGCCTGGCCCGGACCCTGGCCTGAGCCCCTAAACAACGTCAGTTGCTTCAGCCGCTGTTCTTTCTTTATAATCTTCCGGAAAATTATACATAGGTTTTGATCCCGAACACATTCAGTATTTCTCTCTGCCTTGAAACGCGGCCCGCTCGTCAACAGCCTTTTTCGCGTTGTAGTGCGCATGCATATAGCAACGATGTCCTTTCCAATTCATGAGTCCACCCGACACGAACAGATCCTGCTCTCCGACACGCAGGTAAGCGGATTTAAAGGCCGCTCAAATAATGCGCACAATACATAGCCTCCTATGATATAATTCAAAAACTTGCAGTTTTTCCATAGGAATTGTGTCATGGCGTGCCCCCCGAAAGCGAGTCCAGGTAAAATTTGGTCAGGTTCCATGAACAATCGACTGGCTAACATCCTGGAGAACACCTTTCTTTTCATCTTCCTGTTGCTGACCGTGGGGATAGTGTTTACAACCTTTAGGGCGCACCAGTCCATTGAGCAATACTCCGACCTCCTCCATCAGGACATCACTTCCCGCCTTAAACTCGCTGCCAAGCACGCCGCCCTGTTAATGGCAGAGTCGGATTTGGCCAACCTCAGAAAACCAGAGGATACGGGCAGCGAACTTTGGGCCGCTAAAAGGGCCCAACTGATCGACTTTGCCAAGGAATATAACGTTCGGTTCGTCTATTATCTGCGCTGGGCCGACGGTGAACTCCAGTACATAATCGATAACGATCTCGACCCCGGGACCATGGTTACGCCGGGGATGGCTACCGAACCGGACAGCTACGTCCACAGCGCCTTTGACGGGGAAGTCACGGCCACAGAAATGGGCAAGTACGCCGGCATTTGGGACGGACTCATGTCCGCCTACAGCCCGGTCTTCAACTCCCAGGGCCAGGTCATCGCCGTAGCCGGAGTGGATATCTCCGACTCGGCCATGATCGCCGCCGGCGAACACAGTCGCTCGGTCAATAGAATGCTCATGGTCGAACTGACCACCGTCCTGAGTGCGGTCATCTTCCTTTTAATCGTCTACCGTCGCCGTGCCAGGGGCTTTCAAACCGCCTATCAAGCTAAAACTCAGTTTCTGTCCATGATGAGCCACGAAATCCGCACCCCCATGAACGCCATCATCGGCATCTCGGAGATCCTGGCCAGCGATCCTTCCCTTTCCGAAGGGCCCAAGGCTTACGTCGAGGACATCAAAACAGCCGGCACCGCCCTCCTCAGCATCATTAACGATATCTTGGATCTGTCCAAACTGGAGCTGGGGAAGATGAAGCTTTCCCCGATAAACTACAGCCTTGAAAGACTCCTTGATAACATTATCACTATGGCCAAATTTTTAGCCGGCGAGAAAAATATAACTGTATCGCTGGAATCGGACCTGGAATTTCCTCTCTACTTAAATGGGGATGACGTCAGGTTAAGGCAGGTCTTATTAAATATTTTAGGCAACGCCATAAAATTCACGACAGAAGGTTCCGTCACCTTAAAGGTCAGTAAGGCCGGCCACAATCTCGTTTTTGAAATAACAGATACTGGCATTGGCATCAAGAAAGAGGATCTGCCTTTTCTTTTTGAGGCCTTCAAACAGGTGAACACGGCTAAAAACCGCCACATCAGAGGGACCGGACTGGGCCTTTCGGTCAGTAAATACCTCGTTGAGCTGATGGGCGGCGCCATTGAAGTAGAAAGCGAATATGATAAGGGCAGTTTATTCAGGGTTATCATTCCGAAAGTAGAGGGGAAAAAACCGCAACTATCTAAAAAACCCAAATCCGATCTCAATTACGGGGGGGCCATCGTCGCTCTGGTGGTCGATGACAATGAGCTCAATTTAACTGTAGCCTCCGGTTTACTGCGCATCCACGGCATCCAAACCGACCGGGCCGCCAGCGGCCAGGAGGCTTTGGAAAAGGTGGCTCACAATAAATACCAACTGATTTTCATGGATCAGATGATGCCTGAGATGGACGGACTGGAGACCACGGCCAACATTCGAGCCATGGGCGGGGCCATGTCTGAAATACCCATCATCGCTCTCACAGCCAACGCCATGGCCGGAGTCAAAGAGACCCTTTTAGCCTCCGGGATGAACGATTTTTTAAGCAAACCCATTCAACGAGACGAGCTGTCGGACATATTAGCTAAATGGATCCCGGTGGGCCTGAGAATAAGTACGGAACAAGCTCTAGACTTTTATATTTGATTTTGCTTAATAAAAACCCGCTCGGCGGGGAGCCGGGCGGGTCGTCAGAAATAAAATAATGATCAGCAACTGCCGGGATCGTCCGAGGCTCTCGTCTCATCGGTTTTGATCTTGATCTTGCGGGGCCGGGCCGGGGCCACCCGGGGCAGTTCCAGCCTCAAAACGCCGTCTTTCAGGGTGGCGGTGATGCCGGCCTGGTCGATACTGTCGGCCAGGGTGAACTGGCGATAAAAATTGCCCACCTCATACTCTTTCAAGAGCGATTTGCGGCCTTCGGGCATCGGGGGCACCTGCCCGCTGATGGTCAGGGTGTTGTCCTGAAGGTCCACGGTCAGATTCTCCGGGTCGACGCCGGGCATATCAGACACCAGAATCAGGCCTCGCTCGCCTTCCCAGATATCCACCACCGGGCTGAACAGGGGTTCGTTGCGGGTGTTTTCGGCCGCCCCCACGTTGACCTCCTGCTTGTCACGCACATTTAAATCCTGGCTCATGGGGCGCCTCCTATTCGGTTTTGACGGCAATTTGGTGGGCCTTGGCCTCGGCGGCCTTGGGCATGGTCACGGTCAGAACGCCGTTTCTAAAGGCGGCCTCGATGCGCTCCGTATCAACCTTGACCGGGAGGGCCAGGATGCGGCGAAAACTGCCGCTCTCGCGTTCCCGGCGGTGATAGTTGACCTCGTCGCCGGCCTCGGCCGCCCGGACCTCGCCGCGCAGGCTCAGGGCCTCGCCCTTGACCGAGACTTCCAACTTGTCGGGCGCCGCTCCGGGCAGTTCGGCCATCAGGTAAAGATGATCGTCATCCTCGAAAAGGTTGACGAGCGGAAAAACTCCGGTATAATTTTTCCTTATCTGGGAGACGCCGCCGGCCAGGGCGTTGTAGATGGTTTCCATGTGGTCGCGCATCTTTTCCAGTTCCCAGAACGGCAAACCATAACGGCCGGCCTTGGGACTGAATCTGAACAGGGACATAATTCACCTCCTTGGCGTTTTATCTGCTAATATCCCCTCACAGGGACCAAATCATCTACGTCCATAAAGTAAACACGTCTCCGCCGTTGTCAAGAAGCTCCGCCCGTCACTTTCTTGGCTGGGCCGCCTGGTCAGGCTGGATTTCGGCCGCTCCTTCTCCCCTGACCGCCGGAAGGATATTTTGTATGTTGAAATACACCGTCAAACGCCTTTTAATGATGATTCCGGCCCTTCTGGGGATAACCGTGGTCAGTTTCGCGGTCATGCACCTGGCCCCGGGCCGGCCCACCGACCTGATGACCGACCTCAACCCCCAGGTGACCCTGGAAGCCAAGCAGCGGCTCATTGAACTCTACGGGCTCGACCGCCCTCTCCACGAGCAGTACCTTTCTTGGCTGGTCCGCCTGGTCAGGCTGGATTTCGGCCGCTCCTTCTCCCCGGACCGCCGGCCGGTGCTGGATAAGATCGTCGAGCGCCTGCCGGTCACCCTGGCTCTGAACGTGGCCTCGCTGATGATCATCCTGATGATCTCGCTGCCGGTGGGCATCATTTCGGCGGTGCGGGCCGGGGGGGTCTTCGACCGGCTCTCGACGGTCATTCTCTTTATCGGCTTTGCCGCGCCCTCTTTCTGGCTGGCCCTGTTGGGCATGCGCCTTTTCGGGGTGGACCTGGGCTGGCTGCCCATTTCCGGCCTGACCTCGCTCGATTTCGACCAGTTGAGCCCCGGCCGGAAATTAATCGATCTGGCCCGGCATCTGGTCCTGCCGCTGACCATCTCGACCATCGGCGGACTGGCCGGGCTCTCCCGCTACATGCGCTCCAACATGCTGGAAGTCATCCGCCAGGACTATCTGACCACCGCCCGGGCCAAGGGCCTGCCGGAGAGGGTGGTCATCGGCAAGCACGCCCTGAGGAACGCCCTGATACCGGTCATCACCATTTTGGGCCTCTCGGTGCCGGGCCTCATCGGCGGCTCGGTCATCATGGAGTCCATCTTCGCCATCCCCGGGCTGGGCCAGCTTTTCTACACCGCGGTCATGAGCCGGGACTATCCCCTGGTCATGGGCGGCCTGGTCATCGGGGCGGTGCTGACCCTTCTGGGCAACCTCCTGGCCGACCTCGGCTACGCCTGGGTCGACCCCCGCGTCCGCGATGCCGCCTTCAAGTAATTTATGCGCCGGCCCGGTCTGTAATCCGCCCGCCGGCCTGCCCGGTAAACAGCCCGTCCGGCCACTGTCGCCAGGGGAGTCTGATGAACCTGAAAACCTTCCTCAAACGCTTCGCCCGCAACCGTCTGGCCCTGGCCGGCGGCTCTCTGGTGCTGATCCTGTTCATCGTCTCCGGCCTGGCCGGCTTCATCGCCCCCTATGACCCGGACCGGCCCGACCCCCGCAACCGCCTCAGGCCCCCCGGCCGGGAGCATGTGCTGGGCACCGATTCCCTGGGCCGGGACGTTTTGTCCCGCCTGATCTGGGGCGGCCAGGTCAGCCTCAAGGTGGGTTTTGTGGCCGTGGGCCTGGCCACGGCCATCGGGCTGCTTTTGGGCAGCGCGGCCGGCTATTACGGCGGCTGGGCGGACAGCCTGATCATGCGCTTCTGCGACCTGATGCTCTGTTTTCCCAGCATGTTTCTGATCCTGGCGGTCATCGCCCTCCTGGAGCCCTCGGTCTGGAACGTCATGGCCGTCATCGGCCTGACCGGCTGGATGGGCGTGGCCCGTCTGGTCCGGGCCGAATTCATCAGCCTGAAGAACCGGGATTTCATCCTGGCCGCCCGGGCCTTGGGGGCCTCGGACCTGCGCATCATCATCCGCCATCTATTGCCCAACGCCCTGGCCCCGGTCCTGGTGGCCGCCACCCTGGGGGTGGCCGGGGCCATTCTGACCGAAAGCTCCCTCTCTTTCCTGGGTCTGGGGGTCCAGCCGCCGACAGCCACCTGGGGGGCCATGCTGGCCGACGGCAAGGATTACCTGAGCCGGGCCTGGTGGCTGAGCTTCTACCCCGGCCTGGCCATTTTACTGACGGTGTTGAGTTACAACCTCGTGGGCGAAGGCCTCAGGGACGCCCTGGACCCGAGAAATTAAACGCGGCTGGGGCGCGACTGGGGAATGAGTTGAATCCTGAACCCAATAATGATAGGATAAAACTTATATCAATTGGGCGTAAACCATTTTTTGGTTACGTGCCGAATTCGATCCCCAGGCGATCTACAGGCTGTCGGTGAAATTCTGGCCCGGCGGCCGGGAGTAAAATAAAATGGCTCAACCCAACCCGCCCTGGCAGGGAAAATCGGTCCTGGTGGTCGATGATTACCTGGCCGTGCGCAAGACCATCAAGGAACTCGTTCAGAGTCTGGGCCTGAGCACCACCGAAGCCGAAAACGGGCTGAAGGCCCAGGAAATCCTGAAGTCCAAGCCCGTGGACCTGGTCATCACCGACCTGGTCATGCCGGAGCTGGACGGCTTTGAACTGACCGAAGCCATCAAGAATGACCCGGCCCTCAGAAAAATTCCGGTGGTCATCATCTCCACCCACGCCGATTCCAAATATATCTTCCGGGCCCTGAGGTTGGGGGCCGACGATTATCTGACCAAGCCCCCCACGGCTGAAATGATCAACAGCGTACTGACGAGGATATTCGATCATGCCTGGTAATCCGAACCCGCAAGTCCCCGGAGACGTCAAAGATCCCGGCGCCCCGCCGGAACTGGATCGCATGGCGGTCAAGATCTCCCACCTTGACCGGCTTTTGGGCCTGACCGGGGAGATCATCATCACCGCCTCCAATATTTCCATACTTCAGCGGCATCTGTCGACCTCGGCGGCCAGCATTGACAAAAGCTCCATGGAGATGGTCAAGAACGCGGCCCTGACCGCCAACCGCATCTCCTCCGATCTTCACCACCTGGTCATGGATATCCGCATGGTGCCCATCCGGGACACTTTCCTGCGCTTCCGGCGCCTGGTGCGCGACATTGCGAAGAAAAAAGGCCGGCAGGTCAATTTTGAAATAGTCGGGGAAGACACCCTGGTCGACAAGACCGTGGCCGAAAAACTTTACGAGCCCCTGGCCCATCAGATCAGAAACGCCGTCGACCACGGTCTGGAAGATCCTTTGGAGCGCCAGCACAGCGGCAAGGAGCCCACCGGGCAGTTGATCCTGACCGCCTATAAAAAGGAAGGCTTCACCTATGTCTCGGTCAGCGACGACGGCCGGGGCCTCAACGAGGCCCGCATTCGTCAGGTGGCCGTGGAAAAGGGTCTTCTGTCCCCTTCGGCCGCGGCGGCCATCAGCCAGGCCGAATGCTGGAACCTGATCATGCAGCCCGGCTTTTCCACCAACATCGAGGCCACCGAGATCTCCGGCCGCGGGGTGGGCATGGACGTGGTCAAGAACACCGTGGAAACTCTGGGCGGCGAAGTGCTGATCGAAACCGCCGCCGGCCGGGGTACGGTCTTCACCTACAAGATTCCCCAGCTTTCGGCGGTCAACATCACCGACGCCCTGATCATCCGCACCGGCGAGAGCTACTGCGCGGTGCCCATAGGCAACGTGGTGGCCACCCAGGCCTTCGACCCCCGGGAAGTCATCACCACCATGGAAGCCGCCGAGAGCATCCAGTATCTGGGTTCCATCATTCCCCTGCACGACCTTCGGGGCCTTTTGAGCGGCGCGCCGCTCAATGAAAAATTCGACACCCTGCCGGTCATCATCATTGACGCCAAAAACGGCCGCATCGCCCTGAAAGTATCCGAATTCATCCGGCCCCAGAAGTTGGTGCTCATTCCTCTGCCGGAAATTTTTTCGGTGCGGGGCGTTTCCGGCACCACCATCCTGGGCGGCAACCAGTTGGGCATGGTGCTGGACCCCTTTGAACTGATCGCCCTGGCCACCGGGCGCACCCTGGAAAGCGGCGAAGACCGCGGGGCTTTCGGGGTTTCGGGTCTGGATCTTTCCGCCGCCGGCGCTTTCGAAGCTGTTCCGGACGGCCGGGGCGCCGGTCCCGCGGAAGAATTTCACGAGGCCGGGGAAGCGGCCCGGCCCGCGGATCTGGACGAAAATGTGGCCGAAGAGTTCTTCATCGAGATTCACAACATCCTCAACGACCTCAACGAAGACATCTTCCAGTTGGAAAAGGACCCTGAGAATATCCGGCGCATCAATACCATCTTCCGGCATTTCCACTCCATCAAGGGCAACTTCATCATGACCGGCTTCACCAATGTAGGGGCCTTTGTCCACGAGGTCGAAAACGTCCTGGACCGCATCCGGGAAAAGGAACTGTCGGTTTCTCAGGATATCATCGACCTCTTGCTGGATTCGGTCAAAAACCTGGAACTGGGCCTGAGCCAGATCCGGGCCGGCCGAGGCTACGAGGTGACCGACCCCGAGCTTCTGGCCGCCGCGGCCAAATACCGCCGCCAGGAAAGCGCCCAGGAAAGTTCCGCCGACGAGGCCGACAGCGACACCTTTCACCTTTCCCCCCTGGCCAACATACTCTATTTCGCCAAACTAACTTCCAGAGATGTGAGGGTCTACCAGTCCTTCATCAAAATCGGGCCCTCTTTCCAGGATCCTTCCCTGGCGGTCTATCTGATTTTGAAACGTCTGGCCCAGATCGCCGACCTGATGGACACCGTGCCCCCCCTGGACAAAATCGAACGCGGGCTGGCGGTTTCCAAACTCAAGATCATGTTCTCCTCCACCTATTCTCTGGCTGAGGTGAACCGCTTTTTTGAAAAGCAACTGGTCAGGTATTACAATGTAACCGAATTCGAGAATATGATGATGGAGTGATCATGGCCCGCATAATCTTGAGCCTGAACGATGAAAAGATTCTCAAAGAGGTGGAGAAAGCTCTGGCCGAAACCAGGCATGAAGTTCGGATTCTGGGCGACCTGAGTTACGAGCAGGGGCTCAAAGCCGTGGCCGACCGGATTATGGCCGAGACCCCGGATGTGGTCATCATGGATTACTGGCCGGAAGACGCCGCCAGCGTCAAATTGATGCAGACCGCCACCGACCTGGCGGAGCGCCCGGAATTCATTTTAATCGAAAACGAAGAGAACACCGGGCGCGAACAGGTGCTCATGGCCTTAAATGAGGGGGCCCGGGCCTTTCTGCCCCACAAGTTTCAGATTCCGGCTCTCTTGAATTACGTGGAGCGTTCCATTTCCGGCCCCGGCCGACTGCGCTTTAAAGCGCTGGAAAATTACGTCCCGGAGGCGGCCGTCAACCGCCTGGAGAAACAGCTTGGCGTACTGCGCGGCAAGAGCCACAGTTTTCAGAAGCTCATCGCCCATCTCCTGATCAACCCGGTCATCGCCCAGGCCCGCAAGACCCTGGTGGTCTCTGATTCTCCTTACCAGTTGGAACTGCTGAAAAAAATATTGGACGATCACAATTTCCAGACCCTGACCGCCTCCAATCCTGACGACGGACTCAATATCGCCATGAAAGAGCGGCCCCACATCATCGTCAGCGACCTGGAACTGGAGGGCCAGACCGGCCTGGACTTCTGCCAGGCGGTCAAGTTCACCCACAGGCTCATCCCCTGCTATTTCATCATTTGTACCGCCAACCAGGACAAGATCGAAAAAGTCATGACCCCCGGCAACGGGGTCGACGACTGCCTGGTCAAGTCTTCCGGGCAGAACGACACCATGGATTTCGTCTCCCGGGTGGCTTTGGGGCTCCTGCTGTAGGGAAGCCCTGAAAAACAGTTGTAAATAATGGCTGGCGAAAAATGCTTTTCGCCATTTTCATTTGTCCCGGCGCCGGGGAGCCCATGCCTTTAAAGGAAAAAGACATTAAAGGCGATAAAATCTGGCGGAGCGCGGCTCTGATCGTCCTCTGCGGCCTGGTCTATTTTTTCAGCTACGACCACGGCCGCCAGTCGCTGAAGCCGCCCCTGGAGAGGCTGGAGGCCTATCGCCAGGAAGCCTCGCTGGAGCTGGAAAACCAGCGCCGGGAAATACTTCGGCTGCAGGCGGCCCTGGCCGAATGCGACGTTCAGAACGACCTGGCCCCCTCTCTGGACAGGATACCGCTGAAGGTCAATCAAAGCCGCATTCTCTTCGGCGGCCGCCTGGTGCTGACTCTGCTGAAGGTGGACAGCGCCGAAAGCCGGGCCGCGGTTCAGCTCAACTTCATTGAAGAAGAACGGCTCGTGACCCGGGAACTGGCGGCTGGCGGCAGCCTGCGCTTTGCCCTCGACGGCCGGGACTGGGCGGTGGTCATCAGCGCCCTGTCCCTGTCGACGGCCAATCTGAATTTGGTCGAATTAAGAGACCGCGAATAGAAAAAACCATGTCCGTCACCCGATTCAGCTTCGAACAATTGACGGTCGGCGCCGCCGACAGCCTCAGCCTGGAAGTGACCGAGGAAACCGTAACCGGCTTCGGGCGTCTGGTCAAAGACCTCAACCCCGTTCATCTGGACGAACAATTCGCCGCCCGAAGCATCTTCGGCCGGCGGGTGGCCCACGGCATGCTGGCCGCCGGCCTGATCAGCGCCGTGCTGGGAACCAAGTTGCCCGGCCCGGGCGGCATCTACCTGAGCCAGAAGCTGGATTTCAAAAAACCGGTTTTTCTGGGCGACGCCATCACCGCCCGGGTGGAGATCATGGAGAAGAACGCCCACAGCGGCCGGGTGCGGCTCCGCACCTGGGTCGAGAATCAGGACGGTCACCTGGTGCTGGACGGACAGGCCGAAGTGCTGGTCAGATAAAAGGAAGTGAAGATTTATGCCAAAACCGCTCATCGGCCTCAGTGCCGCCAACATTCCCACCGGCGACTGGGGGGAATCAAAACTTCAACTGGACCGCGACGGCCAGGGGCGGCTCTACAGCGAAGCCGTGGCCCTGGCCGGCGGTCTGCCGCTGATTCTGCCCCTGATCCGCACGCCCCTGAGTGATCAGGAAGACGAACGCTCGGCCTGCGGGCCGGGCAACCTTTATGACAACGCCCGGGTTTATATGGAACAGCTCGACGGTCTCCTGCTTGCCGGCGGCGGCGACCTGGGCCCGCCCAACGGCGCCCCCAACCCGGATCACTATCGCCTGGTGGACCGGTCCCGGGATATCTGGGAAGCGGCCCTCCTGGCCGCCGCCCTGGAGCTGGACAAGCCCGTCCTGGGCATCTGCCGGGGGCTGCAGTTGATCAATTCCGCCCTGGGCGGCAGTCTCTGGACGGATCTGCCCAGCCTGCGCCCCGGGCCGGTGGAACACGCCCAACGCCTGCCCCGGGCCCGGGCCACCCACAGCGTGAGCATTGAAGCCGGCAGCAAATTGGCCGATATCCTCAATTTTTCGGAAATCATGGTCAACAGCGGCCACCATCAGGGAGTCAAGGACCTGGCCCCGCCGCTGAAGATCGGCGCCCGGGCGGCCGACGGGCTGCCGGAAGCCCTGGAACACCGGGAGGCCCGTTTTGTGGTTGGGGTTCAATGGCATCCCGAAGGGCAACTGGCCGAGTTCCACTCCCGGGCCCTGTTTGCGGCCTTCATCATGGCGGCCGAGGCCTGAGGGATGCTGCCCGGGCCATTTCTGGCTTTTCAGCTCAAGCATATCGGCGATTTTTTGATGACCTTGCCGGCGCTGGGTTTTATAAAGCAACACAGCGACCATAAAACCGGGCTGGTGCTGAGCCCCAAAATCGCCGAACTGGCCCGGGGACACCCCTGGGTGGATGAAATTTTTGTTCTGGATCGCCGCCGGGGGCTGCCGGCCCTGTGGAATCTGGCCCGTTCTCTGCGCCCTCTGACTTACCGATCTGCGCTCGTTTTTGACGGGCAGACCCGCTCCATAGTCGCCGCGGCCCTGGCCGGCCTTAAAAATCTGGTCGGGGCCGGCGGCCTTTATCCCCAAGGGGGCTGGTCCTGGCTCTATACCCGGGATCTGGATATTGTGGACCAGGCCTGGCCTCTGGAATCGCAGGCCTATCGAGGGCAGAAACTGGCCGCCGCGGCCCTGGGCCGGCCCGCCGGGCCGCCGCTGCGGCCCCCGGCCCCGCCTCTGAGCGAAGCGGAGCGGTTCAAAGCCCGGGAACTGACGGCGGCTCTGGCCGGGCAGGGGCCTCTGGTCGGCCTGACCCTGGCCGGCCTTCAGCCGGAAAAAACCTGGCCGCTGCCCAATTTCGCCGACCTTTGCCGGCGCCTCTGGTCGGCCTTCGGGGCCCGCCTTTTCGTGACCGGAGGCCCTGATGAAAGTCCCCTGGCTCAAGCCCTGGCCCGGGCCTCCGGGACGCCGGTGGCCGATTTCTGCGGGCGAACCGCTTTGAAGGATCTTCTGGCCCTGGCCGAGATAAGCGATCTGTTCATCACCATTGATACCGGCGCCTCCCACATTGTGGCCCTGACCGAAACTCCGCTCATCAGCATTTTTGTCTGGACCAGCCCGGCCCTCTGGCCGCCCCAGAGTCCGCGGGCGCGGATTTTATGCTATGATTGGGCACTGGCCCGTTTCGGGCTGAAGGCCGGCGACGGCCCCTGGCTTTCGGCCCCGGTCGTCACCCCGGAAATGGTTTTTCAAGAGGCGGCCAAAATTTTGAATAACGTGGTTGAGCAATGAAATTCGTCGATCAGGCCAAAATATACATCAGTTCCGGGCACGGCGGGGCCGGCTGCGCCAGCTTCCGCCGGGAAAAATATGTACCCAGGGGCGGGCCGGACGGCGGCGACGGCGGACGCGGCGGCGACGTCATTGTCGAAGCCGTCAGCCAGAAGGAAACCCTGTTGCGCTTCCACCTCAACCAGCATTTCAAGGCCGGCAACGGACGGCCCGGCCAGGGGCGGCGGAAAAGCGGCGAAGCCGGGCCGGACGTCCGCCTGGCCGTGCCGCCGGGCACGGTGATCTTTGACGCCGAAACAGACGAGCAACTGGCCGACCTGGCCGAGGCCGGGGCGGTCTGCGTGGCCGCCAAAGGCGGGCGCGGCGGCCTGGGCAACTCCAATTTCGCCTCCGGCGGCCACCGCAGCCCCCGTTACGCCCAGCCCGGCGAGGAAGGCCAGAGCCGACGCCTGCGCCTGGAATTGCGCCTTCTGGCCGACGCCGGCCTGCTGGGCTATCCCAACGTGGGCAAATCAACCCTCATTTCCCGCCTGTCGGCGGCCAGGCCCAAAATCGCCGACTACCCTTTCACCACCCTGGTCCCCAACCTGGGGGTGGTCTCGGTGGAGGGGGCGCGGGATGACGACGGCCACTCTTTCGTCCTGGCCGACCTTCCGGGCCTCATCGACGGGGCGGCCAAGGGCGCCGGGCTGGGGCACCAGTTTTTGAAGCACCTCACCCGCTGCGCGGTGCTGGTTCATGTTCTTGACCCGCTGCGGCTTGAGGCCGGCCAGCCCACACGCGACCTGGAAAAAATAAAAAAAGAACTGCGGGCCTTTGACCGTAACCTGGCCAAAAAACCCCAGATCATCGCCCTGGGCAAGATGGACCTGGCCGAAGGCCAGGGCGCCCTGGCCGCCCTTAAGAAGGCCAGACCACGCACCGCCGTCTACCCTTTTTCCTCGGCCACCGGCCAGGGCCTGGTTGACCTTAAACGCGCCATCTGGCGCCAGATCTGTAAATATCGCGAAAAGGAAGAGGCCACGCGGCCGGAAATGGATGACTCAAGATGAAGAAAGTGGAACGTGCCCTGATCAGCGTTTCCGACAAGAGCGGACTTTTGGAACTGGGCCGGACCCTGGCCGGCCTGGGCGTGGAGATCCTGTCCACCGGCGGCACGGCCAAGGCTTTGAGCGGGGGAGGGCTGAAAGTCGCCGAAGTGGCTGACTACACCGGTTCCCCGGAAATTCTGGACGGGCGGGTCAAGACCCTTCATCCCAAAATTCACGCCGGGCTCCTCCATCGCCGGGACCGGCCGGAACACATGGCCCAGATGGCCGAGCGGGGCTATGGCCCGATCGACCTTCTGGTGGTCAACCTCTACCCCTTTGAGGCCACCATCGCCAAACCCGGGGTGACTTTCGAGGAAGCCATCGAAAATATCGACATCGGCGGGCCCTGCCTTTTGCGGGCCGGGGCCAAGAATTTCGCCTCGGTCACCGTGCTCTGCGACAGCGGCGACTATGCCCTGGTTTTGGGGGAATTGACGGCCACCGGCCAGACCAGCCTGGAAACCCGCCGCTACCTGGCCCGGAAAGTCTATCGCCGCACCAGCGAGTATGACCGGACGATCGCCGATTATTTGGCCAACTAATGGCGGAGCCGATCAACTATCGCAGCCCGACTTATTATGAGCTGGCCGCCCCGCCCGAACTTGACTGGCGCCCCTATCGGCGCCCGGATTATCGGGAATACCGGCGGCAGTGGGATGAACGGCCCGGAATGCGGGAAGCCGGAGCCTTTCCCCTGCATCTGGACATCGACCCCACCAACCGCTGCAACCTCAGCTGCTCAATGTGCCCCCGGACTTATTACCTTAAGGAGGGCCGGCCGGACTGGAACCCGGAAGGCCGCCTGGGCGACATGGATTTCGGGCTGTATCGGCGGCTGATCGAGGAAGGCGCCCAAGAGGGGCTCAAGTCGGTCAAGCTCAATTTTCTGGGCGAGCCGCTGCTCTATTCCCGGCTGGAAGACATGGTCAGCCTGGCCGCTGAAGCCGGGCTCTGGGTCATGATCAACACCAATGCCACGCTTTTGAGCCGGGAGAAATCGCGGCGCCTTTTGGAGGCCGGTCTGAGCGACATTTTCTTCTCTTTTGATTCGCCCTACCCGGCCGAATATGAGGCGGTCAGGGTGGGGGCCGAATATGAAAAAACCCTGGCCAATATCCGGGACTTTATGGAGAGTAAGGAAGAACTGGGCAAAAAGGGCCTTCAGACCAGAGCCTCGATGGTGCTGCCGAAAAATCTGGCCGGCGACGAATTGGAGAAGCTCAAGGCTGACTATATCAAGCTTTTTCGGGATCTGAAGGTGGCCGAAATAGGTTTTGGGCGGCCCACGGTCATGGGCCTGGATTATGAAAAAACTTACGGTCTCTTCCCCGGCTTTGTCTGCCCGGATCTTTTCCGGCGCTTTTTCGTCTTCTGGGACGGCCCGGCCGGCCCCTGCTGCGGCGACTGGGAACGCCGGCTGATCGTGGGCGACGCCCGTCGGCAGTCCATTGGGGAAATCTGGCGGAGCCCGGCCTACCTGGAACTGCGCCAGGCCCATTTAAACGGCCGCTATTATGACCTCCCGGCCTGCCGGGCCTGCAGCGTGCCCTATCTTTCAACCAATTAGGGCTTCATAACGCTTAAAGCTCCTCTTTAAGTGTTATGAAGCCCCAGGAAAGCCCGATGGGCCAGGCCCCGGGCGGGGAACCCCTAAAAAGCGGCCATGACCTCCTCGAGGTCCTGAAGACCGTGAAGTATCCGCCAGGCCCCGGCGGCCAGCAGTTCCTCGTGCGGAGTGCCGCCCTCCAAAAGGCCCACCGCCCGGACACCGGCCCGGGAGGCGGCCAGCATGTCGAAAACCGCGTCACCCACATAAAGAGTCTGCGCCGGGTCGGACTGCATCTGGTCCATAGCCATAAAGATCATGTCCGGCGATGGCTTGCCGTGAGCGACGTCCCCGGAGCCCACGGCCGTATCGAAAAAACGGGCCAGGCCGATGCCCGCCAGGGCGGCCCAGGCGTTGTCCCGGTTGGTGGCCAGCCCCAGACTCAGCCCTTGCTTTTTAAGACGCCCCAACAGTTCCTCGACTCCGGGGGCCACTTCCAGAAAATTAGGCTCGTCCCCGGCCACTTCGGCCACAAAAAAAGCGCTCCAGGCCTCGTCGTAACGTCCCCAGAGCTTCATCCAAAAATCCCTTGATTCCAGACTCATGACCCGGCGGGTGTCGTTCTCCGTGACGGCCGGCAGGCCGAAATGGCCGGCCATTTTATTCAGGCCCCTGGTGATGGCGTAAACCGAATCCACCAAAGTCAGGTCGAAATCGAATATAACGGTCTGTAACATCTTTTTGAGATTACCTCAGGGCTCCCGTTTGAAAAAGCGCAGCAGCTCCGGGCGTTCCCCGCCGGCGTAATCAAAAGCGCTGCGGCCTTCACGGTCGGTGGCCAGGGGGTCGAGGCCGCCGCCCACCATTACTTTGGCCACCTCTTCATTGGGGTTGAGCCAGGTGGCCAGGATCAGGGCATTGCGGCCCTGGGCATCCACCGCCTCTATGTCGGCCCCGGCCAGAATCAGGCTGCGGGCCACTTCGGCCGCGGGGTTGCCGGCCGCCGCCAGGAGCGGGGTCAGCCCGTTGGGGCGGACGGCATTGACGTCCGCCCCCTGGCGCAGCAGATATTTGATCACTTCCGGGTTGGGGTTGCTGAGCGAGGCCAGGAGCAGGGCATCGGCCCCGTGCCGGTCCTGTCCGCCGGTCTCGGCGCCGGCCGCGCGCAGGGCCTCGATGACCGCCAGCGCGGGATTGACGGCCACGGCGCTGAGATAGGGGGTCAGGCCTTCATTGGTCCTGGCTTCCAGGTCGGCGCCGGCCTGGAGCAGGTCGGTCAGCAGAAGCGGCTCCTCAGCGGCGGCGGCCCAGAGATGAAGGGCCGTGCGGCCCTCCTGGTCGGCCGAGGCGACTTTGGCCTTTCGCGACAGCAGAACCCCCAAAGCCTCTTTATTGCCCACGGCCACCGCCTGCATCAGCGGGGTCCGGCCGTTGACCGCCACCTCCGGGTCGGCCCCGGCCCGCAGTAAAAACAGGGTGACCCCCGGATTGCGGCTGTTGCCGGCCGCGTGATAGAGAGCCGTGCCCCCCCACAAATCACGCTGGTCAACTTCGGCGCCGGCCTCCAGAAGAGCCTCGACCACGCCCGGCATATTGCCGGAGGCGGCCAGCATCAGGGCGGTCAGGCCATAGTTGTTTTCCCGGGCCGAAAGGTCGGCGCCGGCGGCGGCCAGGAGGGTGACCACCTCCGGATCGGAATTGAAGCCGGCGGCCAGCATCAGCGGGGTCAGCCCGTCGGCGTCGGGCAGGTTCACCTTGGCCCCGGCGGCCAGGGCCTTGCTCACTTCACCGGCCGGGGCGCTTTTGTAAAGCTTGACCAGGGGGCTGTCTTCAGGCCGGTCCTGGGCGGCGGCCGGGGAAGGCGAGGAGGCCTCCCGGGCCGGAACTTCCGCCGGCCGGACCAGAAACACGAAAAACAGCAACAGGATCAGGATGACGCGCGGCATGGGCACAGTTCAATTATTCCCCCGGAAAAATCATCAGGGCCTGTCCAGAAAGAACCTGAGCCCTTAATTCAAGGTCTCTTTCAACGATTTGGCCGCCTTGAATTTGACCGCCTGGTGGGCCTTGACCACCGCCGGTTCGGCGGTCCGCGGGTTGCGGGCGATTCTCTTTTTGCGTTTGACCACTTCAAAGATGCCCAGTCCGAAAAGGGCAAAACGCCCTTCTTTTTTCAGGGTCCTGGTGATCTGGGCCAAAATGCTGTCGAGAACTTCCTTGGAGGCGGCCCTGGTCAGACCGGTTTCCTCCGCCACTTGGGCGGTCAGCTCAGCTTTCGTCATTGCCTGTTCTCTCCTTGTTACCGTGAAGCCTGGTGGGGACTCGATAAAAACCACAATATAGGCCCGGTGTTCAAAAACCGGCCGCAACAAGTTGCGGCCAGAGGCGCCCAAGACCTTCGGGCGACCCTCAGCCGCTCTGGCCTTAAGACAAAAATCAGTCTAATCAACTACTTATTATACCAGTATCTCAACCGGAAAGCAATAGCTTATACTGGGCGTTTTTGCTAATATGGTCAGGGCTTGGGCGACAGGTCATCGCGAAGGGGGTTTTTAATGACGGTCACGGTAATCGTCATGGCCAAAAACGAAGAACGGAACATTGAAGCCTGCCTGGACAGCGCTTCGGGCGTTGACGAAATCCTGGTGCTGGACGACCACAGCCAGGATGGGACCGCCTCTCTGGCCGAAGCCCGGGGGGCCAGGGTTATCCGCCGCCAACTGGCGAATTTCGCCGACCAGATGAATTTCGGAGCTTCCGAGGCCCGAGGAGATTGGATTTTCATCCTGGACGCTGATGAACGTTTCACCCCCGGCCTTCTGGAGGCTATCAGAAAACACCTGGCCCAAGGTCCGGCGGCGGTGGGTACGGTGCTGCGCCGCAATTTCGCTTTCGGCCGCCGCCACCGCTTCGGGCCGCTGAAAGCCGACCGGGTCCCCCGCCTCTTTCCCCGCGGAGCGGTGCGCTGGCAGGGGCTGGTCCACGCCCAACCGGTTTTCTCCCTCCCGGAAAAGCCGCTGGGCGCCCTCAGGCATTACACCTATCGCGACTGGGATCATTATTTCCGGAAACTCGATCAATATGCCGGCTTATGGGCGGACGACGCCCATAAAAAGGGGAAAACCCCCTCTTCCTGGACTATCTGGACTCATCTGCTCTGGAACCAGTTTAAGATGTTCATCATCAACCTGGGCCTGCTGGGCGGTCCGGTCTGCTGGGCGCTGTGTTTTTTGAACGGCGAATATACCCTGAAAAAATACCTCAGGCTTCAGGATTTAAATGGAGGTTCCCGGGCCGGGGCAGATTTTCCAGAGCCCTGAGCAGTTCGGTCAGCGGCAGGCCCACGACATTGCTGTAGGAACCTTCGATGGCTTCCACCAGAAAGCCTCCCCCGCCCTGAAGGCCATAGGCGCCGGCCTTGTCCAGCCCCTCGCCGGTGGCCACGTACTTTTCAATCATCAGTTCGCTTAAAGGGCGGAAGCTGACCCGGCTGACGACCGGCTCGGCGTGAAGCAGCCGGCCGCCGGCGGCCAGGGCAAAGGCGGTCACCACCTGATGGGTGCGGCCGCTCAAAAAACGGAGGTGTTCGGCCGCCTCTTGCGGGCCGGCCGGCTTTTCAAAGATGCGGTCGCCGATGAAAACCGTGGTGTCGGCGCCCAGACTCAAGCGGCCGGCCTCGGCCCGGGCCAGGGCCTTGCCCCGGGCCAGGCGCAGGGCGTATTCCAGGGGCGGCTCGCCGGGCCGGCGGCGCTCGTCGATATCGGCCGGCCGGATTTCAAAAGGCAGACCCGCCCAGGCCAGAATTTCGGCCCGGCGGGGGGATGAGGAGGCCAGGATCAATTTTTCGGAGATCATAATCAGGTGGGAACCTCGGAACTCAGGCTCTGGAAAATTTCATTTTCAGGGAGCCCCCGGAATTTATCAGGGCAGACGAAAGAGGCGGCCGGCGTTGGCGCTGGTCAGTTCGGCGGCCGCCGCCAAATCCAGGCCCCGGATTTCGGCCAGGGCCGCCAGATGATAGACCAGGTAAGACGGCTCATTGCGCCGCCCCCGGAAGGGGACCGGGGCCAGATAAGGGGCGTCGGTTTCCACCAGCATTTTTTCGGCCGGAATCAAGGCCGCCGCCTCCCGCATCTCCGTATTCTTCGGAAAAGTGAGCGGCCCGGGCAGTGACAGATAAAAGCCCAGATCCAGATAGGCCCGGGCCTCGGCCCAGCCCAGGGTGAAGCAGTGGATGACCCCGCCCCGTTTCAGGGTCGGGACGTATTTTTTCAAAAGGGCATAAGTTTCCTTAAACGCGTCGCGGCTGTGGATGACCAGGGGCAGGTCCAGTTCCCCGACGGCC
This sequence comes from Candidatus Adiutrix sp., assembly GCA_031263565.1. Lineage (GTDB taxonomy): Bacteria > Desulfobacterota > Desulfarculia > Adiutricales > Adiutricaceae > Adiutrix. The sequence continues at coordinate 8,330 of JAISFR010000004.1, read as the reverse complement.
TCCAAAAGGCTTTCAAAGGCCAGAAGCTGTTTTTCCCGGCTGGAACGCATCAGGCAGAAATCAAGGCCGACCTCGCCAAAACCTTTTACTCCGGGCTCTTTGGCCAGGTCCAGCAGTTCCCGGAGGCCGGCCTGGCTGAATTCGTCGGCTTCGTGAGGGTGCCAGCCCAGCACCGGATGGATATCCGGCTCGCGCCCGGCCAGATCCAGAACCCGGCGGCAGCTCTCCGGCCCCAGGCCCACCTCCAGCATGGCCGTCACCCCCGCCTGGCGGGCCCGGTCGATGACCTCGGCCTGATCCCGCTCAAAGCCGCCCAGGGAAAGATGGCAGTGGCTGTCGACGATCCGCGCATTTTTTTCCCGGATAAAGCCGCGCCCGCGCAGCTCTTCGATTATCCGGGCCGTAATGGCCGAAGGCTCGTCCCGGGCGTCCAGGCGCAGCAGCCAGGGGCCGCTCTGGCGGTCGAAAGCGGCCTTGACTTTCTCCAGAAAATCACGCTTTTCAAAGGCCTGATCAGGCCCCCCGGCCCGCCCGGAGGCGATGCGGCCCAGGCCCGTCTCCACGGGCAGTTCTAAAACGACGATGAGATCCGGCCAGGGGAAATCACGGTTGGCGTTTAAAATGACGGCCTCCGAAAGGCCCAGGGCCGACTGGTAGGCCACGTTGCTGAGAATGTAACGGTCGGCCAGCACCGGCCGCCCGGCCAGAAGAGCCGGGCCGATGTTTTCGGCCACGTCTTCGGCCCGGTCCCGCACAAAGTAATTCAGTTCTTCCCCGGGGCTCAGCCCCTGGCGGCCGGCCCGGGCCAGGGCCTTTATCTTCCGGCCCCAGGGGCCGTCGCCGGGTTCCTTGACACTCAGGGGCCGCAAGCCGAGGGCGCTTAAGGCCCCGGCCAGGAGGCGCGCCTGGGTGCTTTTGCCGGCCCCGTCGAGACCTTCCAGGGCGATGAAAAAGCCCCGGTTCAAACCCGGGGCTCGGAGGCCTATTTCTTTTTTGAAATTCATTTATTCGACAATGTTAAAGTGCTTGTCCAACTGGACGGATTTGGAGCGGTCCAGATTGTCGGTCAGGGTGACCCGTATGGTGTAGCTGCCGGGGGCCAGGCTGTGGGTGCCGATGGTCATCACCAGCATGGTTTCCGTGCTGAAGGTGCGGTAGCCGCTCTGTTCATACGGCCCCAGGTTCTTCTGGCCGCCCAGAACCCGGCCCCCGGCGCCGAGAATGTCGAAAGCCCCGACAAGGGCATATTTATAGGTTTCCCCTTCTTTGACCTGGGTGAAGCCCACTGGTTCGCAATAGAGAATCAGGGGTTCCGGGCTTTTGAAGTCCTCCCCGACCTTGGGCTGATAAGTGCCGAAATTTTCGGGATGCTCGGTGACGAAAGCCACATTGCGCACACCTAAGGGCGCTTTGTTCCACAGCATTTCCTTGGCCGCCCAGAGGGCGTCGAGGGCGCCGATGTAATCGTCGGTGCGCACCGCGGCCTCGGCCTTGGCCAGTTCGCTTAAAATGCGGGCCGCGTCAGGGCCCTGATCATCCTGAGCCGCAAGAGGGCCGGAGATCGACCAGAAGAAAAGCGTGGCCCCCAGGGCGAGCGCCGAGATAGAAAAAAAATTCCTCAACATCTGGCAAAACACCTTCCTTAAAACGCGAGATTTTGGTATTATATATCAAATAACGAGGACTGACAACGAATTTGTCCGGAGGTTTCCATGTCCCATATCAAGCCCCTGCTTAGTCTGAACTTTTCAACTTTCAAGCGGGGCCAGATCTTTCGCCTGGCGGCGGTCATCTGGCTGGGCCTGACGCTGGCGGCCTGCGCCGTTTCGGCCTTGGGCGGTAAAATCAATCAACTGGTCAACTTTGACGAGAGCCGTCTCGATCGGGGCCAGGGCGCTGTCATGCTGCACGCCATAAACCGCGGCGGTCTCATCGCCACCCGCTGGTTCAAGATCGACGAGCCCCATAAAAAATACAGCTTCACCGTCTACCGTTCCGACCGTCACCGGGCCCTGGACCAGATGGATCTCTACGACCTGGTCATGGTCGAGCCGGGCACTTACGTCCTCTATTCGGTCTTCAGCAACTGCGAGGAAGGCCTGCGGCCCGGAGCCACCGATTGGGATGAGCCCTGGCGGGAAGATGTGGCCACCTCCCTGGGCATGGTTTCCTGGCTGCGCAGTTGGAAGCCGGGCAGCGACGTCTCCACCGGGGTGGGCATCTGGGGCGGTTCCGGCGGGCGCTCCGGGGTGGGCGTGGGCTTCGGCTTCGACGTCGGCGGCATCGGGGCCAACAGCGGCCCGGAAAACCCCATCGCCATCTGCAATTTTTTGAGCCAGGGCATGTATAACGGCCGGCCCAGTCTGGCCACCATCACCGTCAAAGCCGGCGAAGTGGTCTACGCCGGGGAGCTCAACCTCGACTACGGGGCCAACGCCCGCTGCGACAGCCTCGGCAACTGGATGACCGACAACGAAATGCGCCAGTACTGCGGCGCCGACTGGGTCAATCTCCGGGTCAGCGATGCTTCCAGCGCCAGGGCCATCCCCTTCATTAGAAAATATTTCGGCTCCCGGGCGGCCCAGCGGGTGGTGGTGCGGCTGGCCGAGCCGGGGGTTCTGGCCTCGGCCAGGTAAGGGTCTGTCACTAAATAACTATGGCCATTCCCGGCCAGGCGCACGGCTTTTCCACAGCAGGCTTAAACGGAGTTGTTTAAAAATGAAAGACAAATGCCGCCCGGCGACCCGGGCCCTGCACTCCGGCTATGACGTCCGCCAAAATCTGGGCGCCCGGGCCGTACCTATTTATGCCACCACCAGCTATGTTTTTCAAGACACCCAGGAAGGGGCCGATCTCTACGCCCTGAAAAAGCCCGGCTTTCTCTACAGCCGCCTGGGCAGCCCCACAGTGAGCGTTTTGGAAGAGCGCCTGGCCGCCTATCACGGCGCGGCCGGAGGGCTTTGTCTGGCCAGCGGCTCGGCGGCCAACTCCCTTCTGCTGATGTCCCTGACCGATCCGGGCCAGAACATTGTGGCCAGCCCCCAGCTCTACGGCGGCAGTTCCACCCTTCTGCAACACACTTTCCGCCGTTTAGGTCTGGGCGTCCGTTTTGTGGACCTCAATGATGAAGAGGCCCTGCGGGCGGCCATTGACGATCAGACCAGCGCCGTTTTCGGGGAGGGGGTGGCCAATCCCAGCGGTTATATTCTGGATCTGGAAAAAGTCGCCGCCGTGGCCCATGAATACGGCCTGCCGCTGATCATCGACAACTCGGCCGCCCCGCCCCCGCTCCTGAATCCCTTCGATTACGGGGCGGATCTCCTGACCTATTCCCTGACCAAGCTCATCGGCGGGCACGGCACCCATCTGGGCGGCGCGATTCTGGAAAAAGGCGATTTCGACTGGGGCCGGACCGCCCGCCATTCCAAATATCTCAACGCGCCCGACCCCACCTACGGGGGGCTCAATTTCTGGGAACATTTCGGCCGGCCCAATTATCAAAGAGGCCAAAGCCAGGTGGTCTGCCATAAAATCCGCCTGGATCTCCTGCGCAATTTCGGGCCGACCCTTTCGCCCTTCGGGGCCCACGAATTCCTTTTGGGGCTGGAAACCCTGCCCCTGAGGGCCCAAAAGCAGGCCGAAAGCGCCCAGATAGTGGCCCGGCATCTGGCCGGGCACCCCAAGGTGGCCTGGGTCAACTATTCGGGCCTGCCCGACAGCCCTATTTTTGAACTGGCCCAAAAATATTTCCACGGCCTGCCGGGAGCGGTCTTCGGGGTGGGTCTCAAAGGCGGTTTTGAGGCGGCGGTGCGCTTCATCGACCATCTGGAGCTCTGGTCCCACCTGGCCAACATACTCGACGCCCGCAGTCTGGTCATTCATCCGGCCTCCACCACCCACCAGCAACTCACGCCCGAAGAGCGAGCCAAAGCCGGAGCGCCGGACGACCTCATCCGCCTGTCGGTGGGACTGGAAGCGGTGGAGGATCTGCTCGAGGCCCTGGATTCGGCCCTGGCCAAGGTCTGATTACTTTTCCAGGATCTCGGCCAGGGCGGCCAGAACTCCCGGCTCGAGGGTCTCGGCCCGTAGACCGGGATCGATTTTCAAATCCGCTAAGGCGCTGCCGGCTTTTTCCCGGCCATAGGCCCGGCTGAGGTTGTTGAAGACGGTCTTGCGGCGGGCGGCAAAGACGGCGGCCGTCAGGCGGCCCAGATGCCCGGGGTCGATGGCGGCCGCCCGCTCCGGGGGCCGAAGCTTTAAGGCCAGGACCAGGCTGTCCACCTGTGGCCGGGGGTGAAAGGCCGAGGGCGGCACTTCCATCAGCGGCTTTACTTCGCAAAAGAGGCTGACGACCACCGAAAGCCGCCCGTAGTCCCGGCCGCCGGGCCGGGCGGCCAGGCGCCGGGCCATCTCTTTTTGCAGCATGAAAGTGGCCCCGCCGAAAAAACGGCGGAAAGCCAGAAACCACAGGATCACCGGGCTGGAAATATTGTAGGGCAGGTTGCCGTAAAGGTGGATCGGTTCCGCGGCGCTGAAGTCATCATGGCCCAGGCTCAGGATATCCCGGTGCAGAACGGTCAGTCGCCCGGGATAAGCTTCGGCCAGCTTATGTAAATTCCCGGCCAGGCCTTTGTCCAGCTCGACGGCCGTTATTTTGGCCCCGGCGGCCAACAGAGGCCGGGTCAGGGCCCCCAGCCCGGGGCCGATCTCCATCAATTCCGGACGCTCCCCGGCGGCCTCCAGCACCGCCCGGCAGATACGTTCGATCTGATTTTCAGCCTTCAAAAAATTCTGGCCGCGACTTTTGGCCGGCGCCAGGCCCAGTTCTTTTAAAGTCTCCTTGATCAGCATCCCCGGAACCGCCGGCTTACCTTCAAAGCCTTACCTTCAGAGCCCATCTCAGGCCACCGGCCAGCGGGGGCAGGCTTCGGCCGCCAGGCCCAGGAGGTTCTCACCGACGGCCAGTTGGCGGGCGCCGAGGCCGGCGATCATGGCCGCATTGTCGGCGCACCAGGCCGGAGGCGGCACGAAGAGCGGAATGTTCCTGGCCCGCAAAGCCCTTTCGGCCGCCTGGCGCAGCGACCCGTTGGCGGCCACCCCCCCGGCCAGGATGGCCCCTCGGGCGCCGATCATTTCGCAGGCCGCCGCCAGCTTGCTGACCAGCACCTCGACCGCGGCCGCCTGAAAACCGGCGGCCAGATCGGCCAGGCGCTGATCATCGGCCGGCAGGGCGGCCAAATTCTCGCCGCGCCAGAGGGTCAGCACCTGGGTCTTGAGCCCGCTGAAAGAAAAATCCAGCCCCTCATGCCGCAGGGGACGGGGCAGCCGGAAGACCGTGGGGTCGCCCTTCCGGGCCAGTTCCTCAATGACCCGGCCGCCGGGGTAACCCAGGCCCATCAGTTTGGCGGTCTTGTCAAAGGCTTCGCCGGCCGCGTCGTCCCGGGTGCGGCCGAGCGGCTTGAAAGTCAGATAATCATCCAGCTGAAAGAGATTGGTATGGCCGCCGGAGACCACCAGGGCCGCCAGCGGGAATTCCGGTTCCGGGGCGGGCGGCGCGCCGGGGAGCCTTAAAAAGGGGGCCAGGGCATGGGCTTTGATGTGGTTGACCCCGGTCAAGGGTAGCCCGGTGGTCAGGGCCAGACCCTTGGCGAAGCTCAAAGCCACCAGCAAAGCCCCTACCAGGCCCGGCCCCTGAGTCACGGCCAGCCCGTCCAGCTCTTCCAGGGACCGCCCGGCCTGCTCCAGGGCTTCCCGGCTGACGACCTCCACCGCCTCCAGGTGGGCCCGGCTGGCGATTTCCGGCACCACCCCGCCGTATTGGCAATGCAGGTCAACCTGACTGCGCACCACGCCGGATAAAACCGCCCCGTCTTCAAAAACCGCCGCGGCCGTTTCATCACAGGAACTTTCCAGACCCAGAGTCAGCATGAGACCGGCCCCGTCAATGCACCGGAACCTGTTCGACCCGGACTTCCAGGTGGGCCAGAATGGCGCCCCTGGCATCCAGCAACATTATTTCCAGCTTGTTTTTGGCCGCAAACTCGCCGACCTCGCTGAGCCGCATGCTGTGCTCGGCGTGGCCGTCGGCCTGGTCGCCGCAGAGAGCGGGCTTGATCAGCACCGCCTCTTCCCGGTGTTCAAAAACCGGGACCACCCGGCGGCGACGGCCGTCGTCCCGGTCCTCAAGGTCCAGCACGAAAATGGAATCGCGGTGCTTGGTGACGGGTCTGGTCAGCACCCAGACCCATTCCAGTTCGGCCATCATGGCCGGATTGATGTTTTTTGGGCTATCTTCAGACATTTTTGCTCCCGTTGGCCGAAGGGTCAGCCTTTAGATTTGTATCACAAGCCGGAAGCAAGATCAATAAGGGGCGGTCAAGAAACAACCTGCTCGTTCGGCCGCCGCCGGGCTCAGGCTCTTTTCCGCCGTCCGGCCAGCCAGAAGGCCAGGCCGGCCAGGCCGGCCAGCCAGCCCAGGCCGCCGACGATTTCCCGAAGGCCGGGCTCGCCGGCGTTTTCGCTTTCGGCCAGGGCCCGATTGATGGGCCCCAACTGAGCCCGCAATTCCTCACGGACAATATTTCGCAGCCTCGTTTCCAGGTCCGCCGAAAGTCCCGGCGGCGCCGGAAGGGCGGAAGCTTCAGCCGAGTCCGCTTCCGGGCCCGCGGGCACCGCCGCCTCCGGGGGCGGCAGATCTTCGGCCCTCAGGCGAAATTCGGCCCGGTGCCCTTCCCCGGCCTCCACCACAAAAAGCAGCCCCTCTCGCTGATCCGGAGGCTTGAAACAGAACAGGCCTTCCTCGTCGGTCACCCCGCTTTCCAGAGTATTTCCGGACAAGTCGCGCATGGAGACCCGGCCCCCGCGCACCCGGCTCTTTTTGGTGAAATAGCTTTCGGTGCAGATCCGCCCGGCATCCACCCAGGCGAAGATAAAGACGCTGTGGGCCTCAGCGCTTCGCCCGGCCGCCAAGATGAGCAAAAAGCCCAGCAGCCAGGCGGCGCTTCGGCCGAGGCGCCGTCTGAAAAACCCGGTCTTCACGGGTCGTTACTCGGCCACGGGAACGGCCGGGGGCATTTCCTGAAAATCCACCCAGAGCACCGCGCCCAGTTCCACGGACTTGTCCTGCCCGCCTTCCTTCAATTTATAATCAGCCTCGCTTAAGGCCGCAAAGCCCCACCAGCCGGCCCGGGGGGCGGCGTAGGTGAAGATGCCGGCCCCATCGGCCTTGACCGTCTGGGTAATCATGGATTCATAAGGGGCCTGGCCCTGAAGATCCGGCCCGGGATACCATTCCACTTCCACCTCGGCCCCGGGTACGGGCCGGCCGTCCAGCAGCACCAGACCCTGAAAAACATTGCCGGCATACAGGGCGCCGGGCCTGACCAGGGGCACTATTTCGGTCTTCAGGCCCACCGCCTCGGCCCAGCCCTGGTCATCGCCAAAGGCTTCCACATAGACTTTGCTGTAGTGAATGATGAAGCAGTCTTCCTCTTTTTCAAAATAAGGGGTGGGCTCCATGGTGAAAGCATAGAGACCGGGACGCTTTATTCGATAATCGGCGGCCCAGGTGCTGAAGCCGCGTTCCTTGATTTCTTTGAGGGCCGGCCGCAGATCTTCGCCGGCCCCGCCGAAATGGACCTGAAAGGCGGCCGGCTTGGCCAGGTTCATGCCCGCATTCTCAAAAGGGTGCCAGAATTTGAGGCTGAGCTTCAGATCGGCCTCTCCGCTTTCCATGACCACCGGGGCGGAGGGGATGATCATCCCGAAGTGGGCCGGGGCGGCGGGAGCCCAGAGCAGAAGCAGGGCGGCGGGCAGAAGCAGGGCGGCTAATTTCTTCATGACTTTCTCCTTTACGTCAGGCAATAAAAAAACGGGCCGCCTTCCTTAATGCAAATAAGGAAAACGGCCTTCGTGACCCTGAAAAACAACCGGGCGACAGTCGTCAAAATCAGACCTTCATGGTCGATGTGAATAACTATACCCTTTTTAGGGCCGCCTGTCAAAGGGTCGGCCCGATTAACCTCAGCGATTCTCAAAGTAGCTTTCCATCTTCAAGTGTTCTGGTCGTAGCCGGGCAAAAAGGGCGATTTTTGCCCGGCAGGGGACGGATTGGCCGACCGGACCGGTCGCTCCGCTCCGTCGCCCTCTCCGGGGCGACCGGCTATTTTTATAATCGGGCCTACTTCGAAAATTGCGGGATTAATCTGCCCTCCAACTTGCCCTCCACAGTTTACTTTGATATAATTAGTTGCTGTAGTGGAAGGAGTGTCCGGTGAATCTGGCATTAGGAGATCTGGCCGTCTACCCGGCCCACGGCGTCGGCCGTATCG